>DASYBQ010000089.1:0-40964 GCA_036500625.1 Pseudonocardia sp. | reverse complement strand
TGACGGTGCCGGACGGCGCGCAGGTCGGCGTGGACCTGGCCCTGGACGGGGGCCGCTACACGGTCAGCTCCGGCGGCGTGGTGGTCCTCGGCAAGGGCGTCACCGCCAGCTGACCCCAGCCAATCCTTGGGCGAGTCGGTCGCCTGCGCACCCGGCTCGGTAGCCAGGTCACGAAGTCGCTGCATTGCGGGTGGCCCTCGGTGGCGCCTCGGCGGGGGCAGGGCCAGTGATTCGGCGCGGCAGCGCGAGGGTGATCAGCAGGCCGAGGAGCATGCCGGCGGCGGTGAGCAGCACGGCGAGCCAGCCTCCGCGCGCGACGGCCTCCCCGCGCCGCGATGCCCTTTCCGGTGGGCAGACCGGTGTTCGAGATGGCGACCAAGACAGCGAGGCCGCGGTCGCCGAACCGTCCAGAACCTGGGTCGCCAACGCCGGGCGGTCGATGGCCTTCTCGATCACCTCCCGGGCCCGCGATCCGCCAGTGCGGGTGAGGCGAGGTTCGTGTAGAGGCTGACGGTGCGCGGCACCGGATAGCTGACGACCGTGATCTGGGGCACGCCGGTCAGCGTGGGCAGCGCGGTGTCCGGGATCCCCTGGGCGAGGTCGACGTCCCCGGCCCGCAGGGCGGTGGCGCGGGCCAATCGGGTCCGGGATGAACCGGGCCACCACCGTGGCCAACGCGGGCCGAGGGCCCCAGTAGCGGTCCCACCGCACCACGCTGGCGCTGCGCGCCGCCGCGACATCGGTGAGTACGAACGGGCCGGTACCGGTTCTGATCGGGGTGGGCGGCCCGGGCGAGCGGTAGGCCGAGGGTGCGAGGATCGCGGTGTTCGGGCTGGACAACCGCAATGGCAGGATCGGATCAGGGATTGCCGTGCTGATCCGCACCGTGTCGGGGCTGTCCTTGCTGGCGTGCAACCCGACTCCCTTGATTGCCCGTGGCGGGGCGGCGACCGAGCTGACGTAGTTCAGTGCGGTGACCACCGCCTCCGGGGTGAGCGGGGTGCCGTCGTGGAAGAGCACCCCTTGCCGCAGCTGGAATCGCCAGGTGCGGGGGTCGATCCGCTGGCAGGAAGTAGCCAGCCCAGGCTGACCTTGCCCGCTCGGGTCGGCCCGAACCAAGGTCTCGTCGACGCCGAGTGCGGTGAGCACGAACGCGTCGTCGGTGTCGATCGCGAGACCGGCCTTGGGGCCGAACTCGACGGCGACCGTGAGCTTCCCGTCGGGCACCGGTGATCCAGAGGTGGTGCTCGGCGCAGTTCCACACGCCGTCACTGCCGCGAGAAGGCACAGCAACACCGAGAGCGCCCGGAGGCCCGGTAGTCGGTTCATGCGTGAGCCTCCTTGGCGCGGTCGCTCGCCGGCAACATCATCGACGGCTCCGCGGAAAAGTTACGCTCATTTAGCAGTTACGGCCAAAACGCTGTTGCATTAAACTTGCAGTAGATAACCAGGACCGGATGGTAAGGGGTTCCAATGACGCTCGTGGTGCGGCTCGCGGGCAAGCAAGATCTGGACGCGTGTCGGGCGCACATGCGGCGTGTTCTGGCCGAAGACCTGCGTGGCTACCACGAGCGTTGGCACCGTGACATCGACGATCTCGCCGGGACCTACCTGGACCGTCCGGGGTGGGCGCTCTTCGTCGCCGAATGCGACCAGGTGTTCGCTGGGATCACCGTCGTCAAACCGAGTGGGCCGGCCAGTCCAGGCACGCCTGCATGGCTGGCTCGCCGCTACGCGACATGGCACACCGGCCAGCTGGCCAGGGTGTGGATCGTGCGCGAGCAGCGGCGCCGAGGGGTCGGCCGCGCGCTGGCCACCGCCGCCGCGCGCTGGGCATTGGGCCCTGGTGGCTATGAGTTCGTGTGCCTGCACACCGACGCCTCCTCGGCCGGTGCGCTGGACTTCTGGCGGGCCTACCCGGCGGCGGTCGAGGTGTTCGACGCCCGGCCGGATCCGTGGGACACCGTCTACTTCGACCTCGACGCCGCCAGACTGGCCCAACTCGATCCAGCCAGACTGGTTCATCTCGAGGCTGCTCGACTTCCCGGTTAACCACTATCCATTTACTACGGGCGCCCTAAATTTGGCGCGCTTCTGACTACGTGACCTAGATGCTGCCAGAATTCCCGGATGGCCATTGATCGGACCAATCCCTCGGTGGCTTCGACGGGCACCGGGTTGGCGGGATCGTTGGTGTGGCGGCGGCCGGAGATCGTGGTGGAGCTCTTGCGGCTGTATCAGGAGCTGATGGCGCTGCCGACCCTGTCGCCCAACGCGCGCACGAACGCGGTGTTCAGTGAACTGGTCAGAGTGGCCACCTATCCTGGGGACAGTGAGATCGCCCGCCAGGTTCTGGCGGATGCGGCGATTCGTCGAATCAGCCCGGGATTGCGCAACCTGTGCGCCGAGGGTGAGGTCGAGCTCGAACGCGCCTGGGCCCGGCGGATCGCCGCCAGTAGCCAGCCGTGGCGGGATTTGGCCGAGTTCCCGTACTTCGCGAACTACCAGCGGCTGACCCGTCTGGAACACTATGCCGTGTTGGGAGTCGCGGAGTGCGCGCCGGTCCGCCTCCTGTTCGTGGGTGCGGGCCCGTTGCCTTTGACGTCGCTGTTGTTGGCGAGTCAGCACGGCCACACCGAGATCGACAATATCGACATCGACTCGGAGGCCGTCCGGCTGGCGCAACGGCTCGCCGGGGCACTGGGGATCGCCTCGTTGCGTTTCCGGTGTGCTGACGTGCTGGACTGTGGTGATCTCGCCGGCTACGACCTGGTGTACGTCGCGGCGATGGTCGGTCCGCACCGTGGCGACAAGTCACGGGTGGTGGAGCATCTCTATCGGCGGATGAGACCGGGAGCGTTGCTGCTCGCGCGCAGCGCGCACTCGCTGCGGACCTTGCTCTACCCACCGCTGGCGCTGCGTGACCTGGCCGGTTTCCGCCCACTGATCGTGCTCGACCCGCACACCGAGGTGGTCAACTCACTGGTCATCGCGGAGAAACCCTCGGAGGTGAGCGGCCGATAGCGAAACCCCGGAACCTGGCCGTAACGCCACGACGGGTTGGCGGCCCGGGAGCTACCACCCACCCGACCTGGTCAGCCGGCGGCTCTGGCCGCGATCAGCAGGTCGTCACCGACCGACACCGGCAGCGGCACCAGACGCTCGTCCTCGGCGGCCAGGCGCAGCACCTCGCGCAACGCGGCGGCCTCCGGCCCCCGGACCGGCACGTCGAGCCCGTCAGTGTCGAGCACGCCGCTCAACGCGAGCACGCCGCCGGGGCGCAGCAGTCGGACCGCCTCGCACAGGTACCTCGGGTACTCCGCCACGAACGCATCGGCGAACACCAGGTCGTAGATGCCGTCCGCGAGCCGTGGCAGCACGTCCAGCGCCCTCCCGTTGATCAACCGCAGCCGGGAAGGGGAATGACCGGCGGCCAGGAAGCCGGACCGGGCGGCGCGCTGGTGCTCCGGCTCCACGTCGATCGAGGTCAGCACGCCCTCGCCGGCCATGCCACGCAGCAGCCACTGCCCACTGACGCCGGTGCCGGTACCGATCTCCACCACCGCTCTGGCCCGCAGTGTGGTGGCCAGGAACCGCAGCATCGCGCCGGTTGTCGGCTGCACCGGAGTGCAGCCGAACTCCGCGCTGAGCGCGCGAGCTCCCAGAAGTGCATCCTCCTCGCCGAGGTGGTCGTCGAGGTAGCCACACCAGAGTCCCCTCGGGGCGGTAATCCCAGTGGAGGTGCGGTGAGCGGTCACGCGCCGAGATTACTGTCCTCATCTCGCTGCGCGGTCCTGCACACGCGGTACCCGGTCACCAAGCTGCGGGAGTTGAGTCGCCGGAGTCGTCGAGGGTGGAGGTTTCGGGGGTTGTTGGGGGTGGAGGTTTTCGGGGGCCGTCGGGGGCGGAGCCGCCGACTGTGATTCTTACCCTGCTCTCAGCCGCACCTCATCAGCGTTTCACGCTCGTCGGGCAGGCTCAGTGTTAGCCGGACGGAAACAAATGGGCGGCCTCGGACGTTTACGGTGTTCGACAGGGCAGCCCGCAGGAGGTGGGAACCGCCATCATGGCCGATCGACCCAAGCCTGATCGACCCAAGCCTGATCGACTCAGCGTCGATCAGGCCAACGCGGCGGTGTTGCCCGACAACGCCGCCTGGACGCCACCGAGCTGGGACGAGGTGGTCCGGGAGCACGGGGACCGGGTCTACCGGCTGGCGTACCGGCTCACCGGCAACGCGCACGACGCGGAGGATCTCACCCAGGAGACGTTCATCCGGGTGTTCCGGTCGCTGTCGTCCTACCAGCCGGGCACGTTCGAGGGCTGGCTGCACCGGATCACCACGAACCTCTTCCTTGACATGGTGCGCCGTCGTGGCCGGTTGCGGATGGAGGGTCTGCCGGAGGACACCGACCGGCTGCCCGGCGGTGGGCCGGACCCGGAGCAGGTCTACTCCGAGACGCATCTGGACCCGGCGCTGCAGGCCTCGCTCGACGAGTTGGCCCCGGAGTTTCGTGCGGCCGTCGTGCTGTGCGACATCGAGGGCCTATCCTACGAAGAGATCGGCGCGACGCTGGGGGTGAAGTTGGGTACCGTCCGGAGCCGAATCCACCGGGGCCGTGCGGCGCTGCGTACGTCCCTGGAACGGCACCGGACGGAGAAGGTGGCCGGTGTGGCGATCGGCACACCGACACTCGAGTCTGCTGGACGCACGGGAGGTTAGGCGAATGGCGGGGCTTTCGCAGCAGCTCTCGGCGGAGCCGGCGTGGGGCGGTGGGCACATCGCCCTGGACGCCATCGTGGCTTACGTCGACGAGGAGCTGTCACCGGGAGCGCAGCGCCGGGCGTTGCGGCACCTTTCCACTTGTTCGGAGTGCGCCAACGAGGTCGTCGCGCAAACTCAGGCCAGGCTTGCGCTGCGGGCGTCCTCGGCGCCCTGCATGCCCATGGCGCTGCTGCGCAACCTGCAGAACATCCCCAGCCACGCGCTGCTCCCCGAGCCGCCGGCCGGCCTGGCCGTCGGCCCGGACGGTGAGCTGGTGTCGATGCTGCGTGAGCCCAAGCAGCCCGCCCCCCGCAAGCGCCGGATGGACCGCCGGTCCCGGTTGGGTGCCGGTGCCGTGGTCTCCGGTATCGCGCTCGGCGCGCTGATGGTGGCCGGCCAGGCCGGCTCGCCGACACAAGCCTCGACGCCCTCCAACCCGCGCGGTTCGATGCCCCGCGCGGCGCTGGACTCCCGGCAGCAGTTCGGCGGCGCGGCGTCGCTGAGCAGCCCGCTGGCCAGCATGCCGAGGGTGGACAGCGTGCTGCTCGACCGCGGCGCGGCTACGCCGATGGGCACACTGCCCCGCTCGGCCCTGCTCGCCCCATGGCGCTACCGCCGCTGAACCCGCCTCCGGGTACCGCATGATCCGGCGGCTCGGACAGACCTCCGGCTCACCCTCGACGGGCGGAGCGCGCGCAACCCTCACAGGCGGTTCACCCCGTTACGGGCAAGCTGGCGGTAGTTTCGCGCCCAGTGCGCATCCGCCACGACACCAGGAGCCCGCCCGGCGATGAGTGAAGATCAGCCCGAGCAGCGCGCGGAGCCGCCCCGGCTCGGGCCTCGCCCACTGCTGGCGCCGCCGGTCGAGCCGAGCGCGGCCGAGGCGTTCGGCCGACCGGACGGGGTGGACGGCGCGTTCGAGCCGGCCCGCAACGGCTCCGGCAGGGGCAAGGACTCGATACCGCGCCAGGAGCCACCGCACCATGCGCTGGCAAGTGCGTTCGGCCGGCCCAGCGGTGGTAGGAACGGCCTGCAGCGCCCGCCCGGCGGCGAGCGGGGCCGCCCGGAGCCCGACCCGTTCTGGGCGGGCGGGGCCGCCAAGGACCCGTGGCGCGACCCGGAGGCGTCGGTGCGGCTCGGGCCGCCCTCGGTTGGCGCACCGGCACCGAAGTCGTCGGTCCCCCCGGAGGGTGCCCGGCTCAGCGCCCGTGAGCTGCTGTTCGGCAAGCGGGTCAAACCGACCGTGCTTGCCCTGCTCGGCCTGGTCGCACTGCTGATCGGGGCGCTCGGCGGCCTGGTCGGCAAGTGGGCGAGTGACTCCACCTCCGCGTTGACCTCACCGGGCGCGACGATCGCGGAGACCAGCCCAGGCAAGGAGCGCGCCCCCGGTTCGGTGGCCGACATCGCGGCCAGGGTGCTGCCGGCGGTGGTGTCCATCCAGGTCAGCGTCGGGGACCAGGACGACACCGGGTCCGGCGTGGTGATCGACAAGGACGGATACATCCTGACCAACAACCACGTGGTGTCCCCGGCCGCCAACGTGCCGGACGCGAGGATCGAGGCGGTGTTCCAGACGGGTACCCGGATACCCGCGCGGATCGTCGGCCGGGACCCGAAGACCGACCTGGCGGTGGTCAAGGTCAACACCCCGAACCCGACAGTGGCGCGGCTGGGCACCTCGTCCAGCCTCGCGGTGGGGGACACGGTGATCGCCATCGGTTCCCCGCTCGGCCTGGCCGGCACGGTCACCGACGGCATTGTCAGCGCGCTGCACCGGCCGCTGCGGTTGTCCGGGGACGGCACGGACACCAACGCGGTGATCGACGCGATCCAGACGGACGCCGCGATCAACCTGGGCAACTCGGGTGGCCCGCTGGTCGACTCGACCGGCGCGGTGGTCGGCATCGACGCGGCGATCCGCTCGGCGGGCCAGCAGGGCGGGTCGATCGGGCTCGGCTTCGCCATCCCGATCGACGGTGCCCGCAAGATCGCCGAGCAGCTGATCCGCACCGGTTCGGTCAAGCATGCCGAGCTGGGCCTCAACGCTGCCCGGCCGGGGGTGACCGACGGGACGATGGACGGCGCCCAGGTGCAGAACGTGCGCCCGGGCAGCGCGGCGGCCGAAGCGGGTATTGTCGAGCAGGACGTCATCATCAAGATCGGAGACCGGTCGATCCGCACGGCCGACGAACTGTACGTGGCCGTACAGGAGCGCGCGATCGGTGAGCAGGTGCCGATTCAGCTGATCCGGCAGGGTCGCCCGCTCACCGTCACCGCAACCCTGCGGTCCGACTGACACGATCTGGCTGAGACGGTCTGACTGGGCGCACGGAGAGGCGGGCCGAGGTGTTCGAGAACGTCGGCTGGGGCGAGATCCTCGTCCTGCTGGTGGCCGCGCTGTTCATCCTCGGGCCGGAGCGGCTGCCCGAGGCGGCGGCCTGGCTGGGACGCACCGTCCGGCAGGTCCGCGAGTTCGCCACCGGCGCGAGGGAACAGCTCAGCCGGGAGCTCGGGCCGGAGTTCGACGAGTTCCGCAAGCCCCTGCAGGATCTGCGCGGCCTGCGCGACTTCGACCCCCGGCGCGCGATGGCGCGCACCCTGTTCGACGACGACCCGCCCGACTTCGGCCTGCCGGGCCTCAAGCCCAACGGGTACACCGCCGCGCTCGGCGGCAAGGCGGCGGGCACCGAGTTGCCGCCGGCGTTCGCGCCCCGTCCCGCGCCGAGGCCGCTGTCCCCCGGCGAACGCCCGCCCATCGACCCCGACGCCACCTGACCGCCTCACGAGGCGTGGAGCGCCAGCAGTGGTGGGCGGCGCTGGTGCCAGTCGGTGGCCTGCTGGTAGGCGTGCGCGGCGGCCAGCACCGCGGGGTCGCCGTGCCGGGGGCCGACGATCTGCAGGCCGATCGGCAGCTCGTCCGAGGTGAACCCGCACGGCACGCTGGCGGCCGGCTGCTGGGTCATGTTGAACGGGTAGGTGAACGGCGTCCAGCTGGTCCACCGAGGCGACGGGGAACCGGGCGGCACCTCGATCCCGCCCTGGAAGGCCGGGATCGGCATCGTCGGGGTCAGCAGCAGGTCGTAGCGCTCGTGGAAGACACCCATCCGGGTACCCATGTCGTTGCGCACCGCCATCGCACTGAGGTACTCCACGGCGCTGTAGCGCGTGCCGGTCCGCACGATCTCGGCCAGCCCGGGGTCCATGGTGGCCAGTTGGGCGGCACTCAGGTGGTCGGTCGACTTGGCCGCGCCGGCGAACCACAACACGTGGAACGCCTCCACCGGGTCCTCGAAGCCCGGGTCCGCGAGCTCTACCTGTGCGCCAAGCTCGCGGAACACCGCCACCGCCCTTTCGAACGCCTCGGCCACCTCGGGGTGCACGCTGACGAAGCCCAGCGCCGGGCTGACCGCCACCCGCAGCCCGGCCAGGTCCGCCCGGGACAGCGCGTCCACACAGGACGGCGCAGGCGCCAGCGCCCAGGCATCGCGGGAGTCGAAGCCGGAGATGACGTCCAGCAGCAGTGCGGCGTCGGCGGCTGTCCTGGTCAGCGGCCCGACGTGCGCGAGCGTGCCGAACGGGCTGGCCGGGTAGTGCGGCACCCGGCCGTAGGTCGGTTTGTGCGCAACGACTCCGCTGAACGATGCCGGGATGCGGACCGAACCGCCGCCGTCGGTGCCGAGGGTCAATGCGCCCATGCCCAGCCCGACGGCGGCCGCGCCGCCACCACTGGAGCCACCGGCGGTCAGCTCCGGACGCCACGGGTTGCCGGTGACGCCGAAGCGGGGTGAGTCGGTGACGCCCTTCCAAGCCAGCTCGGGCGTGGTGGTCTTGCCCAGCAGCACCGCGCCGGCCTCGCGGACCCTGGCCACCGGCGGCCCGTCGACCTGCCACGGGCCGGCGTCGTCGACGGTGTGCGAGCCGCGCAGCGTCGGCCACCCCTCGGTGAGCAGGATGTCCTTGATCGAGGTCGGCACACCGTCCAGCGGGCCGATCGGCTCGCCGAGGCGCCAGCGCCGCTCGCTGGCCCGCGCGGCATCAAGCGCACCGGCCGGGTCGATCAGGACGTAGGCGTTGACCTGGCCGTCCAGCCGTTCGATCCGTTCCAGTGCGTCCTGGGTGGCCTGTACCGGGGACAGCTCGCCAGCCCGGTACGCGGCCAGCAAGTCGGTGGCGCTGAGGTCGGCGGTCGAACTCACCGAGGTCATCTAGCGGCTCCCTGAGGTGACGTATCCGTGGGTCTTGTCGACCACATTGCGCAATGGCGCACCGGCCCGATAGCGGGCCAGGTTGTCGGCGAACAGGTCGACCAGAGAGTGTCGCCAGCCGATCACGTCACCGGACATGTGCGGCGAGACGACGACACCGGGCAGCGCCCACAGCGGTGAGTCGGCCGGCAGCGGCTCGGTCTGGAACACGTCCAGCGCGGCTCCGGCCAGCGTGCCGGCGCGCAGCGCGGCCACCAGGTCGTCCTCCACCACCAGCGCGCCCCTGCCGACGTTGATCAGCCGAGCCCTCGGTGGCAGCCGGGCGAGCAGCTCGGTGTTGACCATGCCCCTGGTCTGTTCGGTCAGCGGCGCGGCCAGCACGAGGTAGTCCGTCTCGCCGAGCAACCCGGGTAGCCCCTCGGCGGCCAGCACGCCGGGGCGGGCGCGGCGGCCCACCAGGTGCACCCGCATGCCCACCGCGCGCAGCAGTGCGGCGGTGGCCGCGCCGATCGGCCCGCCGCCGACCACGACCGCGGTCTTGCCTGCGACGGTCTCGGTCTCCCGGTGCCACCACCGCCGGTCCTGTTGCTGCCGCAACGTGGTCGGCAGGTCCTTTGCGTAGGCCAGCACCAGCCCCAGCACGTACTCGGCCATCGCCGTGTCGAACACCCCCCGGGAGTTGGTGATCACCACCTCGGAGCGGACCATCTCGTCGAAGATCAGCCGGTCCACCCCGGCGCTCGCGGTGTGCACCCAGCGCAGCGAGTCGCCGGCGGACCAGCTCTCCCGCAGCGCGTGGCCGATGGTGAAGTCCCACACCAGAAGCGTGTCCGCGCCGGGAAGGCAGCTGGCCAACTCCGGCGCCGTGGCGTATCTGACAGGGCAGGTCGTATTTGCCGCAACGCGGTTGTCCAGGCCGGGCGGAAGATCCTCCGAGTGCAGCACGACCAGTACTGGTTCAGTGCTCTGAGCTGCGGAAACTGTCAAGTTAGCGAAACCTCGTGACGGTCGTGTTGCGGGCCGGGCTGGCGCATTGACACGCTAGGAAGCGCTCGTATTATTGTCAACAATCTCGGGTCACAGCAGATCGCGTGAGATCAGACACCAGGTACGTCCCCGGGGGTAGCCCATGTCACGTCTGCTCCGAATCACCCTAGCCAAGCGAGGCGTTTCCTGTGTTGCCGAGCTGCTGGAGAAAGAGGCTCCCCGTACCTGCGAGGCGGTGTGGAACGCGCTGCCCCAGGGCGGTGACGCGCAGCATGCCAAGTACGCCCGCAACGAGGTGTACACCATGGTTCCCCGGTTCACCGAGCACGAGGTAGGCATGGAGAACCCGACGGTCACGCCGATCCCGGGGGACGTGGTGTTCTTCTCCTTCCCCGGCGGCATGCTCGACGAGGAGTTCAAGCAGGACAAAGGGGTCTCCGGCCTGCCGGGCGTGATCGACCTGGCGATCTTCTACGGCCGCAACAACCTGCTGCTCAACGGTGACGTCGGCTGGGTGCCCGGCAACGTCTACGGCACGATCGTGGAGGGGCTGCACCAGATGGCGCAGGCCTGCCACGACGTGTGGCGCTCCGGCAGCGTGGGGGAACGGCTGCTGTACGAGCGCCACTCCGACATGCCGCGAGCGTAGGGCGCGCGTCGATGCCCACCGAACTCTCCGTCGCCTTCGTCGACGCGGACCTGACCCAGCGGGGCATCGGCGTGGTGGCCCCGTTCGACTTCGCGCTGGACCGGGAGCTCTGGCGCTGGACACCGGACAACGTCTCGCTCTACCTGACCCGGATGCCGTTCTTCACCACCCCGGTCACCGTCGACATGGCGGTCACTTTGAGTGAGCGCGGCGTGGTCCGCCGGGCCACCAGGGACGTACTCTCGCCGCAGCCGGATGTGGTCGCCTACGCCTGTGCCTCGGGCAGCTTCGTGGGTGGCATGCTCGGCGAGCGGCTGTTGGTGCGCACCATGGTGGATGCCGGCGCGCCCTCGGCCTGCACGACGTCCGGCGCGCTGGTGGAGGCGCTCGGCACGCTCGGCGTGCGGAACCTGGCCATCGCAACGCCCTATGTCGAGGAGGTGACCAGCCGGCAGGTCGGCTTTCTGGCCGAGTACGGCGTGCGGACCGTGGCCAGCAGCGGGCTCGGACTGCTCGGGAACATCTGGCGGGTGTCCTACCGTGAGGTGGTGGACATCGTGGCCTCGGTGGACACCCCGGAGGCGGATGCGATGTACATCAGCTGCACCAACCTACCCACCTATGACGTGATCGAGCCGCTGGAGCAGGCGCTTGGCAAGCCGGTGCTCACCGCGAACCAGGTCACCATGTGGTCCGCGCTGCGTGCCATGGGCCTCGATGGCGTCGGCACCGGTCAGAGCCTGTTGCACGCGGGCCGCGCCCCGGCGGCGTAGCGGTGAATTAGTGTCGACCGATATGCACACCATCGGTTTCCTCTACCCCGGTTACAGCGCCGAGGACGACTACCCGACGGCACAGCGGATGCTCGACTCGATCGACGGGGCGAGCGGCTTGATCGCGCCCTCTCTACGGCTGGCGCACACCGAGATGCGGGAGGACGCGCACCGGGTCGACGCGCTGTTGGACATCGGCTCGGACGAGGTGCTCGCCGCCGGCGCGCGCGAGCTGGCCGAAGCCGGCCCACTGCCCTGCGACGCGGTCATCTGGGCCTGCACCTCCGGCAGCTTCGTGTTCGGCTGGGACGGCGCGGCCGCCCAGGTCCGGGCGCTCGGGCAGGTGGCCGGGGTGCCGGCGTCGAGCACCTCGTTCGCGTTCGCCGACGCGGCCGCCCGGCTCGGGGTGCGGCGCGTCGCGGTCGCCGCCACCTATCCCCATGACGTGGCGGAGCGCTTCGTGTGGTTCCTGGCCGCCGCCGGGATCGGTGTGGTGCAACTGGGCACCCTGGGCATCCTGACCGCCGCCGAGGTGGGGACGCTGGGTCGGGACCGAGTACTGGAGGTGGCGCAGGCCGGCGATCATCCGGGCGCCGAGGCGCTGTTGCTGCCGGACACCGCCCTGCACACCATGGCGTGGTGCGACGATCTGGAGCAGCGGCTTGGCAAGCCGGTGCTCACCGCCAACCAGGTCAGCATCTGGCAGGGCCTGCGGCTGGCCGGGGACCGGACCGCGCGCGCCGGGCTCGGCCAGCTGTTCCGCACCGCCCCGGCGGCGGAGCCCGAAACGGGGGTCCCGGTGGAACCCGCGTCGGGTGCGAGATGAGTGACGGTGGATGAGCTGGTCCGGGTGGGCCGCCGGTCCACCGCGGCGCTGGTCGCCGACCAGCTCAGGGTCGCCATCATGCGCGGCGAGTTCCGGCCAGGCGGCCAGCTCGGCGAGGTCGAGCTGGCCGGGCAGCTCGGGGTGAGCCGAGGTCCGCTGCGCGAGGCGATGCAGCGACTGGTCGCGGAGGGCCTGCTGCGCAGCGAGCGGCACCGGGGCATCTTCGTCCGCGACCTGGACGCCGAGCAGGTACGTGATGTGTACGTGGCTCGGCTGGCCGTCGAGCAGGCGGCCGGCCGGCTGATCCTGTCCGCCGCGCCGGAGGTCCAGGCGGCGGCGGCCGAGATGCTCGCCGGCGCGCTGGCCGCCATGGTGGCGGCGGCCCGTGCAAAGGACGCGGTGGCCATGGCCGATGCGGACCAGGCGTTCCATGCCACCTTGGTGGCCGCCTCCGGCAGCCCTCGGCTGCGCAGGATGGCCGATGGGCTGCTGGTGGAGACGCGGATGTGCCTGACCGCGCTGCAGGAGACCGCGCCGCCGGCCGACGAGCTGGTGGTCGAGCACCGGGCGCTGCTCGACGCAGTACGCTCCGGCGACCAGGCGTTGCTCGCGGCCAGGCTCGAGTCGCACATGGCCGGCGCGGTGCAGCGCATCGCGCCCGAGGCAGCGGCCGCCTCGGCGACCGGCTGAGTAGCCCGGTTCGTTGCGCGCTGAAGGGGAACTCGCGTTGCCGGGGCACTGGACAGGATGCGTGGCGGAGTGTTTCCATGGGATTGTAGACAATCTGGCCGGCTCGGCAGATGACCCGATGAAATTATGCGGTGGGAGTGATGATGGCACGGTTGTCCCCGGCTCTGAAGCAGGCGACCCCGGTACTGGCGAAGCGCGGCGAGGGCGTGTACCTCTACGACGCCGAGGACCGGAGGTACCTGGACTTCACCGCCGGCATCGGCGTGACCAGCACCGGGCACTGCCATCCCAAGGTGGTGGCCGCCGCGCAGCGCCAGGTCGGCACGCTCATCCACGGCCAGTACACCACCGTGATGCACGAACCACTGCTGCGGCTGACCGACAAGCTCGGCGAGGTGCTGCCCGAGGGGCTGGACAGCATCTTCTACATGAACTCGGGCAGCGAGGCGGTGGAGGCCTCGGTACGGCTGGCCCGGCACGCCACCGGTCGCCCCGGGGTCATCTCCTTCACCGGCGGGTTCCACGGCCGCAGCATGGGCGCGGCCGCGCTGACCACCTCCGGCGCCAAGATCCGCGCCGGCCTCGGTCCGCTGATGCCCGGGGTGTCCGTCGCGCCGTTCCCCTACGCGTTCCGCTACGGCTGGACGGTGCCGCAGGCGGTCGAGTTCGCACTGCGTGAGCTGGACTACCTGCTGGTCACCGGTGCGCCGGCCGCTGACACGGCGGCGTTCATCGTCGAGCCGGTGCTCGGCGAGGGTGGCTACGTGCCGACCCCGCCGGAGTTCCTTGCCGGGCTGCGCGAGCGGGCCGACCGGCACGGTATCCTGCTGATCGCCGACGAGGTGCAGACCGGGGTCGGGCGTACCGGCCGGTTCTGGGGCCACCAACACGCGCCGGGCGTCACGCCGGACATCCTGGTCACCGCCAAGGGCATCGCCAGCGGCTTCCCGATCTCCGCGATCGCGGCGCCAGAAGAGCTGATGGCCAAGGCCTGGCCCGGCTCGCAGGGCGGAACCTACGGTGGCAATGCGGTGGCCTGTGCCGCCGCGATCGCCACCCTGGACGTGGTCCGCGAGGAGAAGCTGGTGGACAACGCGGCCGAGCAGGGCGTCCGGCTGCTCGAAGGGCTGCGCAAGGTGGCCGCCGACCACCCGGGCATCGCCGACGTGCGCGGGCTCGGCCTGATGGTGGGCAACGAGTTCCGCACAGCGGACGGCGGGCCGGACACCGCCACCGCTTCGGCGGCGCACGCGGCCGCCGCGCAGCGGGGTCTGCTGCTGCTGACCTGTGGTGCGTTCGGCAACGTGGTGCGGATGATCCCGCCGCTGGTGGTCAACTCCGCGCAGATCGACGACGGCGTGGCGCTCTGGGCCGACGCGGTCGCCTCGGTCATCGGCTGACAGGCGTCCAGCCAGCAGCTCTGCGACGAAGTCGTTCGGCCGCCATGCCAGTAGCTGGTCCCGAGGAACTCGCCGCGAGTCCTTCGAGGGCGGGAAATCAGCTACCTGCGTACTGGGCTGATGTTCAGTGACATGCCGGCCAACCCACGGGTCCGGGTGGTCAGTCGCTGGGCCACGCCGGAGAGCGCCTTCGCCGCGGCGGTCCCCGGGGCGGAGAGCACCAGCGGGGTGCCGTCGTCGCCCGCCTCGCGCAGTGCCGGGTCCAGCGGAATCTGGCCGAGCAGCGGCACGGAGGCACCCAGTGAGGTGCTCAGCGAGTCGGAGACGGCCTGGCCGCCACCCGCGCCGAAGATCTCCATCCGGGTGCCGTCCGGCATCTGTAGCCAGGACATGTTCTCCACCACACCGACCAGCCGCTGGTGGGTCTGCAGTGCGATGGAGCCGGCGCGCTCGGCCACCTCCGCTGCGGCCTGCTGTGGCGTGGTGACCAGCAGAATCTCCGCGTTCGGGATCAGCTGGGCGCAGGAGATGGCCACGTCACCGGTGCCGGGCGGCAGGTCAAGCAGCAGCACGTCCAGGTCGCCCCAGAATACGTCGGCCAGGAACTGCTGCAGTGCGCGGTGCAGCATGGGGCCACGCCAGGTGACCGGAACATTACCCTGAGTGAACATGCCGATCGAGATGATCTTCACGCCGTGCGCCTGCGGTGGCATGATCATGTCATCGACCTTGGTGGGGCGCCCCGAGGCGCCGAACATCCTGGGCACCGAGTGCCCATAGATGTCCGCGTCGAGCACGCCGACCGAAAGGCCCTTCGCGGCCATCGAGGCGGCCAGGTTGACCGTGACCGAGGACTTGCCGACGCCGCCCTTGCCGGAGGCAACGCAGTACACCCGGGTCAGCGAGCCGGGCTCGGCGAACGGGATGGTCGGCTCGGCGGAGCCGCCGCGCAGCGACTTGCGCAGTTCGGTGCGCTGCTCGTCGCTCATCACATCGAGCTCGACCTGCACCTGGCGCACGCCCGGTACCTCGGTGACCGCCGCGCGGACCCGGTTGGTGATGGTGTCGCGCATCGGGCAACCGGCCACCGTCAGCCAGATGGCCACCGCAACCGTGCCGTCTGCGGCGATGGCGACGTCCTTGACCATGCCGAGCTCGGTGATCGGCTTGTGAATTTCGGGGTCATCGACCTTGGACAACGCGGCACGGACCGCATCGTGGCTGATCCCCGCCGCCGGCTGGGTGGTGTGCGATGTCGTGGTCATCGTTTTCCATGGTACGTGCGGGTAAGGCCGATCTGGTGGTCGGTGGCCCAGATCCGAGATCGGGGGCTCGACCGCTGAACGAGTGTCACCCTTTAGTGAAGATTAAGAATAGTTAGGAGTTATAGTGGTCGTTGTCGGATATCTGTAATATCTGATTGCATGCCACCGATCGCAACTACCGACGGCCGCGCGGGCGGACCGGTAGTGCCTCACCCGACACCCCTGCTCGCCACTGATGTACGTCCCCGATCCGCCCCGGAACAGGCGGGCAGCACCTCGACCGGGGGAGAGTCGATGGCAGCTGAGTCGCAGAACGCTTTCGACCCGGAGGGTTTCGCCGTGTGGCGTGCCTACCTGCGTGGCCACGCCACCGTCACCAGGGCGTTGGAGGCAGAGCTGCTCGCCGAGCAGCGTCTCTCGCTGGCCGCCTACGACGTGCTGGTGCAACTCGCCGAGGCGCCGGAGCGGCGGCTGCGGATGACCGAGCTGGCCGACGCGGTACTGCTGTCCCGCTCCGGGGTGACTCGTCTGGTGGATCGGCTGGAGCGGATCGGGCTGGTCACCCGCAGCCGGGTCCGTGAGGACGGTCGCGGCGTCGCGGCCACCCTGACCGAGCGCGGCATGGACCGGCTGCGCCGCGCCTCACGCACTCACCAGCAGGGCGTGGTCCGCCACTTCGCGGACCGGCTGGACGAAGCCGACATGGTCAACCTGCGCCGCATCAGCCAGCGGCTGGTCGATTAGCCCTCGAAGAACTCGCTGGCGACGATCTCGTCGCCCCGGCGAGTTCCTCGGGACCACCGCGGTCTTCGGCCTGGCGGCCGAACGACTTCGTCGCAAGACTTCTGGCCCGGCGAGGCGGGGCTAACTTCCTGGCTTGCCGTTCTGTTTGCTATCGGACGCTTGTTTCGGTGTGCCGTTTCGGCGTGCCGGTGCGGTGGTGCGGGGCTCGGCGAGTTTTTCCGCGCGGCGCTCGGAGCGGGCGGACTTGTTGGCGCGTGTCGGCTCCGGGCCGGACAGCTGGGTGGTGAGCCGGTCGAGCTCGGTGCGCAGGTAGTCGCGGGTGACGACCTCGCCGACCGCCACCCGCAGCGCGGCCAGCTCCCTGGCCAGATACTCGGTGTCCGCCTTGGTGCGCTCCGCCCGGTTGCGGTCCTCCTCGAGGGAGACCCGGTCGCGGTCGTCCTGGCGGTTCTGGGCCAGCAGGATGAGCGGAGCGGCGTAGGCGGCCTGGGTGGAGAACGCCAGGTTGAGCAGGATGAACGGGTACGGGTCCCACCGCAGCCACAGGGCACCGACCAGGTTCAGCGTGATCCACACCGCCACGATGACGCTCTGGATGGCCAGGAACCGGCCGGTACCCAGGAACCGGGCGATCCGCTCGGACAGCCGGGCGAACGCGTCCGGGTCGTGCGCGAACCGGGGCGCGCGCCGACCGCGCGGCTGGTCGAGTCGACGGTTCGACTGCAGCTCAGGCACCGGTCACCGCCACGTCCGCCGTGGCGCCATTGGCTCCCGGCTCTCGGTCCCGCCAGCCCTCGGGCAGCAGGTGGTCCAGCACGTCGTCCACGGTCACCGCGCCGAGCAGGTGGTCGTTGTCGTCCACCACCGGGCCGCACACCAGGTTGTAGGCGGCGAAGTAGCGGGCCACCTCGGCCAGCTGGGCCTCCGGGTGCAGCCGGGCCAGCTCGCTGTCCACGATGCCGGCGACCAGCTCGGACGGCGGCTCGCGCAGCAGCCGCTGCGAGTGCACACAGCCCAGGTAGCCCCCGGTCGGCGTTGCCGTCGGCGGCCTGCACACGAAGACCATGCTGGCCAGCGCCGGGGGCACCTCCGGGTTGCGCACCCGGGCCAGCGCCTCGGCCACCGTGGCATCCGGACGCAGGATCACCGGCTCCGGGGTCATCAGCCCGCCCGCGGTGTCGGAGGAGTAGCTCAGCAACCGGCGCAGCGGCGCGGACTCCTCCGGCTCCATCAGCTCGAGCAGCTGGTCCGACTCGGCTGAGGACAGCTCGGCGAGCAGGTCGGCGGCGTCGTCCGGGTCCATCGCCTCGAGCACATCGGCGGCCCGGTCCGGGTCCAGGTAGCGCAGCAGGTCGCGCTGGTCGTTGTCGGACAGCTCCTGGAACACGTCGGCCAGCCGCTCGTCGTGCAGCGCGTCGACCACCTCGCGGCGGCGTTTGCCCGGCAGCTCGTGCAGCGTCGCGGCCACGTCGGCGGGCCGCATGTTCTCCAGCACGGCGAGCAGGCCCTCGGTGCCCTGGTCCTCCTCGGACAACGAAAGGCCGGTGAGCTCCGACCAGTCCATCACCTGCACGTGCCCCCGCCGGGACAGCCGGCTGCGCCGTTGTCGTACCGCCAGCCGGCCCACCACCCAGTCCCGGGACCGGGTGCGCTCGATCGCGGCATCCACCACCACGGCGTCCGCGCCGGTCTCGACGACACGCACCTTGGCGTCCAGTATCTGACCGACGACCAGTACCTCGTTCGGGCGCTGGGCGAAGCGCCGCAGGTTGACCATCCCGGTGGTCAGGGTGACCGCCCCCGGGTCGATCGCGGTAACCCGCAACATCGGTACGAAGATCCGCTGGCGGGTGACCATCTCGACCACGATGCCGAGTACCCGGGGTGGCTGCTGGTCGACCCGGATGCCGGTCACCGCGTCGCGGACCTTGCCGATGCGTTCGCCGTCCGGCCCGAACACGGCGAGGCCCACCATCTGCGCCACGAACACCCTCGCCAGTCCCATGCCCCAAAGGTTAGCTTCGTGCCCGTGAGCCCTGACGTGCAGATGCTGAGCTTCGATGTCGTCGACGTGTTCGCCGAGCAGCCGTTCGCCGGGAACTCGCTCGCGGTGGTGCACGGCGCCCAGGGGTTGGACACCAGGCAGATGCAGGCGCTCGCCCGGGAGTTCAACCTCTCCGAGACCGTGTTCCCGCTGCCGCCGACCCAGCCGGGTGCCTCGTACCGGGTGCGGATCTTCACCCCGGCCCGGGAGCTGCCGTTCGCCGGCCACCCGAGCGTCGGGGTGGCCTGGGTGCTGGCCAGGGACGGGGTGATCGAGGCCGGCGAGGCCGTTCAGGAATGCGGTGCCGGGTTGCTGTCGGTGCACGTTGACGCGTCGGGGGCGCGGATAGGTGGCGGCACACCGGTGGTCGGCGCCCGGCTCGACCCGGTGGCACTGGCCGAGGTGGTGGGGTTGACCGCCGCCGACGTGGATCCGGGTGCGGAGCCGGGCCTGGCCGGCGCGGGCCTGGACTGTCCGATCCTGCCGGTCCGCGCGGACGCGGTGGCCAAGGCCAGCTCGCCTGTGCTGACCTCGCTGCCGTCCGGCATTCGGGAGAACGGGCACCTGCTCGTGGCTGCCTTCGACCCGGCGGCCGCGCGAGCGCACGTGCGCATGTTCGCGCCCGGCTCGGGTATTGCCGAGGACCCCGCCACCGGCTCCGCCGCGGTGGCGCTGGCGGTCTTCCTGGTGGACCGAGGCGTGTTGCCGGCCGAAGGGGAGTTCGCCTTCACCGTCCACCAGGGTGCCGAGGTGGCTCGCCCCTCCACCCTGGAGGTCGAGGTGGTTGCCGAGGGCGGCGCCGCGGTGCGCACCTCGGTCGGCGGCCGGGTCCAACCAATCTCGCACGGCCGAATCCGCCTCCCACCGCCTGTTCCGTGATCATCAGGACACCAGCGCTGGCTGGAGGTGTCCGCGACAGCCGTGGCGTCCTGATGATCACGGGAGGAAGAGGGCGGATGGGCTCGAGGTCTGGTGGTGGACAGTGAGGGCTCGGTGAATTTCGCTCACTATGCGGACGGGGTGTCGGTATACGTCGCGGGCAAAGTAGCGGTAGATGCGCCGGCCGAGGTCTGCCAGGCGGGTGTATCGGCGTCCGTCCCGGATGACCTGCTGGTCGATGAAGTGGTCGGAGCCCTCGCACTCGATCGCCACCAGGTCGTCCGGGTAGGCGAAGTCGACCCGAGCCACGAAATGCCCGAGCTGGTCCACCACCGTGTACTGCGCACAGGGCGGGTGGAGACCGCCGCGCAGCAGTACGAGCCGCGGCCGTGTCCCCATCGGGGACTCGGTTCGCGGCTCGGCCAGAGCGATCACGCCGGGGAGGCGGAGCGAGTCGCGGGCGCCGGTGTATCGCTCCGCAAAGCTCAGCACGTCCTTCGGCTCGAACCCGAACCGCGCGGACAGTGCGTCCACCGCCACGACCGCCTCATCCAGCGGGCACCGCCCGAGGTCATACGCGGTGCGCACCGGAGTGGTCAGCACAAGGTCGCCGTACTCAACGTGTTCCTCGCCGGCCACCTTGGTCTGGTGCACCATCACTCCGGACGGTGCCCGCAGGTGGGCACCGGCCAGCATCAGCTCGGCGGGCGCGTCGACCGGCGCGCACCCGGCGGACAGCGGCTCGGCGGCCGAGTAGCCACCGAGCACCGCGCGGCACCCGACCCAGAGATAGGCCGCGCGGGAGCGCAGTGCCAGGTTCGGTTCGAGGTCGGCCGGTCCGTACACATCGGGCAGCAGCCGCCGGAGCGAGGTCCACGCAACGCGCCCACCGTGACCAACCCGCTCGCGACGGCAGCGCTACCTCAGAATACGCTCGTGATCATGTCGGCAGCCTGTCCCGGCCAGGCCGTCGCCGAGCCGAACGCAATCCGGTTCGCGACTGACCGACCCCCACCCGCCGGGCTCCCTTTCGGTTGCTCATCAGGACATTACTGCTCCTCCTGGGCCCCCGGCAGCGCTCAAGTCCTGATGATCATGGGAACGAGGGTGGGGTGGGCGGGTGCGACTTCGGCTGGGTGAGAAACCAATCACCTCGGTGCGGTGTCTGGTGGTGCGGCGTGGAAGCATCGCGGGGAGTGACGTCAACGTAGACAAGGAGCCTGAGCCGTGGGCACTCCGAACGCCAGCCCCCGTCCCCGTCGATCCTGCCTGGCGGTGCCCGGGTCCAGCCAGAAGTTCATCGACAAGGCCCGCGACCTGCCCGCCGACCAGGTATTCCTCGACCTCGAGGACGCCTGCGCCCCACTGGCCAAGCCGGACGCGCGCAAGACCATCGTCGCCGCGCTGAACGAGGGCGGCTGGGGTGAGAAGGCGCGGGTGGTCCGGGTCAACGACTGGACCACCGAGTGGACCTACCGCGACGTCGTCGAGGTCGTCGAGGGAGCCGGCGAGAACCTGGACGCCGTCATGCTGCCCAAGGTGCAGACCCCGCAGCAGGTCGTCGCGCTGGACCTGTTGATGACCCAGATCGAGAAGACCATCGGCTACGAGGTCGGCAAGATCGGCATCGAGGCGCAGATCGAGAACGCGCTCGGCCTGACCAACGTCAACGAGATCGCCACCGCCTCGCCCCGGGTGGAGACCATCATCTTCGGCCCGGCCGACTTCATGGCCAGCATCAACATGAAGAGCCTCGTGGTCGGCGAGCAGCCGGCCGGCTACGACGTCGGTGACGCGTACCACCACATCCTGATGAGCATCCTGATGGCCGCCCGGGCGCACGACAAGCAGGCCATCGACGGCCCGTACCTGCAGATCAAGGATGTGGACGGGTTCCGGCGGGTGGCCGGCCGCTCGGCCGCGCTCGGCTTCGACGGCAAGTGGGTACTGCACCCCGGCCAGATCGAGGCGGCGAACGAGACCTACCGGCCCAGCCAGGAGGACTACGACCACGCGGAGAACATCCTTGACGCCTACGAGTACTACACCTCGGAGGCCGGCGGGAAGCGCGGCGCCGCGATGCTCGGCGACGAGATGATCGACGAGGCATCCCGCAAGATGGCGCTGGTCGTCTCCGGCAAGGGCCGCGCGGCAGGTATGTCGCGCGGCGACAAGTGGAGCCCGCCGGAAAGCTGACCAGCACCGCCGACATCCCCACACGCAGCGCAGCGCAGCGCAGCACAGTAAGCCAGGAGGCACACCATGGCCCGGCTCGCCCAGACCGCCGGACTCACCGACGTCCAGCGGGAGATCCTGTCCACCGTCAAGTCCTTCGTGGACAAGGAGATCATCCCGCACGCCCAGGAGCTGGAGCATTCCGACACCTACCCGCAGGAGATCGTGGACGGGATGAAGGAGATGGGCCTGTTCGGGCTCACCATCGCGGAGGAGTACGGCGGGCTCGGTGAGTCGCTGCTCACCTACGCGCTGGTGGTCGAGCAGATCGCCCGTGGCTGGATGAGCGTGTCCGGTGTGATCAATACGCACTTCATCGTGGCGCACATGATCTCGCACCACGGTACCGAGGAGCAGAAGCGCCACTACCTGCCCGAGATGGCCGAAGGGGCCATCCGGGGCGCTTTCTCCATGTCCGAGCCGGACCTCGGTTCCGACGTGGCGGCGATCAAGACCAGGGCCAAGCAGGACGGGGACGATTTCGTCATCGACGGCTCGAAGATGTGGCTGACCAACGGCGGCACCTCGAACCTGATCGCGCTGTTGGTCAAGACAGACGAGGGTGCCGAGCGGGCGCACCAGAACCTGACCTGCTTCCTGGTGGACAAGCCGGAGGGCTACGGCGAGGTCACCCCCGGGCTGACCATCCCTGGCAAGCTGGACAAGATGGGCTACAAGGGAGTGGACACCACCGAGGCGGTGTTCGACGGCTTCCGCATCTCCGGCGACCAGGTACTGGGCGGCAAGCGCGGCGGCGGCTTCGCGCAGATGATGGACGGCGTCGAGGTCGGCAGGGTGAACGTCTCGGCGCGGGCTTGCGGCATCGCGATCCGGGCGTTCGAGCTGGCCATCGACTACGCCCAGCAGCGCCAGACCTTCGGAAAGCCGATCGCCGAGCACCAGGCCATCGCGTTCAAGCTGGCCGAGATGGGCACCAAGGTCGAGGCCGCGCACCTGATGATGGTCAACGCCGCGCGGTTGAAGGACTCCGGTGAGCGGTTCGACGTCGAGGCGGGCATGGCCAAGCTGCTGGCCAGCGAATACTGCGCGGAGGTGACCCAGGAGTCGTTCCGGATCCACGGCGGCTACGGGTTCTCCAAGGAGTACGAGATCGAGCGGCTGATGCGGGAGGCCCCGTTCCTGCTGATCGGCGAGGGCACCTCGGAAATCCAGAAGACGATCATCAGCCGAGGGCTGCTGCGGGAGTACCGTGCGCGGTAAGTGATCTACCGCGCTAATGCGAGGAGAAAACACCGTGACTACTCCGTTCGGCGGCGGCACGGGGCGTAACACCCCCGGGCTGCCCAACTTGCCCACGCCACCCACCGGCTGGCCGGTGGGGTCGTTCGCCACCTACGAGGAAGCCCAGAAGGCGGTCGACTACCTCGCCGACAACGAGTTCCCGGTCAGCGACGTCACGATCGTCGGCGTCGACCTCATGCTGGTCGAGCGGGTGCTCGGCCGGCTGACCTGGGGCCGGGTACTGGGCAACGGGGCCGCCTCGGGCATCTGGATGGGGTTGTTCGTCGGCGCGCTGCTGGCCTACTTCGAACGCAACTCCGGCGCACTGATCGTCGGTGTGGTGGCAGGTGTGCTGTTCAGCCTGCTGTTCGCCGCGCTCGGCTACGCGGTGCAGCGCGGCCGGCGCGACTTCACCTCGTCCAGCCAGATAGTCGCCGGCCGCTACGACGTACTCAGCCAACCGCGCAACGCCGAGAAGGCCAAGGAGATGCTGGCCAAGCTGGCGATGGGCGCCGGCTCCTCGAACTAGTACTACAGGGCTTGTAAGGCGAGTCGCCCCCGCGAGGCTCCGTAGGAGTTCCGGCGAAGGCCGGCGCTGTGAATGTCGGCAACCCAGGGCCGAACTCTGCTGGCGGCACCCCAGGGTGAGCACAAGCGCGCTCTTTCGGCCGAAGGCGAACTTGCGGAGGCGGGCCCGACGGGTCCCCGATCGGAAGTTCTCGCGCGAGAACAGGCCCTGCAGTACTAGCGGCCCCGGCCGCCCGTGCGCAGGGCGTAGCGGCGCTCGGCGTAGGCCAGGTCGTCGCGCCACAGCCTGGTGGCGGCACGGCGGATCAACGGACGCAGCACCGGCGCGGCCGCCCTGGCCACCGCGAAGCCGGCCCGGTCCGAGTAGGCGATGGTCGCCTCGACGACAGCGGTTCGCGGGGTGCCGTCGCGGTCGGCCTCGAGCGGGGTGGCGTGGGTTTCCACCACGCTGCCCGCGCCGTCACCCTCCACGATCCTCATGACCACGGTGCGCGGGTCCGGGCAGCTGAACTCGGCGACCACCGGGACACCCAGCGAACCGGCCACCCGGTAGGCCACCTCGACGACGAAGCGGTCCTCGTCCTCGGTGGCCTCGGGACCGGGCGCCGAGCGGACCCGCAGCCGCGCGAACGAGTACGGGTGGAACCAGGAGCCGTGCCAGGGGTCCAGCCGGTTGGCGACCACGTCGGCCGGCTCGCAGCGCCCGAGCAGGGTCGTCACAGCGGCAACGCCCCTGGCCGGCGGCGGCCGGGCGGGCAGTACCGGGGCGGCGGTCGGCGTCTCGCCGCCCACCTCGTCAAGGCGCACCCACAACAGCACCTCGTCGTCGTAGGCGGGGTAGGGCGTCCAGCCACGGCGGGGCCTTTCGTCCAGGGCCATCCCGTGCCAGCGGCACAGCAGCCGACCATCGGCCATCGCCGCCCGGCACAGTGGCGCGCCAAGGTGCGGGCAGGCGCCGGGCCCGACGTGCGCGGCGCCGCCGGAGTCACGCCAGGCGACCAGTTCGATGCCGGCAACGGTGCGGCCCAGCGGCCGGTCGCGGCGCAGCTGGTCACTGGCCCCGATCACGTACCAGTTGCCGCCGAGGCGGGCCTGTGCGCGCTGTAGCGCGGCGTCGATCAGCGCGGGCTCGGCCTGCGCCCAGCTCGGCTGCTGGCGTGACCACGGGGGCAGCCGCAGCCGCCGCAGCGGGTGGAACCGGTTCAGTGCTACAGCCATTTGTTCCGGCGGAAGGTCCGGTACAGCGTGGTGCATACCGTCACGATCACCAACCACACCACCCCGTAGCTGTAGGTCCAGTGCAGCTCCGGCATGTGGTCGAAGTTCATCCCGTAGATGCCGGCGATCATGGTCGGTACCGAGATGATGCCGGCCCACGCGGTGATCTTGCGCATGTCGTCGTTCTGCCGCAGCGTGATCTTGGCCAGCACCGCGTCCACCAGCGTGGTCAGCAGTTCGTCGAAACCGGTTACCCGTTCGGCGACGCTGGTCAGGTGGTCGTCGACGTCGCGGAAGTAGGAGCGGACGTCGTGCGGGATCAGCGAGCTGTAGCCCTCCGCCAGCCGGCGCAGCGGCGGCCCCAGCGGCATCACCGCGCGGCGCAGTTCGAGTACCTCGCGCTTCATCACGTAGATCTGCTCGGAGTCGACCTTGGAGCGTGGCTCGAAGACCTCGCTCTCCATGACGTCGATGTCCGCCTCGATCGCGTCGGTAACCTCGACGTAGCTGTCCACGACGTGGTCGGCGATGGCGTGCAGCACCGCCGCCGGGCCCAGCGCCAGCTGTTCGGGGGCGTCCTCCAGCTCGCGGCGCACGTCGTGCAGCCCGGAGTGGTTGCCGTGCCGGACGGTCACCACGAAGTCCCTGCCGACGAACGCCATCACCTCGCCGGTCTCGACCAGCTCCGCCGCCGTGGTCGGCTCCGCGTGGCCCACGTAGCAGACCGTCTTCAGCACCGCGAACAGCATGCCGTCGTAGCGCTCGAGCTTCGGGCGGTTGTGCGCGTGCACCGCGTCCTCGACGGCGAGCTCGTGCAGGCCGAAGGCATCCGCGATGCCGGTGATCTGTTCGTCGTCCGGTTCGTGCAGCCCGACCCAGACGAACGCGTCGTCCCGGTCCCGAACTTCACGCAGCGCCTGGTCGTGGGTCCAGCGACCGGGCAGCCGGCGGCCGCCCGCGTACACCGCGCAGTCGACGACGTAGGCCGAGAGCGGGATCGGGATGTTCCTGGTCACCGGGGATGTTCGACCGGTCAGGCGCATGCGCGAGCCAGGAACTCGGATCGAGGACAGATTTGGCACGGCAGCCTCCAGGTATGGAGGCCCGGAACCGGGCCGGTTCCGGGCGTCCGGGGTGTGACGCCGTGGTCCCCGCTGGCGGACGAGAAGGTGGGCCCGGATCAGCCGGGCCCGGTTGCGGGACCACGGCCGGTACTCCAACCGGGTATGGAGTCCATGGCCCCACCTCCCTTGTGATGCTGGCCAACCCGGCGCGCCGCACCGGCCCCGGCTGCATAGGCTACCGCCAGGTTTGTCATCGCGGCCAAAGGAGGCATGTGGCGTGCAGTTCGGGCGATACTTCGAGGAGTTCGAGGTCGGAGCGGTCTACAAGCACTGGCCCGGGAAGACGGTGACCGAATACGACGACCACCTGTTCTGCCTGTTGACCATGAACCACCACCCGCTGCACCTGGACGCGCACTTCGCGGCGGAGACCACCGAGTTCGGCAAGAACGTTGTGGTCGGCAACTACATCTACTCGCTGCTGCTGGGTATGTCGGTGCCGGACGTCTCCGGCAAGGCGATCGCGAACCTCGAGGTGGAATCGTTGCGCCACGTCAAGCCGACGTTCCACGGTGACACCATCTACGGCGAGTCCGAGGTGCTGGACAAGACCGAGTCCAAGTCCAAGGACGACCGGGGCGTTGTCTACGTGGAGACAAGGGGGCACAACCAGGACGGCGTGCTGGTCTGCGTCTACCGGCGCAAGGTCATGGTGCCCAAGCGGTCCTACGGCGAGGCACGCGGCGGCGAGCAGCCGGGCCGCCCGACCCCGGTCGACTGAACCGGGTCCTCCGCCCCGCGGCCTGATCAATTCCTGCCGGGAGATTGCTATGCTCGGCGCGTGAAGGAGAAGATCAAACTCTCGGATGAGCTGCGAGATCTGATCGCGTCGGGGCGTTGGTGCATCTGAG
Source organism: Pseudonocardia sp. (assembly GCA_036500625.1). Taxonomy (GTDB): domain Bacteria; phylum Actinomycetota; class Actinomycetes; order Mycobacteriales; family Pseudonocardiaceae; genus Pseudonocardia. The sequence continues at coordinate 14,539 of DASYBQ010000089.1, read as the reverse complement.
CACCGTCAACGCCGACGGGAGCCCACAGGTGAGCGTCATCTGGATCGGGCTGGACGGTGACGATCTGGTGTCCGGCCACATGACGTGGTACCGGAAGCTGCGCAACATCGACCAGGATCCGAGGGTCGTGCTGTCCTTCCTTGCACCGAAGAAGCCTGGTGTTTTCCTGAACGAGTACGCGACACTGCGGGCGCGGGCCACCATCGAGCCGAGCGAGGGCACCTGGGACCTGCTCAACGGCCTTGCGAAGGTCTACATCGCTCCGGACACCGAGTTCCCTGCTCCGAAAGGACCCGGCTACATCGTGCGTTACTCCATCGAGCGCATCGCCGGCGTCGGGCCCTGGGCGTAGGGTCCGCACCGAGCGGGGTTCAGCGGCGGGGTAGTGCTCCCCAGGCGCGCAGTGTCTCGGTGAGGCCGACGACTGTCGGCAACGCCGCGTAGTCATCGGCGTTCACCCACCGGGCGTCAATGGCGTCGGTGCCGGGAGTGAGCATCTGCGAGCCATCCGGCTCGCAGGCGTAGTCGGCGACGTCGTACCGGCCGCCGCCGGGCGCCGGCAGCAGCACCCGGCCGACCAGCCTGCCGGGGCGTACCCGGATCCCGGTCTCCTCGGCGACCTACGCCGGACTGCCTGGTGGTCGGTCTCGCCGGCCTCCACCCGGCCGCCGGGCAGCGACCAGCGGCCGAGGCCGGGTTCCTGTCCGCGCTGGATCAGCAGCAGTCGGCCGGCGCGATCGTGCACGACCGCGCCGACACAGCCGATGGTTTCTTCACGTTCGGTCACCAGTTCTCCATGTACACTCGATTGGCGTACGTAAGCCTGTCGGACTCACAGCATGGCCTTGCTTGCGGTAGAAACAGGTCCGGCAAGCCTGGCCAGCCCGTCACTTTCAGCTCTATCGGATGGTGGTTCCCGATGAATCTCAAGAAGATCGTGGGTTTTCTTGTGGTCATCTTCGTGTTGTTCTGGATCATCTCGCAGCCGAGCAACGCCAGCGGCTCAGTGAACGGCCTGATGGGCAACCTGCGTGAAGCGGGCAACTCGATGGCCACGTTCATCAGCAACGTCCTGTAGCACCGGCTCGGCGTTAGGGGCCGGCAATGCTTGCACCCAGAGAGATCGACGAGTACATCCTCCCGACCGAGCGTCGAGTCATCCGGGTGCGCCAGCACTGGTCGGTCATGCTCAACCACATCACCCAGACAGCGCTGGTGCTCTTCGGCCTCGTGCTCCTGGACACCTACCTGCCACAGAACCTGGTGCTGGACAACCTCACCTGGTATGCGGGGCTGGTCGCGGTGCTGCGGCTGACGCTGTTCGTGGCGTTGTGGTGGGTGGAGCGGATCGTGATCACCGACAAGCGGGTGATGCTGTCGCGGGGCATCATCACCCACAACATCGGCATGATGCCGCTGGGCAAGGTGACCGACCTCACCTTCGAGCGGACCATGACCGGCCGGATCGTCGGTTTCGGAACGATGATCATCGAGTCGGCCGGTCAGATTCAGGCACTGAACCGGATCGACTACATGCCGCAGCCGGAGGAGATCTACGAGGCGCTTGCCGAGCTGATCTTCGGTGACAAGAAGCAGACCAGGTCGCACGTGCTGGCCAAGCCGAGACGGCGGGGGTAAGCGGCCGCTTGCGGATCGACCTGCACACTCACTCCAACGCATCTGACGGTACCGACGACCCTGCCCAGCTCGTCCGGGTGGCGGCCGAGGCTGGCCTTGACGTGGTCGCGCTGACCGATCACGACACCACGGCCGGGTGGGCCGAGGCCGAACAGGCACGGCCGAAAGGCCTGCGGCTGGTCCGGGGAGCGGAGCTGTCCTGCGTGTGCCCGGACGGGCACGGGAACAGCATCTCGGTGCACCTGCTGGCCTACCTGTTCGACCCCGACCACCCTTCGGTGCTGGTCGAGCAGTCGCGGCTGCGGGTGGAGCGGCGGGAGCGCCTGGTCAAGATGGTGACCAGGATGTCCGAGGACGGCTATCCGGTCGACCCGGAGACATTCCTCGACCGGCTGCCGGCGGACCTGCCGGCCGGGCGCCCACACCTGGCAAGGGCGCTGGTCGAAGAAGGCGTGGTGAGCAGCGTGAACGAGGCGTTCGTCAAGCTGCTGAACAACGGAAGCCGGTACTACATCCCGCGCGCGGACACCCCCGTCGAGCAGGCCATCGCCATGATCACCGATGCGGGCGGGGTGTGTGTGTTCGCGCACCCGTTCGCCCGTCGCCGGGGCCGAGTGGTGGCCCCCTCGGTGGTGGCCGACCTGGCCGCGATCGGGTTGGTCGGCGTGGAGATGGACCACCCGGACCACGAACCGGCCGACCGGGAGCTGATCCGGGGCCTTGCCGCTGAGCTCGGGCTGCTGGCCACCGGTTCCAGCGACTACCACGGCACGAACAAGACGACGCCGATCGGTGCCGAGACGACCGACCCCGAGGTGTTCGACCGTCTGGTGGCCAAGGCGACCGCTGTGCCCGTGTTGGGTTGCTAGCCCGCTGGCCTTCGGCCTCGTGAGTGAAAAGTGACGCTATAGCGTCACTTTTCACTCACGAGCTATCCACAGGGGTTGTGTGAGGGTGTCGGGGGTGGGGGATACCGTTGAGGGGTGGACGGGCAGTTGAGCTTGGCGGGGATGCCCCGCAGGCTGTTCAAGGTCACGCCTTCACGGCTGTCCACCTGGCTGGACTGTCCCCGCCGATACCGGATGACCTACCTCGACCGGCCGACGCCGGCTCGTGGCGGGGCGTGGGCGCACAGCACGCTCGGTGCGGTGGTGCACAACGCGCTGCGGGCGCTGTTCGACCTGCCGGTCACCGAGCGGACTCCGGAGCGGGCCGCGCGCCTGGTGGACCGGAACTGGTCGGGGGAGGGCTTCCGGGACGACGAGCAGGCCGCGTTCTACCGTGAGCGGGCCCGGGGCTGGGTTGCCGACTACGTGGCGGACTCCGATGTCACCGACGACCCGGTCGGCCTGGAGCGCTGGGTCTCCACGCCAAGCGACCGGATCGTCGCGGAAGGCCGGGTGGACCGGATCGACCAGCGCGACGGTGAGCTGGTGATCATCGACTACAAGACCGGCCGGCACGCGCTGACCGTCGACGACGCCCGCTCCTCGCAGGCCCTCGCGCTCTACGCGCTGGCCGCCCGGCGTACCCTGCGCCGGCCGTGCCGGCGGGTGGAGCTGCACCACCTGCCCAGCGGGGAGATCGCCGCGTGGGAGCACAGCGAGCCGTCGCTGCGCCGCCACCTGTCCCGGATGGAGGAGATGGCCGACGACGCGGCGTTGGCCACCGACACGCTGGCCGCCGGCGGCGACCCCGAGCTGCTCTTCCCGCCCCGCCCGTCCGCGCGGTGCGCCTACTGTGACTTCCGTCGGCACTGCCCGGAGGGCCGCGACGCCGCGCCGCAGGTCGCGCCATGGGCGCTGCTGGCACCGTGACCGCCGGGCGGGTGCTGCGCGGATGCTCCGGCGCGCTGGCCGCCGGCCTTGCCATCCTGCTGGTCGTACTGCTCGGCTCATGGGTCGCCGCGGTCGCGGCCGGCACTCCCGGCCCTGGTGGCCTGGTGCTGCTGGGCCATACCGCCGCGGCCGGTCTGGCCGGCGTGCTGCAGCGGGTCGCGGACCGGCGGCGCGGCCCGGCCGGGCTGTTCGCGGCGGCCGGTGTGGCCGCGCTGACGGCGGGTGTGGTCTCCGTGTTCTGGTGGAGCTGACCCTTCTAACGGAGGGCCACGAGCACGGATCCGCGTTGTTCGAGCAGCACCGGCCCGAGAGCCGAGGCGGCCACCGGGCCTCGGTAGCTGCCCCGGTCGACCGGGATCGTCCGCGACACCGACCCGGTTGCCGGGTCCACCACGGACTCGGCGCCGGGCACCGGGACCACCAGCTGACCAGCCATCAAGGTGCCCGGCCCCAGCGTGTTGGGCATCGTCCAGCGTGGGTGCAGATCCTGGTCGTCCATGGCCACAGTGCTGGACCCGGTCCACCACAGGACCGCGCCAGGGACCCTGGTGGTGGGGACCACTTCGCCGGGCGGGTCGCCGGCAAGGTCCCCGGCCGGTAGGTCCAGCGGGAAGGAGGCGACTTCGCCGCCACCCGGTCCGCGCACGCTCAGCCGGGTCGGGTTGGTCAACAGCACCGCCTCCCGGTCGTCGGACAGCGCGACCAGCTCGGCGTCCCGGCCCGGCAGCACGGTGCTCAGTTCGGCCACCGGGCGGTCGGACTCCGAGTCGTCGGGGTGCAGCACGGTGAGCCGGTCGCCGGCCTCGTTCGGGCAGCGCTCGAGGACCCCCACCCGACCGCTGGTGACCGCGACCGAGATGTGCCGGCAGTCCGGTCGTGGCTGGCTGCCGGGTTCGATGTATGCCCGCAGCGCGCCGTACTCCTGGGTCTTGACCAGGTCGGAGCGCCAGGTCTCGAGATGGTTCGAGCCGGTTGCGGTGACCAGGTAGCCGTCGTCGAGCAGCCGGGTGCCGGGCGGTACATCGGAGTTGCGTTGCGGGCCCCGCGCCCCGGTTTCGGCTTTGAGCGCCGTGACCTCGGCGCAGTAGGCACCGGTGCGGAACACCGCGAGCGCGTAGCCCCACCCGGCGCCCACCGTGCACAGCGGCAGGTTCCGCTGGTAACTCCAGCGCCGCGCCCCGGTCAGCGGGTCGCGACCGATGACCGTCGAGTCGTCGCCGGTGACAACCACCGGGCCCACCGCAACCGGCGCCGGCGTGGCGGCGCTGGGCGCCCGCCATGCCTCGGCCAGCGTCGGGGGAACCTCGGAGGCGACCGGTGGCGTTGGCGCCGGTTGGCTCGCGGTGATCGACGTGGTGTGCGCGGCGGGGCTGCTGCGCGCCACCACGGCAATGCCGAGCGCCAGTACGACGACAAGCACCGCTGCCGCCACCAGGTCACCCCGGCGGCGGCGTTCCGCCCGGAGCACAGTTGGGTGGTCTTCTTCGGCGGTGGCTCAGCTGGCCGCCGCGTCGGGAGCGCTGTCCGAGCCGGAGTCCTGGCCGTCCGAGCCACCGGGGGAGGAACCGCCGGACCGGCGACGCCGACGGCGGGGCCGCCGCGACGAGCCGCTGCCGGCCAGTTCGGGCACCGAGCCGTCCTCGGAGCCCGGGCCGGAGTCGTTGCCGCCCTGCTCGTTCTCGGCCACCAGCACGCCGCCTCGGCGGCGCCGGCGCTGCCGAGGCGGCCCGGACGCCCGGGACGACTCGTCGCCGCCGCGGTCGTCGTCCGAGCGTGGCGCATTGTCCCTGGTCGCCTCGCCACGCGCACTCCGGCGCGGGGTCCGGCCCCGTTTGCCGCGCTCCCGGTGGCCACGCGGACCGGCTTCGTCGAGGTGCTCGGCGTCCAGCCCGGCGCGGGTGCGTTGCGAGCGGGGCAACCGACCCGTTGCCTCGGCAGCGATGCCCAGTTCGGCGAACAGGTGCTCAGACGTCGAGTAGGTCTCCGGCGGGTCCGCAAGGCCGAGATTCAGCTCATCGCTGATCATCTTCCAGCGGGGCACCTCGTCCCAGTCGACAAGGGTCACCGCGACACCTTCCCGGCCGGCGCGCCCGGTGCGACCGATCCGGTGGATGTAGGTCTTGGCGTCCTCCGGGCACTGGTAGTTGACCACGTGGGTGACCCCGATGACGTCGATACCCCTGGCGGCCACGTCGGTGGCGACCAGCACGTCGACCTTCTCCGAGCGGAACGCGCGCAGTGCCTGCTCCCGGGCGCCCTGCCCGAGGTCACCGTGCACCGCCGCGACCGCGAAGCCGCGCTCACCCAGGTCGTCGGCGACCCGCTGTGCGGTGCGCTTGGTGCGGGTGAAGATCATCGTGAGGCCACGGTCCGCGCACTGCAGCGCCTTGGCCAGCAGCTCCACCTTGTCCAGCGCATGCGCCCGGTAGACCAGCTGGTGGGTGCGCTCGTGGATCGCGCCCTGGTCGGCCTCCTCGGCCCTGATGTGCGTGGGCTGGTGCAGGAACGTGCGGGACAGGGTGATGATCGGGCCCGGCATGGTGGCCGAGAACAGCATGGTCTGGCGCTGCTCCGGCAACATCCGCAGGATCCGCTCGATGTCGGGCAAGAACCCGAGGTCCAGCATCTCGTCGGCCTCGTCCAGCACCAGCGCGCCGATCCGGCCGAGCACCAGGTGTCGCTGCTCGGCCAGGTCGAGCAGACGGCCGGGGGTGCCGACCACGATGTCCACGCCCTTGCGCAACTCGGCGATCTGCGGCTCATAGGGCCGCCCGCCGTAGATCGCGGTGATCCGGGCGCCCAGGTGGCGGCCAGCGTCGGCCAGGTCCCTGGCGACCTGGACACACAGCTCACGGGTCGGCACCACGACCAGCGCCTGCGGTACGTCGCGCTCGGTGGAGCCGGCGTCGCTTTCCCGCAGCCGTTGCAGCAGCGGCACCCCGAAGCCGAGGGTCTTGCCGGTGCCTGTCCGGGCCTGGCCGATGACGTCCTCGCCGGCCAGGGCCAGCGGCAGGGTCAGTTCCTGGATCGCGAAGGTGCGTTCGATACCGACGCCGAGCAGTGCGCTGACGATCTCCGGGCGCACACCCAACTCGGCGAAGGTGGGCGAGTCCGGTCGAACCGGGGCACCGGCCTGCAATGGCTCCGCGTCGACCGACGGGTCGAGCGCCGGGGCGGACTCGGTATCTCTCTCCTCGATCGGGCCCACCTTGGACTGTTCGGACTTTTCGTTATTCGTGGTGCTGTTCTCGCTGGTCAGGGCAATCGCCTCTCTCTGGCGCGCGGAGCCAGAGGCATCTCGTCGACCGCCGCCACGAGCGAGCTGGGCGGGAGAGACAGCTAGGCGCGGCACGCGCACATGTTGTCGCGGGCCCGAACTGTCCGGAGTACCTCAGGCCGGAATTTCGGGCTTTCGCCGGTACGCGCACCGCGTATCTCGGCGCTGCGTTGAACCACATCATACCGGGTGCCGTGCCGGGCCGGGCAGTGACGCGCCACTCGTCGGGCGGATGCCCCCTCGGCCGGTCCGCCACGGTGCCCGAGGGGGCCGGATCGGGTGAGCCGAAGTAGGAGCCGATCGGCCATAACGCGAGTACGCCGGTCGAGGAGCGACGGGGCCACTGGACCTGCGCGCGGCGGGCCGGCTGGCATAGGGTGCTGTTGTGGTGGAGCAGGGCGCGACAGCACCGACGTCCGGGCCGACGGACACGACAGCCGTGGTCGAGTCGGTTGTGGACGAGTGGCGACCGAGCGTTGCCGCCGTGACCGACCTGCTGGGCGCGTTGGCCTACGGGGAGCTGTCCGCGTTCGACCGGCTCGCCGAGGACGCGCGCACCGCGCCAACCCTGGCCACCCGCGCGGCGCTGGCCAAGATGGCCGGCGCGGAGATCGGGCACTACCGGCTGCTCGAGGAGCACCTCGGGCAGCTCGGCACTCCGGCCGAGCGGGCGATGACCCCGTTCGTCGCCGCGCTGGACGCCTACCACCGCTCCACCGCCCCGCACGACTGGCTGGAGTCCCTGGTCAAGGTCTACCTTGGCGACGGGCTTGCGGCCGACTTCTACACCGAGGTGGCCGGCTGGCTGCCGGAACCGACCGGCTCGCTGGTGCGCCAGGTGCTGGCCGACACCGGGCACGGCGCGTTCGCCGAGCGTGAGGTCGCGGCCGCGACCGAGCGCAGCCGCCAGGTGCGCGACCGGCTCGCGCTGTGGGGCAGGCGGCTGCTCGGCGAGGCGATCACCCAGGCGCAGCACGTGGTCGCCGAGCGCGATGAGCTGGCCGAGCTGTTCGTGCGCGGCTTCGGCGACCTGAGCGGCATCGCGGTGCTGTTCCGCAAGCTGCAGCAACGGCACAACCGGCGGATGGCCGCGCTCGGGTTGTCCTGATTCGCCAGAGGCTGTTGCGCCGTCGGCGAACCCGGCGGACCGGCGCCCGCCGGCTCGACTAGCCTGACCTGGAGCGGGAGCGGCGTGCGCTCGGTAAGGCTGGCAAACAACCCGCATCCTGAGGTAAGTGGAGGTTTGGCGTGGAGGTCAAGATCGGCGTCGCGGAGAGCCCTCGGGAGCTCGTGGTGTCCAGCGGGCAGTCGCCGGACGAGGTCGAGGCGCTGGTGAGCGACGCGCTGAAGAACCCGACGGGGCTGCTCAGCCTGGTTGACGAGAAGGGCAGGCGGTTCATGCTGCCGGCGGCCAAGGTCGCGTACGTGGAGATCGGGCCTGCGGACTCCCGCAAGGTGGGCTTCGCGATCGGCTGAGTGCGGCTTCGCCGCTCGTGAGTGATGAGTCGCGCTACGCCTGCGGCGCCGCTTCGCGGTAACGGCACTCAGCACTCACGAGAGGGGTACCGGGGCCGGGGGAAATGGGGCCGGGGGAAATGGGGGGTGGCCGGTGCCGGTTACTCGGTAGCGGCCCCAGGGGTCCGGGTCGCCGATCTTGCCGGTGGCGCGCCCGTCCGTGGTGCGTAGGGTGATTTCGGTTGACGAGCCGTCCAACAGCTCGTGCAGGGTGTGGTCCGAGTTGAGGCGGCCGGACCAGTGGGTCTGGCCGTCGGTCGGTTCGAAGACCGCCACCATGCGGGCCCAGACCGCGAGTTCGCGGCCCGCCACCTCGACCGTTGCCGGGCCGGCGTAGTCGTCCTCGTCCATCGCTCAGCTCTCCTCTCCTTCGTGGCCCGCTGCCGGTGGCGGGATGTCCAGGCCGGCGACCAGGCGCAGCGACTGCTCCGAGGGCCGGTGGTCGGTTTCGGGCCGCGCGGGGCCGAGCACTCCGGCGAGGCCGCCCCAGATCAGGCTGGTCAGGTAGTCGGTGAGTGCCGCGCGGCTCATGGTGCGCCGCTGCAGCCACCAGTCCCCGGCCATGTAGACCAGGCCGGCCAGCCCGTAGGCCCACGCCTCGGCGCCGCCCGCGTCCATGTCCCTTGCCCGCAGCTGATCGACCAGCACCGCGGTGAGCATGCCTGCGACCATCGAGATGTTGTTCGCCACCACGTCGGCGCCGGCTGCCGGCTCCCCGCCGGGGTTGTGCACCACGAAGCGCCACAGCTCGGGCTCCTCCTCGGCACCGGCAAGGAAGGCCTCCACGATCGCCCGGATCCGTTCGGTGGGCTCACGGTCCGCCGCCAGCTCGGGCAGCAGGCGTCGCAGCAGCATCCGCGCGGCCTGCTCGCTGACCGCGTGTTGCAGGTCCGCCCGGTCCGCGAAGTGGCGATAGAGCACCGGCTTGGTGACCCCGGCGTGCGCCGCGATCGTCGCGACCGACAACCCGGCGCCGTGCTCCCTGATGGCGTGTATCGCCAGTTCGATCAGCTCGGCACGGCGTTGTTGGCGGTGCGTCGCCCACCGTGCGGAACGACCTGCGCTCTCGGGCTTGACACGTCTTTTTTCCACGATACTGTTGGTAACAGTTACCGAAGGTAACGTCAAGCTTGCCAGGAACACTGGAACAGACCTGGGACATACACCAGTGGAAGGAGCACGGCATGAGCGCTGAGACGCTGAGCGCGAAGGCGGTGAAGCCCGAGGAAAGCTCCGAGGATCGGGAGGCGGTTGCGCGGCGCCTGCTGCGCAGCTCGCTGCAGCACTCCTACGAGCCGAACCTGGACATCGACTGGGACGCGGCGCTGGTCGAGGGCGCCTACGGCATGCCCGCGCACCGGGTCTCGCTCTACGGCACCGAGCTGTGGGACGGGCTGACCGAGGAGCAGAAGGTCACGCTGTCCGTCCACGAGGTGTGCAGCATCGCCAGGGTGGGGCTCTGGTTCGAGATCATCCTGATGCAGATGCTGCTGCGATACGCCTACGACCGCGACCCGCGCAGCCAGCACATCCAGTACGCACTCACCGAGATCGCCGATGAGTGTCGGCACTCGGTGATGTTCGCGAAGATGACCGAGCGCTACGGCGTGCCGGACTACCGGCCGCGCTGGCTCAGCCACCACCTCGGCCGGCTGTTCAAGACCATCACCAGCGGCACCGCGATGTTCGCCGCCACGCTGGTCGCCGAGGAGATCACCGACCAGCTGCAGCGCGAAGGCATGCGCGACGAGTCGGTGCAGCCGCTGACCCGGATGGTCAGCAAGATCCACGTGACCGAGGAGGCCCGGCACGTCCGCTACGCCCGCGAGGAACTGGCCCGCCTCGCGCCACGCGCCAGCCGGCTCGAGCGGCTGGTCGGCCGCTGGCTGACCGCGTTCGCCGCGCACCGCATCGCCACCAACCTGATCCACCCGGACGTCTACCGCAGCGTCGGGCTGGACCCGAAGCAGGCGCGCAAGGTGGCGAGGGCCAACCCGCACCACCAGGAGACCGTCCGGTGGTCGGCCCGCAAGCTGGTGCCGTTCCTGCGCGAGCAGGGCATGATCGGCGGCCTCAGCGAGAAGCTGCTGTGGCGCAAGGCCTTCCTGGTCTGAGGGCCACCTCCGATGCACTCGCGGCACAGCATGTTCCGTACCCGGCACGGCACCGGCCTGCATGTGGCCATGGACGGTCCGACCGACGCACCGGTCACCCTGGTGCTGGCGCACGGCTGGACGTTGGACAGCCGCAGCTGGGCACCGGTCGCCTCGGCGCTGACCGAACGCGGGCGCCCGCCGGTGCGGGTGCTGCGCTACGACCACCGGGCGCACGGTCGCAGTGACCAGGTGCCCCGCTCGGAGATGACCATCGAGGGCCTGGCCGACGACCTGGCCGAGCTGCTCACCGCACTGGTGCCCAGCGGTCCGGTGGTGCTCGGCGGCCACTCCATGGGTGGCATGACGATCATGGCACTGGCTGAGCGGCACCCTGGGCTGTTCGCCGAGCGGGTCGCAGGCGTGGCCCTGGTGTCCACTGCCAGCGGTGGTCTGGCCGATACCACCCTCGGGCTGCCGATCCGGCTGCTCGGATTGCTGCGCAAGGGGGAGGAGGCGCTCGCCAAGGCGGCATGGGTGGACCGGCGAGCGGCGTTCAGCCGCCGGCCCGCGCTCATCGCACCCGCGGTGCGGGCACTGGTACTCGGGCCGCATGCCGATCCCGGCGCACTGCGGATCAGCGCGCGGTGCATCGCGCAGTGCCGGCCCGCCGCCTTGGTCGGGTTCCGGCCGACCCTCGATGCACACGACCGGGACGCCGCGCTGGCCGCGTTCGAGCGGGTGCCGACCGAGGTGATGGTGGGCACCAGGGACCGGTTGACCCCGGTCGGCCAGGCCCGGCGGATCGCGGCGACCGCGGCATGGGCCCGGTTGACGATGTATCCGGGTGCCGGTCACATGCTGCCGCTGGAACGGGTGGACGGGGTCGCGGAGCGGCTGTCCGAGCTCCTGGTGCGAGCCGGCGCCAAGGGCAGGCTCAGTCGTGCACCATCGGGAAGTGCGCAAGACCACGCCAGGCAAGGCGGTACATCAGCTCGATAGCCTCCTGCTGCTCGACCGCCTGCCCGGAGTCGAGCCAGTACCGCGCGGTGACCTGGCTCAACCCGACCAGCCCGACGGCGAGCAGCCTGGCCCGGTCGGAGTCCAGCCCGGCATCGGTGGTAACCGCGTCCGCCACCAGGTCGATACAGGCGGTCAGCGCCTTGTCCAGCACCTCGACCGCCTCCGGCTCGCCGCGCAGGTCGGACTCGAACACCAGGCGAAACGACTGGCCGTCGCCCGCGACGAAGTCGAAGTAGGCCGAGATCGCGCCGCGCACCCGCTGCTCGTTGTCCGTGGTCTCCAGCAGCGCGCTGCGCAGCCGCGCGGTGAGCTCGTCGGTGTAGGTGGTCAGCAACGCGCTGTACAACTCGAGCTTGCTGGGGAAGTGCTGGTAGAGCACGGGTTTGCTGATACCGGCCGCCTCGGCGATGTCGTCCATCGCGGCGGCGTGATAGCCGTGCGCGGCGAACACGTCACGGGCGGCGCCGAGCAGCTGGGCCCTTCGCGCATCACGGGACAACCGAGTCCCCCGTTGGGCGGAGCGTGCCCCAGCGGACTGCGCTGTCGGCGCTGACGGGCGGGCGGTCTCGGTCATCGGCATCACCCTACCGGCGCAAAACCGCTCGTGCGGCCCTGGCGGGCCGACGCGATGGTGCGCGGGTGTCGTCCAGGTGGCTGGCGGATGTTTTCCGCGTAGCCGTTCGGTAGATGTCACGGGTCGATACCATGAAGAGGACGTATCGCGATGCTGGTGCGCGGGCCAGCTTTCTCGTCCTTTCTCAGGAGGCATGGTGGTTGCTCTGCTGCGCACCGTTGTCGGCGGGTCCACGGCGCGGGCGCTGCCCACCGGCACGGCACCGGCGAACCGTTCGGCGCCGCTGGCCGATGCTGGGCAGCTACCCCCGCTGGACAGCCGCCAGCCGCCGTGGCCAGGCCGCGAGGTGACCTCGGGCGGGGTGACGCTGCACGTGCGTGAGACGCCGGGCCCGGCTGGTGCCACTCCTGCCGTCTATGTGCACGGGCTGGCCGGTTCCGGTACCAACTGGACCGACCTCGCCGCCCAGCTCGCCCCGCACGCGCCCGGTCTCGCCCTGGATCTGCCCGGCTTCGGCCGCTCCCGGCCGCTGGCCTCCGGGCTGTACACCCCGGCGGCGCATGCTGATGCGCTGTTGTGTTTCCTGGCCGGTCAGGGACGTCCGGTGCACCTGCTGGGCAACTCCATGGGCGGCGCGCTGGCGTTGGTGGTGGCGGCCCGGCGGCCCGAGCTGGTGCGCACCTTGACGCTGCTCGCGCCAGCCATGCCGGACCGCCGGCCGAGCCTGAGCCGGGTGTCCGACCCGTGGAGCCTGCTCGCGATGCTGCCCTGGCTGCGCCGCAGGGTCGGGCGGCGGATTGCCCAGTACACGCCGAGGGACCGGGTCGAGCAGATGGTGCGACTCTGCTACGGCGACCCGTCCACGGTCGTGGAGCACCGCATGGCGGAGGCCGAGCGGGAGGTCGTCGAGCGTGCCGGCCAGTCGTGGGCGGCCCATGCGCTCTGGCAGACCACCCGGGGCATGATCCGCGGCTGGTTCTCCGGGCCGCAGCTGTGGTCGGTTGCCGCCCGGGTGAGCGCGCCGACGCTGGTGGTCTGGGGTGGCCGAGACCGGCTGGTGTCACCGAAGCTGGCCAAGCGGACGGTCTCGACGCTGCCGCACGGCCGGCTGCTGACGAGGCCGGAGTGCGGACACGTGCCGCAGATCGAGCAACCCGTCACGGTGGCCCGCGCGGTGCTGGGTATGTGGCAGGCCGCCGAAGCTGGGCAGTGGTAGATCCAGGCTGGGAAGATTGGCGGCAGTGACGGCGTTGAACGTGAGACGCACCCACAGATACTTAGGTGAAGGAGCGAGAGACCATGGCGCTACCGCCGCTCGTTGAGCCGGCCGCCGAGCTGACCAAGGATGAGGTCGAGCGGTACAGCCGCCACCTGATCATTCCGGAAGTGGGGATGGCGGGGCAGAAGCGGCTGAAGAACGCCAAGGTGCTGGTCATCGGTGCCGGCGGGCTCGGCTCACCGGCACTGCTGTACCTGGCCGCGGCCGGGGTCGGCACGCTGGGGATCGTGGAGTTCGACGAGGTGGACAGCTCGAACCTGCAGCGTCAGATCATCCACGGCCAGTCCGACATCGGCCGTCCGAAGGGCGAGTCGGCCCGCGACTCGATCAAGGAGACCAACCCGTTCGTCGAGGTCCGGCTGCACCAGACCCGGCTGGACTCCTCCAACGCGCTGGACATCTTCCGCGACTACGACCTGATCCTGGACGGCACCGACAACTTCGCGACCCGTTACCTGGTCAACGACGCTGCCGTGCTGCTGGGCAAGCCCTACGTGTGGGGCTCGATCTTCCGCTTCGAGGGCCAGGCCTCGGTGTTCTGGGAGGACGCCCCCAACGGCCTCGGCCTGAACTACCGCGACCTCTACCCCGAGCCGCCGCCGCCCGGCATGGTGCCGTCCTGCGCGGAGGGTGGCGTGCTTGGCGTGCTGTGCGCGTCCATCGGCTCGATCATGGTGACCGAGGCGATCAAGCTGATCACCGGCATCGGCGAGCCGCTGCTGGGTCGGCTGATGGTCTACGACGCCCTCGAGATGAGCTACCGGACCATCAAGATCCGCAAGGACCCGGAGACCAAGCCGATCACCGAGCTGATCGACTACGACGCCTTCTGCGGGGTCGTCTCCGACGAGGCGCAGGGTGCCGCCGCCGGGCACACCATCACCGCGCGCGAGCTCAAGGACATGATCGACTCGGGCAAGGACTTCGCCCTGATCGACGTCCGCGAGCAGAACGAGTACGAGATCGTGAACATCCCGGGCGCGACGCTGATCCCGAAGGGCGAGTTCCTCTCCGGGGAGGCGCTGTCGCGGATCCCGCAGGACAAGCCGGTGGTGCTGCACTGCAAGTCCGGTGCCCGTTCCGCCGAAGCGCTGGCCGTGCTGCACAAGGCCGGGTTCGCCGACGCCGTTCACGTCGGTGGCGGGGTGCTGGGCATCCTGTGCGCGTCGATCGCGTCGGTGATGGGCACCGAGGCGATCAAGCTGATCACCGGCCTCGGCGAGCCGCTGCTGGGTCGGCTGATGGTGTACGACGCGCTGGAGATGAGCTATCGCACCATCACGATCCGCAAGGACCCGTCCA
>DASYBQ010000088.1:0-47935 GCA_036500625.1 Pseudonocardia sp. | reverse complement strand
AGGCCAAGAAGGAAGCCGACGAGGTCGTCACCGGCACCGTCATCGAGGTCGTCAAGGGCGGCCTCATCCTCGACATCGGCCTCCGCGGCTTCCTCCCCGCCTCCCTGGTCGAGATGCGCCGCGTCCGCGACCTCCAGCCGTACGTCGGCAAGGAGATCGAGGCCAAGATCATCGAGCTGGACAAGAACCGCAACAACGTGGTTCTCTCCCGCCGCGCCTGGCTGGAGCAGACCCAGTCCGAAGTGCGCAGCGAGTTCCTCAACCAGCTCGCCAAGGGCCAGGTCCGCAAGGGCCAGGTCTCCTCGGTGGTCAACTTCGGTGCCTTCGTCGACCTCGGCGGGGTGGACGGCCTGGTGCACGTCTCCGAGCTGTCCTGGAAGCACATCGACCACCCGAGCGAGGTTGTCGAGGTCGGCCAGGAGGTCACGGTCGAGGTCCTCGACGTCGACATGGACCGCGAGCGCGTCTCCCTGTCGCTCAAGGCGACCCAGGAAGACCCGTGGCGCCTCTACGCCCGCACCCACGCGATCGGCCAGATCGTGCCGGGCAAGGTCACCAAGCTCGTCCCGTTCGGCGCGTTCGTCCGCGTCGAGGAGGGCATCGAGGGCCTGGTGCACATCTCCGAGCTGGCCGAGCGCCACGTGGAGATCCCGGAGCAGGTCGTGCAGGTCGGCGACGACTGCATGGTCAAGGTCATCGACATCGACCTGGACCGGCGCCGCATCTCGCTGTCGCTCAAGCAGGCCAACGAGGGTATGACCCCGGAGACGGAGTTCGACCCGACCCGCTACGGCATGGCCGCCGAGTACGACAACGAGGGCAACTACATCTACCCCGAGGGCTTCGACGTCGACAGCGGCGACTGGCAGGAGGGCTTCGAGAGTCAGCGCGAGGAGTGGGAGCGCCAGTACGCCGACGCGCACGTCCGCTACGAGCAGCACATCGCGCAGCTCAAGAAGGCCGCCGAGGCCGACGCCGAGGCAGCCACCGAAGAGGGCACGCCCGCCACGTCGAACTACTCCAGCGACACCACCGCGTCCGACGGCGGCACGCTGGCCAGTGACGAGCAGCTCGCCGCTCTGCGGGAGAAGCTCTCCGGCGGCGCCTGATCGGCGGCACGGTGATCCGCTGATCACCTGTAGAAGTTCACAGTTCGCTCACGAGCCGGGTACCCCGAACCATTTGGGGGTACCCGGCTTCGTGTTTGTCACCTGGATCCGGTTGATGCTGGACACGCTCGGTGTCCGGCTACGGTGACAGCCGTGAGTGTCGGGTTTCCGCGCGTCGGGTGGGTGGCCGTCGCGGCGGCAGCCTGCGTCGCCGCCCTGGGCGGGTGCGCCGGGCCGGCTGACGATGTGCAGCTGCGGCAGCCGGTCCCGACCTTCTCCGCCCCGCCGAACCCCGGCCTGGCCGGGCAGGTGAAGCCGAGGGCCACCTTGATGCCGACGGACTGTGCCGAGGTCGTCCCGGCCCAGGCGATGTCCGCGCTGCTGGGGCAGCCGATGGACAGCATGCAGGTGCATACCGTGCTGGGGGTGGCGGCACCGGCGGTCGGCCGGTTGGAACGAGTCGCCTGCCAGTACCAGCGCGCCGGGGTCAAGGGTGGCCCAGCCTCGCTGGAGCTGAACCTCGCCGCGTACGCCACGTCGGCGGCGTCGGACGCGCAACTGGTCACCAACTCTGTTGCGGAGAAATCCGACGCGCTGAGCAGCGAGGACGTCTCGATCGGCAGCGCGCACGCGATGCTGTTCCGCGAGCGGGGCAAGTCTGTGCTGTTGGTGTCCAGCGGTCGGTCCACCATCACCATGACACTGCAGGACGGCGTGATCGCGCCCGAGCAGACTCGGCCGGTGATGGTGGACCTCGTCCAACGGGTGCTACCGAGCCTCGGGCCAGGGCCGCCGGGCTCGTCACGGTAGCGTCAGCGCATGCTGCGAGTGGGCCTGACTGGCGGGATCGGCGCCGGTAAGTCGACCGCGGCGCGCCGGCTGGCCACCCTCGGCGCCGTCCTGGTGGACGCGGACGTCATCGCGCGCGAGGTGGTCCAGCCGGGGACCCCTGGGCTGGCGGAGCTGGTGAGCGTGTTCGGCGACCAGGTGCTCACCGAGGACGGGGAGCTTGATCGCCCGGCGATGGCGGCCGTCGTGTTCAACGACGATGCCGCTCGGCGCCGGCTCAACGACATCGTGCATCCTCTGGTGCGCCGCCGGACCGAAGAACTGGTTGCGGCCGCGCCGCGCGACGCGCTGGTGGTGCAGGACATCCCGTTGCTCGTCGAAGGCGGCATGGCGCCCTCCTTCGCGCTCACGGTCGTGGTTGACGCGCCCGAGTCGCAGCGGGTGCACCGGCTGGTGAAGGACCGGGGCATGTCGCCCGACGAGGCTCGCGCGCGGATCGCCGCGCAAGCCAGCGAGCAGGCCCGCCGCGCCGCGGCCGACGTGTGGCTGGACAACTCGGGCCGCTCGGCGGATCTGGTCGCCCAGGTGGACAGGCTGTGGCAGAGCCGGCTGCTGCCGTTCGAGTACCGGCTGCGGAAGGGCCGACCGCGCCCGACCCGGCCCCGGCTGGTCGAGCCGGACCCAAGCTGGCCGGCCCAGTTCGAGCGGGTGGCCGCCCGGGTCTCGCGGGCCGCGGCGGCGCTGGCGCGGCGCATCGACCACGTCGGGTCCACCTCGGTGCCTGGCCTGCCGGCCCGGGATGTGCTGGACATCCAGCTCTCCGTCGCGGACCTGGGTGCGGTGCACGACCTGGTGGACGATCTGCGTGCGGTGGGTTTCGTGTACCGGCCGAATCTGCGCCGCGATGTTGCGCAACCGAGCGGCCCGGGTGCGGCGCTATGGCCCGAGGGGGTGTTCGTGTCGGCGGATCCGGGGCGGGCGGTAGATTTACACGTCCGAGCAACCGGATCGCCCGGTTGGCGGATGGCGTTGTTGCTCAGGGACTGGCTGTGCGCGGTCCCTGAGGCTCGATCGGACTATGCGTCACTCACGCGGCGGCTGCTCGCCAGATCTGTCGGCGATGCCGGCACCAGGGAAAATGCCGACGCGGAGCACGTATGGTTGGACAGCGCGTCGGAGGCGGCGGGGCGATGGGCCTCGGCCACCGGGTGGCAGCCACCGGTGTCAAACAACGTCACTGAATTGGCGGCAGTAAAATCACAAAAGGTGTAACAGTGGACCGCCACGGTTCGACAGACCTGATACAGGGCGGTCGGCGAGAGCCGGCCGAGCCACGTGGAGAAGGGGCGGCCACGCCCCCCGAGCCGCCCTTCTCTCCGTTCGATCGGGGGCTTGCGTGACAGACGGCGGGGGGAAGTGACATGAATCAGTGGATGGCAGCCCAGACGGAGTCTCAGACCGAGTACCTGGGCGCAGCTGTCGCCACCGCGCCGGAGCCAAACTTTCGTGCCGAGTTCGGTAGCAACCTCGAGGCCAACTACCCGCGGATGGTCGCCCAGCTGTGCATGATCACTCTGGATGCGAACGAAGCGCAGAACCTGGTGCAAGAAGCGTACGCCCGCGCCTGGCAGCGTTGGTCCGACGTGCGTGAGCTGCAGGACCCGACCGGTTGGGTGCGGCAGGTAGCGGTGCGGGCCAGCAACGGCCGGTGGCGCAAGCTGATGGCCAAGATCGGTCGCAAACGCCCGGCCGAGACACCCTCGGACGACCCTCGGCACGCGGCGGTGCTGGACGGCCTGCGCCAAATCCCTCCGTACCGCCGCCGTGCGCTCGTGCTGGGTGACGTGGCACAAGTACCGCTCGAAGAGATCGCCGAGATCGAAGGCATTGCCCCCGCGGTCGCCGACGCGCGGCTGACCCACGCCAGGCGCGAACTGAACGAGCTCATGGCCGTTCAGGCGATGCCTGCCGCTTCCCCGTCGAACTGGGAGGACATGTGACCGACTACCCGGGTTTCGGTTCCGCCGCGCTGCGTGCGCTGGACGAGGACCTCACCCAAGCAGTCATGCTGCCCCCGGTGGACTCGGTGATCCGCCGGGCCCACACCATGAACCGCACGACTACCGCCGCCACTGCCGCCGTGCTGACCGTCGGCGCGCTGGGCGCGGTCACCGTTGTCGCGCAGTCGGTGATCTCCGGCGCGGTGCCGCTTCCCGCGCCGGTCGCTCTCGCGCCCGCCGCGGCACCGGCGGCGCTGCAGCCCATGGCCGGCCCGCCGCCGGCCGTGGCCGAAGTACTCAACCCCGGTGAGCAGCTGGTCCAGCTGCGGCCAGGGTTTGCCGCGCCGGCCGGTTCGCGCAGCATCGGCAACGTGGGTGTGGTGCTGGCACCCGGCACCCACGTCGATCCTGGCGACGCCAAGCCGGTCGACGTGAGCTCGGACGACTCGGACAACTCCGATTCCGACAGCTCCGACTCCGACTCGGACAACTCCGATGTCGGCAACCACCACGACGGTGACGGGCGCTACCACGACGGCAGTGGCCATCACCCCGGTGACGGCAACAACCACGGCGGCGACGGCAAGCACGGCGGACATGACGGCGGCTGGCCTGGCGGCCACTACCCGCCGGGTGACGGCAACGGCCCTCGGCCGCCAGGTGACGGCAACGGTCCTCGGCCGCCGGGCGACGGCAACCCGTGGCCGGGTGGAAACAACCCGCCGGGTGGAAACAACCCGTGGCCAGGTGGCAGTAACCACCCTCGGCCGGGCGGTGGTAACCACCCGTGGCCGGGCACCCCCGGGAACCCGTGGCCGGGCGGCACCATGCCGGGCGGCCCGTCGCGGGGCTCGGAGGGCTCGCCCGACGCGTCAGTACCCACCACAACCACGTCGCCGGGCACCACTACGCCGAGCACGTCGTCGCCGGGCTCGGACGGTTCGTCGGACCCGACGGTGCCGACCACTGAGCCGACCACCGCACCGACCAAGTCAGCCTCGGACGGTGGCGCTGACCAGACCACCCAGCCGGTCACGGCGCCGTCGTCCCAGCCTGACCCGCAGGCGAGCAAGACGGTCATCGCGCCGAAACGAGTCCCGGTGAGCCGTCCGACGGCCAACCAACCGGCGGCCCAGCCGACCTTCCGGCCGCCGCGCATGCCGCAGCGACCGGCCGTGCAGGACAACCCGTACCGAGCCACACCGCACAGCAACGGGGCAGGTGAAGGTGCTGGCACCGGCGGCTCCCAGTACGGCCAGAACGCCGGTCGTGGTGCCGGCGGGCAGAACGGCGGTGGCGGTGGCGCCGAGCGCGGTGCCAACGGTGGCGCTCAGCGGGGCGGCAATGGTGGCGCCGAGCGGGGTGGCAATGGTGGTGGCAATGGCGGTGGCGGTGGCCAGCAGGCGGGCCACGGCGAGCGGCACCCTGGCTGAGACCTTGGTCGCCCGCGTCCGATGTCGCTGTTAACGCCGCACCCGGCAATGGGCATCGGGCGTGTGGCGGCACCGGCTCACCGGCGCCGCCACGTCAGTTGCACACCCAGCTCAGCCAACCAGGCGTCCAGGTCGTGACCGTGTGCGGCCAGCCCGGCCAATGTCCGGTAGCTGGTGGCCAGCGCACGCTCCGCCGCCTCGGGCGGCAGCAAGCCCTCGGTGACCGCCTCGACGTACTCGTCGAGGTCGACGACCGTGCTGGCTCCGCCGGCGCACGTGACGATGTCGAGGTAGTGGTCCTCGGTCCGCCAGATGTCGCCGGTCCGCTCGATGTCGACGATGTCGATGTAGAAGTCCTGGTCGCGCTCGTGGCCTTCCCGCCACCACCAGTCGGTGACCCGGATGCCGAGGTCGGGCAGCAGCCACGACTCGATGCCGGTCACCCTCGGGTGGTTCTCGAACGGCCGCGCCAGGTAGAGACCGAACGCTTCGGTGCGGTACTGCTCGACCGGGCGAACAAACCCCTTCGGGTCGGTGTTGGTACCTGCTGGGACGTCGAAAGTCTCGACCTTCGGCGGATGCACCCACCGAATACTGTCAGACCGAAGGCTTACTCTCGATACCGTGGCATTCGCGACTGAGTACCCCGTCACCGCGCACTCCGACTCGCGCCCGGTGGAGGCGATCCCCCGCGAGACCGGCCGCTTCCAGGTGGTCAGCGAGTTCTCGCCGGCTGGCGACCAGCCGGCAGCGATCGACGAGCTGGAGCGCCGCATCCGGGCCAACGAAGAGGATGTGGTGCTGCTCGGCGCCACCGGCACCGGCAAGTCGGCCACCACGGCCTGGCTGATCGAACGGCTGCAGCGGCCCGCGCTGGTCATGGCGCCGAACAAGACGTTGGCCGCGCAGCTGGCCAACGAGCTGCGCGAGATGCTGCCGAACAACGCGGTCGAGTACTTCGTCTCCTATTACGACTACTACCAGCCCGAGGCGTACATCGCGCAGACCGACACCTACATCGAGAAGGACTCCTCGGTCAACGACGATGTCGAGCGGCTGCGCCACTCCGCCACGATGAACCTGCTGTCCCGCCGCGATGTGGTGGTGGTGGCCTCGGTGTCCTGCATCTACGGGCTGGGCACCCCGCAGTCCTACCTGGACCGCTCGGTGCAGCTGGACATCGGCACCGAGATCGACCGGGACGCGTTGCTGCGCGCCCTGGTCGATGTGCAGTACACCCGCAACGACGTGGCGTTCAACCGGGGTACCTTCCGGGTGCGCGGCGACACCGTGGAGATCATCCCGGCCTATGAGGAGCTGGCGGTCCGCATCGAGTTCTTCGGTGACGAGATCGAGGCGCTCTTCTACCTGCACCCGCTCACCGGTGACGTCGTCAAACAGGTGGACAGCGTGCGGATTTTCCCGGCCACCCACTACGTCGCCGGCCCGGAGCGGATGGAGCGGGCCATCCGGGACATCGAGAAGGAGCTGGAGGAGCGGCTCGCCGACCTGGAGCGGCACGGCAAGCTGCTCGAGGCGCAGCGGCTGCGCATGCGCACCCAGTACGACGTGGAGATGATGCGCCAGGTCGGCTTCTGCTCGGGCATCGAGAACTACTCCCGGCACATCGACGGCCGGGGGCCTGGCACCGCGCCGTCCACCCTGCTCGACTACTTCCCGGACGACTTCCTGCTGGTCATCGACGAGTCACACCAGACGGTGCCGCAGATCGGCGGCATGTACGAGGGCGACATGTCCCGCAAGCGGAACCTGGTGGAGTACGGCTTCCGGCTGCCCTCGGCTGTGGACAACCGACCGCTGACCTGGGAGGAGTTCGCCGACCGGATCGGCCAGGTCGTCTACCTCTCGGCCACCCCCGGCCCCTACGAGCTGCAGCGCACCGGTGGCGAGTTCGTCGAGCAGGTGATCCGCCCCACCGGGCTGGTCGACCCGAAGGTGGTGGTGAAGCCAACCAAGGGCCAGATCGACGACCTGGTGCACGAGATCCGGGACCGCGCCGAGCGCGATGAGCGGGTGCTGGTCACCACGCTGACCAAGAAGATGTCCGAGGACCTGACCGACTACCTGCTCGAACTCGGCATCCGGGTCCGGTACCTGCACTCCGAAGTGGATACCCTCCGACGGGTCGAACTCCTGCGCCAGCTGCGCCAGGGCGACTTCGACGTGCTGGTGGGCATCAACCTGCTCCGCGAGGGTCTCGACCTGCCGGAGGTGTCCCTGGTCGCGATCCTCGACGCGGACAAGGAAGGCTTCCTGCGCTCGGGCACCTCACTGATCCAGACCATCGGCCGGGCGGCGCGCAACGTGTCCGGCGAGGTGCACATGTACGCCGACAAGATCACCGACTCGATGCGGTTCGCCATCGACGAGACCGATCGCCGCCGCGCCAAGCAGGTCGCCTACAACACCGAGAAGGGGCTCGACCCGCAGCCGCTGCGCAAGAAGATCGCCGACATCCTCGACCAGGTGTACCGGGAGGCCGGTGACGACGCGGTGCCGGTCGGCGGGTCCGGGCGCAACCAGTCGCGCGGCAAGCGGGCGGCCGGCGAACCGGGGCGGGCCAGCTCTGGGGTGATCGCCGGGCGGGACACCAAGAACATGCCGCGCGCCGAGCTGGCCGACCTGATCCAGCAGCTCTCCGAGCAGATGATGGCAGCCGCCCGCGACCTGCAGTTCGAACTGGCGGCCCGGTTGCGGGACGAGATCCACGACCTGAAGAAGGAGCTGCGCGGGATGGACGCCGCGGGGATCGGTTGAGCCGCGCGACCGGCCGGTGCCGGGCCCAGCCGGGTGACGAGGCTACGGTGAGGCCCGATCCGATGACACAGGGAGCGAGGGGCGCGGCGCGGTGACGGCGGTGGCTACCTTGCGCGAGCGAACGGGCCAGCTCGGCGGCGTGCTCCGTGACCGTCCCCGCTGGATCTTCTTGGTGACCCTGCCGGTTCTGGTTGCCGTGGCGGCTGGCTACCTGGTGTCGCTGCAAGGGCACTTCCTCGATCTAGAGGTCTACCGGCTCGGCGTGCACGCGTGGCTGACCGGCGGTGACATCTACGGCACACTGCCGGTGACCAGCGCCGGGGTCGTGCTTCCGTTCATCTACCCGCCGTTCGCGGCGGTGCTGATGGTGCCGCTGACCGTCACCGGCTGGGTAGTCGCCTGGGTCGCGCTGTCCGTCCTCTCGCTGGCGTGTCTCGCGGCGACGATGTACCTCACGGTCCGCCGGCTCTGGCCACGCGGCGCGCGCCTCGCCGCGCTGGCCGTCACCAGTGGGCTCGTCCCGCTCTGTTTCGCTCTGGAGCCGGTGCGCCAGACCTTCCTGTTCGGCCAGATCAACCTGATCCTGATGGCGATGGTCGCGGCCGACTGCCTGGTGGTGCGCACCCGGTGGCCGCGGGGTGCGCTGGTCGGCCTGGCCACCGCGATCAAGTTGACCCCCGGTGCGTTCCTGCTGTACTTCGTGCTCCGCCGCGACTACCGGTCGGCGGTGATTTCGGCAGTCAGCGCCGCAGCCGCCACCGGTGTCGGTGCCCTGGTCGCGCCGGCAGCGTCGCGGCACTACTGGCTGGACGGCCTGGCCGGGGCAAGCGGGGTGAGTGGGTCGCCGTTCTTCACCAACCAGACCTTCCAGGCGGTGTTCAGCCGGGCCGGGGTCGGCGGGCTGGAGATGAAGGTGTGCTGGCTGGCGCTGTCGGTGGGTCTGGTGCTGCTCGCCGCGCCGGCGATCCGGCGCGCCCCGGCCGCGTTGGCGATGGTGGCCACCGCGGGTGTCGGCCTGCTGGTCTCGCCGACGTCGTGGTCGCACCACTGGGTGTGGATCGCGCCGGCCCTGCTCATCGCCGGGGTGTCCGCGTGGCGGGCGGGTTCGACGCTGTGGGCGGCGGTGACCGGCGTGTTGGCCGTGGTCTTCGTGGTCGCGCCGCACCAGTACCTGCCGCACGACCACGGTCTGGAGCTGGCCTGGTCGGTGCCGCAACAGGTGCTCGGCGCCAGCTATGTGATCGTCACCGTGGCCGTCTACGTCCTGCTGTGGCGGAACTACCGGGCTCCGGCCGCCGGTCGCGGCGCGGTCTGAGGGCTGCTACCGGGGCATGGACGGTGGCTCGCCAAGCGCCGCGGCCACGGCGGCGAACTGGGCGCACGGCCATGGCACACCGCGACCCCACCTGCCGCGGCAGCGCATGCAGCGACCGGTGGCGCCGGGCTGGTGCTCATCGAGCAGCCCCTGCCAGGCGAGCAGATTGCGATAGAGCGCGTCGCGCACCGCCGGGTCCTCGGTGCGGTCGGCGAGCAGTCGCCACTCGACCAGCTGCCGCCGCAGCTCGCTGGTCAGCGCGGTTGCCTCGGTTCCGGCCCCGAACGGCGTCCTGGGCAACTCCGGCCACCAGTCATGATCGGGCAGATATCCCGCCATCTGATCCCCCAGCTGCTATGTTGCCTACCGACATTGCAGCCGGCACTCTAGTAGTTAATATTAACTGCTGTGGTACCGCTACCGGGGGAGTGAGAACGTGGCCGTCCGAAATGATCCATCCGCGTTGCGTTGGCTGATCGGCCACGAACTGCGGCGCACCCGGCTGCATGCGCAGCGCACCCAGGCCGACGCCGCCAAAGCGCTCGGCTGCACGCCCGCGAAGATCAACTATCTGGAGAGCGGCCGCAACCAGCAGCATCCGGACGAGGTCGGCACCTTGCTGCGGCTCTACGGCGCCGAGGCCGCCGACATCGAGCGGTTGGCCTCGCTGGCCGGTCGTGCCGACCAGGGCACCTGGTGGGCATCGTTCGGTGACGCGCTGCCCAACTGGTTCAAGACCTTCGTCGGGCTGGAGGGGCTGGCTCGCGGGGCGTTCGTCTACGGCGCGATGACGCTCAACGGTCAACTGCAGACAGCGGGCTACGCGATCGCATTGCTGGAGGACAACCTTCGGGTCAGCCGCGCGGAAGCCGGCTCGGTGGTTCGGGCCCGGATGGCGCGGCAGAGGCTGCTCGACGACTCAAACCCGCTCGAGTACCACGCGGTGCTCGAGGAGGCGGCGCTTGACCGGCTGATCGGCGGGCCGTCCGTGATGCGCGCGCAGCTTGCCCACCTGTTGGAGCTATCCGAGCGGGACAACGTCACCCTGCAGGTGATGCCGACCTCGGTCGCGGTGCACGACGGGCTCGGCGGTGAGTTCCTGCTGCTGGACTTCGCCGAGGCGCGCAGCATCGCTTACATCGAGTACCGCAACGGCGCGATCTACGTCCAAGATCAGCAAGAGGTCGAGGTATACAATCTGATCGCCGAGCGGCTGACCGAGCGCGCACTGTCGGACACCGACTCCGCGTCCGTGATCCGGGACCGGATCGCCGCAATGACCTGATCTTCGAGGAGTGCCCGATGGCCGCCGCCGACCGCCCCCGTTGGCGGACATCCAGCCGGACCGACAACGGTGAGAAGTGTGTCGAGGTGGCGCCGACGGCGGACGGCGTGCTGGTGCGCGACACCAAGGACCACGGTGCCGGCCCGGTGCTGCGCTACAGCTACCGCGAATGGGCCGAGTTCCTGGCCGGCCCGGTCGTGACAACGGGGGAGCAGCTCACCCGGCACGACGGAACGTCCGTGCTGACCCGCTGGCACCTGCGCGACACCCTGCACTTCACCACCGCCGAGTGGGACGCGTTCCTGGCCGGCGCCCGGGACGGCGAGTTCGACTTCACCCTCACCCCGTCCCGCTGACGCCGGGCATCAGTCCGAGGCAGCCCGCAGGCGGGCGAACTCCTCGACCATGGCCGGCAACTGCCAGTGTGCGTTCAGCCCGCTCGGGTTGGGCAGCGCCCACACCCTGGTCTGCCCGATGCGCAGTGTCTGCGCGCCGACCACCGCCCGAGGGCTGGCGAACGCGGTCCGGTAGGCGGTGATGCCGACCACGGCCAGCCAGCGCGGCGAAAGCGCTTCGGCCAGCTCGGTGAGCCGTTGGCCGCCGGCGACCAGCTCCTCGGTGCTCAGCTCCTGCGCCTTGGCCGTCGCGCGGGGCACCAGGTTGGTGATGCCGAGTCCCAGCGCGGCCAGCTCGAACTGTTGGTCCGGGCGCAGCTGGGTCGGGGTGAAACCGGACTGGTGCAGCGCCGGCCAGAACCGGTTGCCCGGTCGGGCGAAGTGCTGGCCCTTCGCGGCGGAGAGCAACCCGGGGTTGATGCCGCAGAACAACACCCTCGGCGGCGGGTCGTCCGGCCCGGGCAGTATGTCCGGCAGCAACCCGTTCGGATCAGCCCCGTTCAGAGCAGGCCCGCGAGGTGGTAGGCGAGCACAACCCCCACGGCATAGCCGAGCCAGCCGAGCCAGCCGGCGGCTATCGGTGAGCGGCCGAGCTTCACCATCACCCGGCCACCGACCAGGCTGACCGCAAGCCCCACGATCATCGCCCCGACCGGCAGCGCCACCGCGGTGGCGTGCACCGAAGGCACACAGACCGGCAGGTCCGGCTGGGCGCCGCACGCGTTGATCGCGGCACCGAGCTGGCCGAACGAGAGGAACCCCACCACCAGGCCCACCACCAGCAACGACATGGTGGCCAGGCCCCAGCCCGGATGCTGGATTGCCAGTGCGGCCCGGCTCACTGCCGGGCGCGGGTTGCGGCTCAACTCATCCAGCAGCTCGCCCCGCATGTTCCCGGGGCCGTCCCGGCGCTCGCCGATCCGCTCCGATCTGGACTCGCCGCTGAGGGACACCCCGGCACCCTACCCATCTCCCCACCGGCACCCGAGGTTGCGGCTCCAGCGCGAGGCCGGTTCGGGTCGCGGTGGCTAGAGGTGCTCGATCACCGCATCGGCTTCGGCGCGCAGCGCATCGAGGACCGCGCGGACCGCCGGCCGGGCCAGCGTGCTGCGCCGGGCCACCACCTCGATATTGCGGGCCGCGCGGACGCCGGCGAGCGGCCGCCGCGCCAGCCGGCGCCCGCGCCGGTTGTCGGTGGAGTACCGGGGCAGCAGCGCGATGCCGTGGCCGCCCGCCACCAATTCCTCGGTCACCCCGAAGTCGTTGATCCGCTGCACCACCTGGGGGGCGGTACCGGTGCGCAGCGCGACCGAACGCAGCACATCGTCGGCGGGGAACCCTTCCTGAGTGCTGATCCAGGGCTCGTCGGCCAGGTCTTGCAGGCTCAATCGGCGCCGCCTCGCCAGCGGATGGCCTCGGGGCAGCACCACGTCCAGCGGCTCACGCAGCAGGAACACCACCTGCCAACGGTCGGTCGGGAACGGCGGGGCGTGCTCGTCCCGGTGTGCGACGACCAGGCAGTAGTCGGCGGCCAGCCCGGGAACCTCCGGTGGGACCATGTCCATATCGGTGAACCGGGCCTCGATCTGAGGCAGCGCGGCCACCCGGTGCAGCAGGCCGGGCAGCAGCAGCCGCGCGGCCGACTGGAACATCGCCACCCGCACCACGCCGTGCGGCTCCGAGCGGTAGCGCCGCGCGGCGGCCTCCGCCCCGGCCAGCGCGGCGAGCACCTGGTCCGCGTGCCCGGCAAGCTCCTGGCCGGCCTCGGTCAGCCGGATGCCCCGCCCGTGCGGTTCGGTCAGGGTCAGCCCGGACTCCGCTTCGAGGGTGCGCAACTGCTGCGAGATCGCCGACGGGGTGAACGAGAGCGCCGCCGCGACCGCCGCCACCGAGCCCCGGTCGGCCAGCTCGCGCAGGATGCGCAGGCGCCGTACGTCCATGTAGCAAGGCTAATCAATACCGTCGAGATATATTGATTGTCTTTCGAGTCCGCCAGGGTGAGGTTCGAGAGCGTGACCTTGCGCGATCGACTCCTTGCCGTGTTAATTGCCGTGCTGTGGGGCGGCAACTTCCTGGCTCGGCTTCGGCACCGCACAGTTCGCGTTCCTGTTCCTGGCGATGGCACTGGGCCTGCCGACCGGGCTGGCCTCGCTGGTGCTGCAGGCCCAGGCGCCGTTCACCGTGCTGCTCAGCGTGTGCCTGCTGGGGGAACGGCTGAGCCGCCGCTCGACGCTCGGGGTGTGCACCGCCGTCGCCGGCCTGACCGTGATCGCGGTGAGCCATTGGCTGGTAGCGCCGGTACTGTCGTTGGTGCTGTGCCTGTTCGGCGCTCTCGGCTGGGCGGTGGGCAACCTGTGCAGCCGAAAAGCCGAGGTCACCCAGCCGATGCGCTTCCTGCTGTGGATGTCGGTGGTGCCGCCGCTGCCGATGTTCGCGCTGTGCTGTCTGGTCGAAGGCCCTCAGGCGATCGGTGCGGCGCTCGCCGCGTCGGTCACCCCGGCGGGGTGGCCCGGTCTGGCCGCGCTGGGTTACGTGGTGGTCTGTGCCACCGTGTTGGGCTCCGGGATCTGGACGGCCCTGCTGGCGCGCTATCCCGCGGCGACCGTCGCGCCGTTCTCCCTGTTGGTGCCGGTGGTCGGCATCGGCCTGGCCTTCCTGCTGTTGGGTGAGCGGCCGAGCCCGCTGGAGCTGGTCGTGGGCGCGGTGACCGTGCTCGGTGTCCTGGTCAGCATCCCCCGCGCGACGCCGATGGGCGAGGCGGCCGGCGCGCCACGGTGCCCGCCACCCGGCCCCGCGATGACCGGACCGGTCAGGAGGTGATGTCCTTGGCGCCGAACCGCCACACCGCCACAGCGGCGAACACCGCGCAGTAGGCCAGCGCGGAGAACACCCCCCGGGTCATGTCACCCCAGTCGACCTGGGCGGACAGCAGGTCGGACCAGGCGGTCGCATAGTGCGTCGGCAGGTAGTTGCGCAGCCCCTGCAGAGCGGTGATGGTGTCCAGGATCTGCGAAAGGATGGACAGCATCACCGCGCCACCGACCGCGCCCAGCGGTGCATCGGTGCTCACCGACAGCAGCAGCGCCAACCCGGCCACCCAGCTCAGCTGCACCGACACGTACAGCGCGCCCAGCAGCAGCCGGGTCGCGGCCAGTCCGTAGCCCAGTGACTCGCCTGTCGGGCTCACCAGGTCGCCGGCGCCGTAGGCGAGCGAACCGACCAGCAGCGCCACCGCCGGCAGCAGCACCAGCGCCAGCACCGAGAGCCCGGCTGCCACCACCGCCTTCTGCCGCAGCAGCCGGGCCCGGGGCACCGGGACGGCCAGCAGGTACCGCAGGCTGGACCAGGACGCCTCGCTGGCCACCGTGTCGCCGAAGAACAGCGCCACCACCACGACCAGCAGGAAGCTCGCGGCGGCGAACAGCGCGAACACGGTGAAGTTCGGGCCGCTGGTCTTGGCCAGGTCGACCAGCGACAACGAGCCGGTCGTCGGCCCGGGCTGGGACAGTTGGAAGGCCGCCCACAACAGCACCGGCAGCAACGCAACGAGGCCGAGCGCGGTCTGGGTGCGCCGCCTGGCCAGCTGCCGGGCCAGCTCGACGCGCACCCGCAAGGTGCGTGCCGCAAGGTAGCCGGGCGCCCCGGCCGTCTCCGTGCTGCTCACAGGCTCGAATCCTCTCCGATCAACCGCAGGAACGCGTCTTCCAACCGCCGCCTCGGCCCGACCGTCTCCACCGCGATCCCGGCGCGCACCAGCCGGCCCACCACCTCCGCGCGGGCCGTGCCGTTGAGGTCGGCGTGTACCGACTCGCCGTCCAACGCCACGTCGCTCACCCCGGCCAGGTCACGCAGCACCTCGGCGGCACGTTCCGGGTCGTCCACCCGGAAGGTGGACTGACCGGCACCGGAGACCAGCTCGGCCACCGTGCCGTCGGCAACCACGCCACCTCGGTGCATGACCACCACGTGGTCGCAGGTCTGCTCCACCTCGGCGAGCAGGTGGCTGGACAGCAGCACCGAACGGCCGGCCCGCGCATAGCCCCGCAGCACCTCGCGCATCGCGTGGATCTGCGGCGGGTCGAGGCCGTTGGTGGGTTCGTCCAGCACCAACACCTCGGGCAACCCGAGCATGGCCTGCGCGATCGCCAGCCGCTGGCGCATACCCTGGCTGTAGGTGCGCACCGCCCGGTTCAGCGCGGTACCGAGCCCGGCGATCTCCAGCACCTCGGCCAGGTGGGCGTCCTGCTCGGGGCGGCCGGTGGCGGCCCAGTAGAGCCGCAGGTTCTCCGCGCCGGACAGGTGCGGCAACAGGCCGGGGCCTTCGACGAACGAGCCGATCCGGGACAGCACCGGGGCACCGGGCGCCACCGGGTGGCCGAAGACCCTGATGCCGCCGGCGCTGGGATGGATCAGCCCCATCAACATGCGCAGCACGGTGGTCTTGCCGGCGCCGTTGGGCCCGAGCAGCCCCAACACCTGGTTGCGGTGCAGCGCGAAGCTGACCCCGTTGACGGCGGTGATGCCACCCGGATAGGCCTTGCGCAGGTCCTCGATGACCAGCGGCGGCTCGTCGAGGTCGGCGACCGCCGCGCCGACGGCCCGGCGGCGTTGCCGCAGTCGCCCGGCCAGCAGCGCGACCAGGCCGGCGAGCAGGATGACCGCGATTCCTGTCGCGGGGCCCACCGGGACGGTGTTCGCGGTGGCCGCCCGCCCCGGCACCACCGGAACGTCCAGCTCAGCCGGCCCGGCCAGCGAGATCCGCCACACCGACGGCGTGTTCGAGCCCTGGTAGGACTGGTCGGTGGTGCTCAGCGCGACAGCCAGCCGGTGGCCAACCGGCACCGGCGCGACCACGGCCGGCAGCGTCACGGTCACCTCGGCGGGCCCGCCACCGGCGGGCATCGGGATGCGCATCGGGGCCACCGCGCCGCCGAGCAGCATGGAGCGCCCGTCCGGCGCCACGTCGAGGAGCTTGCCGAACAGCACCGCCTCGCCGCCGGCCGGCTGCCCCGGCACCGGAGCCACCCGGACCCGGACCCGTGTCGAGCCGGCCACCAGCACCTGATCGGCCAGCGGCTGGGTGCTGAACGTCGCCGACTGGCCGGGCAGCTGCGAGGTCAGCGCGGACAGCCGCCCGGCCAGGGTGCCGAGCGCGCCGCCGACCCCGGGGATAGCGGTGATCGCCGCGGGGTTGCCGCCGGCCGGGTTGAGCACATCCTGCGGGCCGCCGTGCAGCGGCAGCGGGCGCGGCGACGTGGCGGGCGTGCCGGCTAGGCCCGGGTAGTGCGGGGCGGTCACCGTGCGCACCGTCGGGGTGCCGCGCCGGGCCCGCACTCCACCGCGCACCGCGTAGCTGAGCCCATTCACGCCGGGCAGATCGTCGGCCGACGGCGCCGAACCGCCTGGCGGCGTGCCCAGGTACCGGTCGAACCAGGCGCCGATCTGGTCCCGCTCGACGGCTCCGGGTGCGCCGCCGTCGTGGCCGCCGGGGTACCAGAGCACCGATACGGTGCCGCCGGTCGACGCGATCTGCCGCGCGGTCGCATCTGCCTGGTCAAGGCCGAACAGGGTGTCGTTCTCGCCCTGGACCAGCAGGGTGGGTGCCCGGATCCGGTCGGCGATGCTCGCCGGCGACGAGCGCAGCAGCAGCGCGGCGGTGGTCGGATCCAGACGCCCGGTGCTGGCCACCCTGGCGTAGGCCGCGCAGACCTCGGCGGTGAACCGCCCGCAGCCGGTCGGCGGCACAACCCCGGGTAGTGGGCCGGCCGGGTCGGCGGGCGGCTGGCTGGCGGCACTCGTGGCGGTGCTCGGGTCGGTCCCGTTGCCGGGGCCCGGCGAGTCGCTCTGCTCCGAGCTGTCGGTGGGCGCCTGGTCGCCGGACGGCGCGCCGTCGACCTGGTTCGCGGGCTGGGCGGGGGACAGCCCGGCGGAGAAGAAGATGCCGGCCCAGCCGCGCTTGAACACACCGTCCGGACCGAAGGCGGTGCGCGCCGGTGTGTCCACCGGCGGCGCCGTCGCACTGGCCGCGTTGGGGAACAGCGCCTGGCCGAGATCGTTCCAGGTGATCACCGGGGCCAGCGCGTCCACCCGGTGGTCGTAGCCGGCCAGCAGCAACGACAGCGCGCCGCCGTAGGAGCCGCCGGTCACCCCGACCCTCGGGTCGCCGGGACGGTCCAGCCACACCTCGGGGCGGGTGGCCAGGTAGTCGATCAGCCGGGAGGCGTCGGCCACCTCGTGATCCGGTGAGTCGAGCCCGATATGGCCGGTGCTGGCGCCGAAACCGCGCGCGGACCAGGCGAGCGCGACGAAGCCGCGCCGGGCCAGGTCACGGGCGTCGGTGTCCACCGAGCCCTTGCTGCCGCCGAACCCGTGCGCCACCAGCACCGAGGGCGCCGGGGTCTGCTCCGGCAGGTAGATGGTCGCGTCCAAGGTCACGGTGCCCGGTTCGCCGGGTCCCCCGGGCACCGGGACGCGCAGCTGCTGCGTGCGCACCGTGTCCGCCGAGTGGCCCGCGCGGACCAGCACCACCGCGGCCGCGGCCAGCAGCAGCACTACCAGCGCGGCCGCCACCACGACGGCCCGGCGCCGAGGTGTTCCGGGCCGACGCGAGGCGGAGCGCGCCGGTTCGGCGGGAGGTGAGCCTTCGGTGGATGGGCCGGGACCGTCGCCAGCTCTACTCAGCTCGACCGCCTAGATGTCTGTCGAGCGGGCCACTGTGGGCGCACTCCGCAGTCTCCGGAACCATGAGGTCCATCATGCCTACCGCGGCGGGACCGTGGTGCTGATCATGCCAAGGGGGGAAGAAAGCGATGGATTCTCTCACATCGGGGTGGTGGGAGTGGATTGTATATCCGAGTTGGGACAGACTTGAGCTAGCCAAGGGGAGTATCCCGTCACGGTGACGTCGTCAGCACGGCGGCAGAGCGCCCGGTGTCACCGGCCGGCACATCCGGTGGGAGAGACCTCGGTCTACGACCGTTGCTCTCGCCCGGAGGCGTGCTCGAAATGAATGTCCCGATCTGGCTGTGGCTGACCACGGTTGGCGTGCTGCTCGCGATCATCCTGATGGACCTGTTCCTGGTCGACCACCATCCGCACAAGGTCCGCTTGGCCGAGGCGGCGCGCTGGGTGGTGTTCTACCTGGCCCTCGCGATCGCCTTCGGTATCGGCCTCTGGATGTTCGCCGGGCGCACGCCGG
This sequence comes from Pseudonocardia sp., assembly GCA_036500625.1. GTDB lineage: Bacteria > Actinomycetota > Actinomycetes > Mycobacteriales > Pseudonocardiaceae > Pseudonocardia. The sequence continues at coordinate 29,633 of DASYBQ010000088.1, read as the reverse complement.
CGGTGGAGTTCTTCGCGGGCTACGTGACCGAGTACTCGCTCTCGGTGGACAACCTGTTCATCTTCGTGATCATCATGGCCGCGTTCCGGGTACCCGAGCGGCACCAACACCGTGTGCTGCTGGTCGGGGTGGTGATCGCGCTGATCATGCGCGGTGTCTTCATCGCTCTCGGCGCCGCCGCAATTTCAGCCTTCAGCTGGGTCTTCTACCTCTTCGCGGTGGTACTGCTGGTAACCGCGTACCGGCTGCTGCGCGACCACAGCTCCAACGACGAGTACAAGGAGAACAAGGCGCTCAAGCTGCTGCGCAAGGTAGTGCCGGTGACCGAGGAGTACCACGAGGCAAAGATCACCGTGAAGATCGACGGCAAGCGGTGGGTCACCCCGATGCTGGTGGTGATGACCGCCATCGGCACCACTGACCTGCTGTTCGCGCTGGACTCCATCCCTGCCATCTTCGGGCTCACCAAGGAGCCCTATCTGGTCTTCTCCGCCAACGCGTTCGCGCTGATGGGGCTGCGCCAGCTGTACTTCCTGCTCGGTGGACTGCTCAAGCGGTTGGTGTACCTGTCCTACGGGCTGGCCGTCATCCTGGCGTTCATCGGGGTCAAGCTGGTGCTCGAGGCGCTGCACGAGAACGAGCTGCCGTTCATCAACGGCGGGAACCCGGTGCCGGTGTTCGAGGTCGGGATCGGGTTATCCCTGGGGATCATCGTCGGCGTGCTGGCGATCACCACGGTGGCCAGCCTGCTGGCGGCACGCCGTCACCCGGAGAAGATCGACCAGGGTGGCGCGACGAGCGGCCAAGGAGCGGGCGCGGACGGCACCGAAGCCTGACGGTTCCGGTGGTGGCGTGCGGCCGGCGCCGTTCAGCCGTGTTCCAGGTGGTGCAGCAGCACGTCGTGCAGGGCACCGTCCTCGGCCCGGGCGGTCATCCAGGTGTGCGTGGGCTGGCGCCGCCGGTCGGTGGGCGAGCCAGGGTTCAGCAGGCGCAGCCCGGTGTCGGCCACCGAGTCCCACGGGATGTGGCTGTGCCCGAACACCAGCACGTCGGTGTCCGGGAACCGCGTCGCGCACCGCCGCTCCCGGCCGCTGGCCTGCCCGGTCTCGTGCACCACCGCGAGCCGGACGCCCGCCAGCTCGGCAGTGGCCACCTCCGGCAACGCGGCGCGCAGCGCCGGGCCGTCGTTGTTGCCGAACACGCCGATCAGCCGCCGGGCCCGCCCCCGCAGCTGTTCGAGCAGCTCGACACCCACCCAGTCGCCGGCATGGATCACCACGTCGGCGGCGTCGACCTGGTGCCACAGCTCATCGGGCAGCCGCCGACCCCGGCCCGGCATGTGCGTGTCGGACATCAGCAGCAACCGCATCGGCCCAGCCTAACCGGGGCCAAGCAGAGCCTCAGGTGCTGATGCCGTTGAGCAGCCGGGTCAGCGACGCGGCGTAGAGCAGCCGGAACTCCGGCTCCGCCAGCGGTAGCCGCCGGCTCAGGTAGAGCAAGATGAGCCCGTGCATCAGCGCGACGATCCCCACCGCGACCTGGTCGACGTCATCGGGGGCGAGCGCTTCCCGGTGCATGGCCTCGTCGACGGCGGCCACCACCGCTCCCAGCGCAGGGGCGTCGTCACCGAGCTCGGCCGATTCCTGGGCCTGCTGTTCGGTCAACAAGGCGTAGAGCCGGGGCTGCTCGAGCGCGAAATCCAACAGCGCGTTCACCGTCGCCTTCAGCTCGGCGCGGGCCGGTCGGCGGCCCGGGCGCAGCCGGCAGCGCTCCGCGAGCTGGGCCCTGCCGTGCTCGGCCACCGCGAGCATGAGCGCGTCCCGGTTCGGGTAGTGCCGGTAGATCGCCATCGGAGTGACGCCGACGACCGCCGCCACCCGGCGCATGCTGACCGCCTCAGCACCCTCACGCACGACGATGGCCAGCGCCGCTTCCGCAATCCGAGCGGCGGTACGCCTGGCCACCCCGCCACGGTAGAACAGTCCTCGGGCGACACCGGTGCCACGGTATCTACGGTGTACACCTCTGACGCCAACCGTGTGACCTGGGCTGGCCCAACCGGGTGGGCCAGCCCGTGCACCGATTTTGGCTGGTCGTTACGAGGCGCGCCGGGGCAGCTGGGCGCGGCCCGTCACAGCCAGCCGGTTGAAGGTGTTGATCACTACCGCCATCCAGGCGACCGCCTGGTACTGCGCGTCGTCGAATACCTTGACCGCGCGCTGGTAGACCTCGTCCGACACGTCCTGGGTGTCCGGCAGCCGGGTGATGGCCTCGGTCAGCTCCAGCGCGGCCCGCTCCTGCTCGTCGTAGAGGTCGGTCTCCCGCCAGGCATCGAGCAGGAAGAGCCGGCGCGGGTCCTCGCCGTGCTTGATCGCGTCGGTGGTGTGCATGTCGAGGCAGAACGCGCAGCCGTTGATCTGGGAGCCGCGGATTTTGACCAGCTCGAGTACCCGTTCGTCGAGGCCGGCGGCGGCGGCCGCGCGGCTGACCTCGCTGGCCATCGTGCGCAGCGCGGCGAATGCGGGTGGGATACCGGAGTTGAGTTGAATTCGCTCTGTCATGGTTTCCACGCTAATACCGACCTGTCCACAGTTAGAGTCCAGTTTGATGGAGGATTCGTGGTCCAGTTCGGTGGATGCCCACCTGGACTTGGTGCCGGGAAGCGGCCGCCAGGGGCTGGCGAAGGCGGTGCGGACGGCGATCAGGGACGGTCGGTGGCGGGCCGGCGCGGTCGTGCCGTCGACCCGCGCGCTGGCCCACGACCTCGGCCTTGCCCGGGGCACGGTCACCAAGGTCTACGTCGACCTCGTGGCGGAGGGCTACCTGCGGAGCAGCCAGGGCGCGCCGACCCGGGTCGCGACGGCAGGCATGGATCCGAGTCCTCGGCCGCGCCCGGGACCGGCGGCGAATCCCGGGTACCGCTGGACCTTGCTGCCAGGGCGTCCCGACCCCTCGCTGTTCCCTCGGTCCCGGTGGCTCGGAGCGACAAGGCGGGTTCTGCAGCACACGCCGAACCAGAGCTTCGGCTTCGGCGACCCACGCGGATCGGCCGAGCTGCGGGCCACGCTGTCCGGGTACCTCGGCCGCGCCCGAGGCGTGCTCGCGGACCCCGCGCGAATGGTGATCTGCGCCGGGTAGAGCCAGGCGATGCCGGTGCTGGCCCGGGCGCTGCGGGAGGTCGGGATCACCGAGATGGCCTTCGAGGACCCGTCCTTCGCGAGGTTCCGTGACCTGGTGTCGGCGGCGGGGCAGCGGGTGGTCGGCGTGCCGGTCGACGAGGCTGGCCTCCGGGTCGATGCGCTCGGCTCGCCGGCCGCGGTGGTCACGCCCGCGCACCAGGCGCCACTCGGCGTGACCATGGCGCCGGCCCGGCGGACCACGCTGGTGCGGCACGGCGCGGTGGTGATCGAGGACGACTACGACGGCGAGTTCCGCTACGACCGCCAGCCGGTCGGCGCGCTGCAGGCACTGGCGCCGGAACGGGTCATCTACGCCGGCACCGCGAGCAAGACCCTTTCGCCGTCGCTGCGGCTGGCTTGGCTGGTACTGCCGCGTTCCCTGGTCGACCCGGTCGTTGCCGCGATGAGCGCCGGGGGTGCCCACCCGCCGGTGCTCGAACAACTGGTTCTCGCCGACATGATCGACTCGGGCGCATTCGACCGGCACGTCCGCCGCTGCCGGCTGGAGTACCGGTCCCGGCGCGACCGGCTCGTCGCCGCGCTGCCGAGCCGGCTGACCCCGAGGGGTATCTCGGCCGGCCTGCACCTGGTGCTGCCGTTGTCCGACTCGGCCGAGGCGGCGATACCGACCGCGGCCCGAGCCCACTCGGTGGCGCTGATGACACTGAGCCCGCAGCTTATGCATCCGGACGAACAGCACCGCGGCCTCATCGTCGGCTACGGCGCCTCGCCGGCGCACTCCTTCGGCGGCGCGCTGGAGGCCCTGCTCGCCGTGCTCGCCGAGATCGGGTGACGGGCGCTCACCAGCCTCGGGAAGCTCGGCTTGGGACTCGCGTGTGCTCAAATGAGGGATCCACGTCGGCACCAGGAGGGATGCGGACCCGTGAACACCTCGCCCACGACCGACGACCTGCTGGCCGGGCTGCGGAAGGTGTGCGCGGCGCTTCCCGAGGTGACCGAGGGACTGACCCACGGCGCGCCTACCTGGTTCGTCCTCGGCCGCCGGTCGTTCGCCAAGTTCGTCGACCCGGAAGGCCGCCGCCTCGACGAGCCGCACGTCGGCTTCTGGGCGGCGGCTCCGCCGGGCGCGCTGCAGGAGTTGACCGCCGCGGATCCGGGCCGCTTCTATGTCCCACGGTTCGGTGGCCGCGACTGGGTGGGCATGCGGCTCGACGTCGAGCCGGACGGTCCCGACTGGGACGAGGTCCGCGAAATCGTCGGCGACGCCTACCGCATGGTGGCCCCGAAGAGCCTCGTCGCCCGGCTGGGTTCCGCACCCGGACGCTGAGCCGGGCGCGGGTTGGCGGCCCACGGATGCGGCCGTGCCCTTCGCCTTCCGAGGCCGCGGCGGAACGATTGGACCGGGCGCGGCGGTCTAGCCTCGGTGCGTGCCCCTCCGCAGCGTCGAGTCGGCCCGCCGTCGTTCGTTGCTCGTGCGTGTGGTGCTGGCGTCGATCGTGCTGGCGCTGGGTGTCGGGGGTCTCACGGCCTGCGGTGCATCCGGGTCGTCGTCCTCGTCCGGTGGCGCGCCGGATGGCGGGGCGTTCCCGGTCACGGTCACCCACAAGTACGGCCACACCGTCGTTCCGGCCCCGCCGAAGCGGGTCGTCGCACTCGGCGACCTCGATCAGGACGCGCTGCTCGCCCTTGGGGTGATCCCGGTGGCGACTTCCGGCTCCCCGATCGTGGGCACCGGGTCCACATCGGCCCTGCCGTGGTTGCAGGGCCGGTTCGGCGGACAGACGCCGGCCACGGTGAAGACGGATCCCGGCCTCGGGGGTGTCCCGATCGAGACAGTCAGGCCGGACCTGATCCTCGCCGTCTCGACCGGATACTCACCCGGACTGAGCCCCTACCGGTACGGCATCGACCAGACGATCGCGCCGACTATCGCCGGTCCGGCCGGCTCGACCGCCGGCATCCCGGTGCCCTGGCAGGACTACACCCGGTTGATCGGGCAGGCGGTCGGTAAACCGGTCGAGGCCGAGCGGCTGATCAACGGCCTGAACGCGATGATCGCACGGACCGCGTCCCGGTACCCCAGGCTGCGCGGCAAGACCGCCGCATGCCTGCAGGACAAGCCGAAGGGACCCGGCCTGTTGGACCCTGAGCGGCCGCGGTCACCCTGCCAACAATTCCTCGCTGGCCTCGGGATGCGCAGCGTGCCGGCGTTGGACCAGGCGGCGGGGACCGACACCGCCGACATCGTCACCCCGGAGCAGCTCGCCGGCCCGGCCCGGCCCGACGTCGTCGTGCTCGACGGGTTTTCCGAGGGCGCGCGCGACGCCGCCCGGTACAGGCTTCCAGCGGGTCTGCCCGTGGTGATCCTCGACGACGACGAGGCCGCCGCCGTGGGCGGCCCGAGCGTGCTCAGCCTGCCCTCGGCGCTGGATACCGTCCCACCGAAACTGGCTCGCGCCATCGGGTGAAACCGTGCCACCTAGCGAAGCCCCCTTCGTCCGTGGTTCAGACGTGCGGCGGGCCGCCTACTACTTGGGCAGGCGACCACGGTTGTGCCGAGGGTCGGTCAGGTCACCATCCGCGCTCTCGCCACTCCGCGAGGTGTGGACGCTCCACTCCTAGTGTGGTGTCATCCCCGTGACCGGGGTAGATCCACGTCCCGTCGGGTAGCTTGTCGAACACCCGCTGCTCGACATCTTCGACGAGCTGGCGGAAGTCCTCCGGGTTTCCTGTCCGCCCCACACCACCGGGGAACAGGCTGTCCCCGGTGAACAGGTGCGGGTGGTCGGCACCCCGGTACAGCAGCGCGATCGAGCCGGGGGTGTGCCCGCGCAGGTGGATGACCTCCAACTCGATCTCGCCGACCCGTACCGTGTCGCCGTGCTCGACCAGGACGTCGGCGGGGATCGGTAGCTCGGGTGCGTCGGCGGGGTGCGCCACCGTGGTCGGCTCACACATGCCGGCCACCGCGCCGAGCGCCTGCCAGTGGTCGTGGTGCCGGTGGGTGGTCACGATGGTGCGCAGCTGCGGGCGGTAGTCGTCGTGCCCGATGAGATCCATCAGCCGATCCGGCTCGTTCGCCGCGTCGATCAACAGTGCCTCGGCGGTGGCCCGGCAGACCAACAGGTAGGCGTTGTTGTCCATCGGGCCGACGGACACCTTGGTGATCGTCAGCGCCCCCAGGTCGCGGCGGATGGCGGCGCCGCCAGGATCGGTGTGCCCGGTGTACTCGTCGAGGACGTCCACGTACCCGAGCCTAGTGGGGAACCGGCCGCCCGGGCCCGCCGGGAGGACCGGGCCGGCGGGCCGATGGATACTCACCGGGTGAAGGACCGTGCTGTGCCCCGGTGGGCCGTGTGGTCGTCCGCCATGGCTCCTGTGCTGCTCATCGGCGGTTGGACGGTTGCGAAGGCGCGGCAGCCGGCCGGGTTCGATGCGGTGCGGGACACGATCAGTGCGCTTGCCGCTCTCGGCGCGACGGACCGTTGGATCATGACTTCGGCGCTCGCCGGAGTCGGTGCCTGCCACCTGGCGACCGCGCTCGGGCTGCGCGCCGCCGCTTTGCCGGGACGGGTCGCGCTGGGCATCGGAGGTCTGGCGACCCTGCTGGTCGCCGCGCTGCCGTTGCCGGCCGATGCGGGGCCCGCCGTTGCGCACGGTGTGGTGGCCGGCATGGCGTTCGGCAGCCTCGGGCTGTGGCCGGCATTGTCCTGGCGACCGTTGTCCTGGCGCCGCGGTCGGCCGGCCTTGGCGGTGCGTAGGTGGGTGGCGCTGGCCGCGGCGGGCCTGCTGCTGCTTCTTGTCGGCTGGTTCGTCACCGAGCTGGTCGTCGGCGCCCGGGTGGGGTTGGCGGAGCGGTGCGCGGCCGGCGCACAGGCGCTGTGGCCGCTCGTCGCCGTGCTGAGCGTGCGGCGAGCCGCCCGGCGCGGGTAACCGGCTGTCCGGGGCCGACCGGCGTCTCGGGCACGTGCCGCCGACGCGGGCCCCTCGGCGCGTCCAGGCCCGCCGGCTCAACGACCGGGCCGCGGGATCCTCGCCGGGTTATCGTTCGTCGTGGAGTTCGTGCTGATCACACCCCGCGCGCGGTTTCGCGCCGGTGACCGGCGGCGCCGCCGATGACCGACCTGAGATCCGGGACCCGGCGCTCGCTGCTGGCGACGCTGCTCGGCAACACGCTGGAGTGGTTCGACTGGCAGGCGTACGTGATCTTCTCGGTGTTCTTCTCCGGCCAGTTCTTCCCGAAGAGCTCCGATGTGTCCGCGCTGCTCGCCGCGCTGGCCATCTTCGCGGTCGGGTTCTTCTTCCGGCCGCTCGGCGGTCTGCTGATCGCCGGGTTCACCGACCGGGCCGGGCGGCGCGGCGGGCTCGTGCTGTCCGTGCTGCTGATGGCCGCCGGCAGTCTGCTCATCGCGGTCAGCCCCACCTACGAGCAGGTCGGCGTGCTGGCACCGGTCCTGCTGCTGCTTGCCCGGGCCCTGCAGGGGCTGTCCACCGGCGGCGAGTTCGCCGCCTCCGCGAGCTACCTTGCCGAGATCGCGCCCCGGGGCCGCCGTGGCTTCGTCACCAGCTTCTTCTACGTGTCGAACGTGCTCGGCACGCTGCTGGCTACCGTGCTGGGCTCGGTGCTGGTCGCCACCATGGGCGCCGCCAAGGTGCGGGACTGGGGTTGGCGGCTGCCGTTCGTGGTCGGCGCGCTGCTGGCGCTGGTCGCGCTGTACCTGCGGGCCAGGTTGGTGGAGAGCGGCGCGTTCACCGCGCAGCGCGACCGGCCGCGGCGGCCCACCCTGCGCGCGTTCCTGGAGCACCCGGGCGCGGTAGCCAGGGTGATCGGTTTCACCGTCGGCGGCACGGTCGCGTACTACACCTTCGCCGTCTACCTGCCCAGCTACGCGCAGCAGGCCAAGGGGGTTCCCACCACGTCGGCGCTGTGGGCCTCGGTCGCCGCGCAGCTCGTGCTGGTGCTGATCCTGCCGCCGCTTGGCGCGCTGTCCGACCGGGTGGGCCGTCGCCCGTTGCTGATCTACTTCGGCCTCGGTTTCGTGCTGCTGTCGGTACCGTTGTTCGCGTTGATGTCCGCGTCCGGCTGGTCGCTGTTCCTGGTCATGACCGTCGGGCTGGTGCTGTTCGCGGGTTACGGGGCGGTGGCACCGGTGGCGATGGCGGAGCTGTTCCCGACCTCGGTGCGCACCGCGGGCATCGGGCTGCCGTACGCGCTGACCGTCGCGGTGTTCGGCGGCACCGCGCCGTACCTGGTGACCTCGCTGAGCCAGAGCGGCCGGGCCTCGGTGTTCCCCTGGTACCTGGCGGCTACCTGCCTGGTCAGCCTGCTGGTGTTCCTCACCGCCAAGGAGACCCGCACCGTGGAACTGACCGGGAGCTGACCCCGCCGTGCGGGCGCCCGGAATGTCTGTACCGGCCCTCGGCGTTGAAAACGTCGGCTCCCTGTTGGATCGGCGACGCCGCTGGTGGGGGAGGGGGAGCCGCAACCGCCGGCAGTTCTGTCGGGGCCCCCGCTTAGCATGGAAGAGGCCGCCGCGTCGTCGGGCACGGCGAGTTCGGGTTCCTCGGGTATGCCCAGGTGGGAGTGACATCTTGGCCGATCGTCTCGTCGTACGCGGCGCGCGCGAGCACAACTTGCGCGGCGTCGATCTCGACCTGCCCAGGGACAGCCTGATCGTGTTCACCGGCCTGTCCGGTTCCGGGAAGTCCAGCCTGGCGTTCGACACGATCTTTGCCGAGGGCCAGCGGCGGTATGTGGAGTCGCTGTCCGCGTACGCCCGCCAGTTCCTCGGCCAGATGGACAAGCCCGATGTCGACTTCATCGAGGGTCTCTCGCCCGCGGTGTCCATCGACCAGAAGTCCACCAACCGCAACCCGCGCTCGACCGTCGGCACGATCACCGAGGTGTACGACTACCTCCGGCTGCTCTACGCGCGTGCCGGGGTGCCGCACTGCCCGGTGTGCGGGCACGTGATCGAACGGCAGACCCCGCAACAGATCGTCGACCAGGTGCTGGACATGACAGCCGGCAGCCGGTTCCAGGTGCTCGCGCCGGTGGTGCGGACCCGCAAGGGCGAGTTCGCCGACCTGTTCTCCCAGCTGCAGACCCAGGGTTACTCCCGGGTGCTGGTGGACGGCACGATCCACTCGCTGACCGACCCGCCGAAGCTGAAGAAGCAGGAGAAGCACGACATCGCGGTGGTGGTCGACCGGCTCGCGGTGAAGGAGAGCGCCAAGCAGCGGCTCACCGACTCGGTGGAGACGGCGCTGCGGCTGGCCGACGGTCTCGTGGTGCTCGACTTCGTCGACCTCCCGGAGGACGACCCGGAGCGCGAGCGCCGGTTCTCCGAGCGGATGGCCTGCCCGAATGGCCACCCGGTTGCGCTTGACGACCTGGAGCCGCGCACCTTCTCCTTCAACTCGCCCTACGGCGCGTGCCCGGCATGCAGCGGCCTCGGCGTCAAGAAGGAGGTCGACCCGGAGCTGGTCGTGCCGGACGACGAGCTGAGTCTTGCCGACGGTGCCATCGCCCCGTGGGCGGGCGGGCAGTCGGCGGAGTACTTCGGCCGGCTGCTGCGCGCGTTGTCCGAGGCGGTCGGCTTCCGGATGGACATGCCGTGGCGCAAGCTCTCGGCCCGGGCACAGAAGGCGGTGCTGCACGGCAGCAACGACCAGGTGCACGTCCGCTACCACAACCGGTACGGCAGGGAGCGCTCCTACTACGCCGCGTTCGAGGGCGTGGTGCCGTTCCTGGAGCGGCGGATGGAGCAGACCGAGTCCGAGTCGATGCGGGAGCGCTACGAGGGTTACATGCGCGAGGTGCCCTGTCCGACCTGCCGAGGCGCCCGGCTGCGGCCGGAGGTACTCGCGGTCACCCTGCGCCACCACGAGCAGGGCGACCGGTCGATCGCCGAGGTCTGCTCGATGTCGGTGGCCGACTGCGCCCGGTTCCTGCACGGCATGGAGCTGGACGCGCGCCAGGCCATGATCGCCGGCCGGGTGCTCAAGGAGGTGCAGGCCCGGCTGGGTTTCCTGCTCGACGTCGGGCTGGACTACCTCTCGCTGGACCGGGCGGCCGGCACGTTGTCCGGCGGCGAGGCGCAGCGCATCCGGCTGGCGACCCAGATCGGTTCCGGCCTGGTCGGCGTGCTGTACGTACTCGACGAGCCGTCCATCGGCCTGCACCAGCGGGACAACCGGCGCCTGATCGAGACGCTGACCCGGCTGCGGAACCTGGGCAACACGCTGATCGTGGTGGAGCACGACGAGGACACCATCCGCTCGGCGGACTGGACGGTGGACATCGGGCCCGGCGCGGGCGAGCACGGCGGGTACATCGTGCACAGCGGTTCGGTCGCCGAACTGGAGGCGCACGAGACGTCGCTCACCGGCGCCTACCTCTCCGGGCGCCGGGCCATCCCGCTGCCCTCGGGCCGGCGCGAGCGCGACCCGAAACGCAAGCTCACCATCGTCGGCGCGCGGGAGCACAACCTGCGCGACATCGACGTGGAAATCCCGCTCGGCTGCCTGGTCTCGGTCACCGGGGTGTCCGGGTCCGGCAAGTCGACGCTGATCAACGACATCCTGGCCACCGTGCTGGCCAACAAGCTGAACGGCGCGCGCCAGGTTCCCGGGCGGCACACCCGGATCACCGGGCTGGAGGGATTGGACAAGCTGGTCCAGGTGGACCAGTCGCCGATCGGCCGCACCCCGAGGTCCAACCCGGCCACCTACACCGGGGTGTGGGACCACGTCCGCAAGCTGTTCGCCGCCACCACCGAGGCGAAGGTGCGCGGCTACCAACCCGGCCGGTTCTCCTTCAACGTCAAGGGCGGCCGCTGCGAGGCGTGCTCCGGCGACGGCACCATCAAGATCGAGATGAACTTCCTGCCGGACGTGTACGTGCCGTGCGAGGTGTGCAAGGGCGCCCGGTACAACCGGGAGACCCTCGAGGTGCACTACAAGGGCAAGACGGTGGCCGACGTGCTGAGCATGCCGATCGAGGAGGCCGCCGAGTTCTTCGCCCCGATCAACGCGATCGCCCGGTACCTGCGCACGCTGGTCGACGTGGGGCTGGGCTACGTCCGGCTCGGCCAGCCAGCGCCGACCCTGTCCGGCGGCGAGGCGCAACGGGTCAAGCTGGCCAGTGAGCTGCAGAAACGGTCCAACGGGCGGACGGTGTACATCCTCGACGAGCCGACCACCGGCCTGCACTTCGAGGACATCCGCAAGCTGCTCGACGTGATCAACGGGTTGGTCGGGAAGGGCAACACGGTGGTGGTGATCGAGCACAACCTGGACGTGATCAAGATGGCGGACTGGGTGATCGACATGGGCCCGGAGGGCGGTTCGGGCGGCGGCGCCGTGGTGGTGGCCGGCACACCGGAACAGGTCGCGGCCCACTCCACCAGCTACACCGGCAAGTTCCTCGCGCCGCTGGTCACCCCGGCCCTGGGTGCTGCCCCCGGCGGGACCAACGGCGCCAGCAACGGGGCGTCCCGGAAGAAGGCCGACAGGACGAAGGTCGCGGTCGGCTGACCCGGCCGAGCAGGGGCTCTCGCGGGTTACTTGCCCGGTGAGGAGCCTCAGCGCAGCGCCGAACCGATCACCAGCGGGCGGACCACCGGCGGCATGCCTCGCCAGGCGCCGTGCTCGATTCGGTCCAGCCGCAGGGTCGCGGTGATGTCGTCCAGTATCGACCGGTCGCACCGGCAACCGATCGCGAAGGCCGCCCAGGGCCGGGCCAGCCGCTGCTGCACGCCGGCGAGCACCTCGGAGTCGGACAGCACGTGCTCGCAGAACAGGAAGCGGCCACCGGGCCGCAACACCCGGGCGACCTCGGCGAGCGCCGCGGCGGTGTCCGGCACCGTGCACAGCACCAGGGTGGAGACGACGGTGTCCACCGAGGCGTTCGGCACCGGCAGGTCCTCGGCGGAGGCGGACAGCACCGTGGCCGGCCGGTCGCCGCGCGCCGCGCGCCGCCGCAGCGCCTCCGCCATCGGCGCGGACGGCTCGGTGAGCAGCAGCTCGTCCACCTCGGCCGGGTAGTGCGGCAGGTTCAGCCCGGTGCCGGCGCCGATCTCCAGCGTCCGGCCGGTGGCGCCGCGCAGTAGATTGGCCCGCCGGCGCCGCATGCCCCGCCGCTCGCCCAGCCAGAGGAACTGGTCGTAGACGCCGCTTACCAGGCGCTCCCACCTTGACGGCGTGGCGCCGACGGAATCGGTGGCCATGGTGCTCCCAACGTAGGTCCAACGACCTGTTACCATACTTCTACGACCAGTCCGTCGCGCACGGTGCGATGGACAGCAAGTGGAGCCCCCGCTCCCACCCGAAGCCGCCCCAGGTGGCCGGGTCCGGTCCCGCCGCTGTATTGGCGGTGGCGGTACGTGTGGCAGTGGGCACACGTACTGACCGGTTGGCGTGGGCCTCGACGTATTCTTGCGGCGAGGCCTTTGTCGTGGGTGGGGAATGCCGGCGCGGTCGGGCGGCGTTGGTTCGTCCAACGGCGTGTGCCAGACGTGACCGGAGAGATAGAGGAGACCCCATCAGCACAGAGACGCGCATCAACGACCGCATCAGGGTGCCCGAGGTTCGCCTGGTCGGGCCCAACGGCGAGCAGGTCGGCATCGTGCGCATCGACGACGCCCTCCGTCTGGCGCGAGAGGCCGACCTCGACCTGGTCGAGGTCGCTGCCCAGGCGAGGCCGCCGGTCTGCAAGCTCATGGACTATGGCAAGTTCAAGTACGAGAGTGCGCAGAAGGCCCGCGAGTCCCGCCGCAACCAGCAGCTGACCGTGATCAAGGAGCAGAAGCTCCGACCCAAGATCGACACCCATGACTACGAGACCAAGAAGGGCCATGTGCGGCGCTTCCTCGAGCATGGCAACAAGGTCAAGGTCACGATCATGTTCCGCGGCCGGGAGCAGTCCCGTCCGGAACTTGGTTTCCGGTTGCTGCAGCGGCTCGCGGAGGACATCAGCGATCTGGGCATCGTTGAGGCCGCGCCGAAACAGGACGGGCGAAACATGACGATGGTGATTGCACCGCACAAGAACAAGGCCAAGGCTCCCAAGTCCGCCGCGGCGGCCTCCGACTCCTGACCGGTCACGCCCAACACCGGGCCGGCCCAGCCGCAAGCCCGGGTGTCACTGTCACCGCATTGAACGACGAAGGATCAGCCATGCCGAAGAACAAGTCCCACAGCGGGATGTCCAAGCGCGTCAAGATCACCGGCACCGGAAAGCTGCGCCGGCAGAAGGCGGGCATGCGGCACCTGCTCGAGCGTAAGTCCAGCGAGCAGACCCGCCGGCTGGCCGGTACCGCCGAGATCGCCAAGCCTGACGTCCGTCGGGTACGCAGGCTGCTGGGCGGCTGAGCTCCCCTTCCGAGCGCTCCAGCCTCGAGCGGTACCGACCCCCGACCGAACACCTGGCGGTGTGACCGCCTCCCGATCTGAATGAGGACCAAGCAGTGGCACGCGTGAAGCGGGCGGTCAACGCCCAGAAGAAGCGCCGGGCAGTACTCGAGCAGGCCAGCGGCTACCGAGGGCAGCGCTCCCGGTTGTACCGCAAGGCCAAGGAGCAGATGCTCCACTCGCTCAACTACGCCTACCGGGACCGCCGGGCGAAGAAGGGCGACTTCCGGCAGCTCTGGATCACCCGGATCAACGCCGCCGCCCGCGCGAACGGCATGACCTACAACCGCTTCATCCAGGGTTTGCGGCTGGCCGAGATGGACGTAGACCGCAAGATCCTTGCCGAGCTGGCCGTCAGCGACCCGGCTACATTCACCGCGCTGGTCGAGCTGGCCAAGGCCAACGTGCCCTCCTCGGACGGCAACGCCAAGACCGACTCGGCGGCCTGACACAGCGGTACAACGGCACGGCACCCGGCCCATGGCTCACGGCGGCAGGATCTGCACCGAGCGCACCCCCAGGGTGGCCGCGGCGCGGAAACTGCTCCGCCGGACCGGCCGGGACCGCTCCGGACGTTTCCTCGCCGAAGGCGCGCAAGCGGTCGGCGCCGCATTGGCGTCGGCCGCCTTGGCGCGCGGCGAAGCCGTGGCCGCGCCGCCCGGCCGGTTGCCGGAAGCGGCCGGGCCGCGTTCGGCACGGGTCGCCCGGTCCCGGCCGGTCCGGGTGCGCGAGCTGTTTGCCACCGAACCCGCCGCGAGCCGGCACACCGACCTGCTGGTCGAGGCGGATCGCGCCGGTATCCCGGTGTCCCTGGTGTCGCAGCGGGCCGCCGAGCTGCTGTCCGAGACGGTGACGCCGCAGGGCCTCGTCGCGGTGTGCGATGTGCTCGACGTCCCGCTGGCCGACGCGTTGGACGGTGCACCCAGCCAGCTTGTGGTGCTGGTTCACGCGTCCGACCCTGGCAACGCCGGCACGGTGATCCGGGTGGCCGACGCGGCCGGCGCGGACGCCGTGGTGCTGGCCGGCGACTCGGTGGACCCGCACAACGGCAAGTGCGTGCGGGCCTCGGCCGGCAGCGTGTTCCACCTGCCGCTGGTCCGGGAACGAGATGTCGACGCGGTGCTGGCCGGCTGTCGCGCCGAGGGGCTTCAGCTGCTCGCCGCGACCGCTGCCGGTGAGACGGACCTGCACGACCCGGCCGAGGGCGCGCTGTGGGCCCAGCGGTCGGCCTGGTTGTTCGGCAGTGAGGCACACGGCCTGCCCGCCGAGATCGCCTCGGCGGCGGACCGCCGAGTGCGGGTGCCAGTGTACGGGCGGGCGGAGAGCCTGAACCTGGCCACCGCGGCCGCCGTTTGCGTCTACGCCACGGCCGGTGCGCGACGTGCTGTCTGACCCACCCCGCGAGTGTGCCAGCGGCCCCGACTCGCGGAGCGGGCCGGGCGACCCGTCACGTTACCTCGTTGACCTGGCACTAGACTCCTGGTTGATAGTCCAATTGGTCCGAATCCAGCTGAAGAGAGCCGACCGCCTTCTGATGTCCGGTGTGAACGACGACTACGACCCCAAGCAGGTTGCTGTGCTGGCGCCTGAGGCGCTGCGCGACGCTGTGGTGAAGGCGGAGAAGGCGTTTGCCGCCGCCTCCGACCTCAGTGCGCTTGCGGCGGTGAAGTCGGCGCACCTCGGCGACCGGGCACCGGTGCTGGTGGCGCGGCGGGAGATCGGCGCGCTGCCACCGAAGGCCAAGGCGGATGCCGGCAAGCGGGTCAACGAGGCGCGGCTGGCGGTGCAGTCCGCGTTCGACACCCGTCGCGCGGAGCTGGCCGCCGAGCGGGACGCGCGGGTACTGGCCGATGAGACGGTGGACGTCACCCTTCCGTGGGACCGGATCGCCCGGGGTGCCCGCCACCCGATCACCCAGATCGCCGAGCGGATCACCGACGTGTTCCTCGGCATGGGGTGGGAGCTGGCCGAGGGCCCCGAGGTGGAGGCCGGCTGGTTCAACTTCGACGCGCTGAACTTCGGCAAGGACCACCCGGCGCGCGCGATGCAGGACACCTTCTACGTCGAGTCCCCGCGCGCCGGCCAGGAGTCCGACCTGGTGTTGCGCACGCACACCTCGCCGGTGCAGATCCGGGCCCTGCTGGAACGCCCGCTGCCGGTGTACGTGGTGTGCCCGGGGCGCACCTTCCGCACCGACGAGCTGGATGCCACGCACACCCCGGTCTTCCACCAGGTGGAGGGCCTCGCGGTGGACGAGGGCATCACCATGGCGCACCTCAAGGGCACCCTGGACAGTTTCGCCCGTGCGATGTTCGGCGAGCAGTCCACCACCCGGCTGCGGCCCTCGTACTTCCCGTTCACCGAACCGTCCGCCGAGGTGGACGTGTGGTTCCCGGAGAAGCGCGGCGGCGCGGATTGGGTCGAGTGGGGCGGCTGTGGCATGGTCAACCCCAACGTGCTGCGAGCCTGCGGCGTGGACGCGTCCCGGTACACCGGGTTCGCGTTCGGGATGGGGTTGGAGCGCACCCTGCAGTTCCGCAACGGGCTGCCTGACATGCGTGACATGACCGAGGGCGACGTCCGGTTCACCGGCGCGTTCGGTATCGACCGCTGAACCGGCCCCGGCAGCCGCGGTCGCGGCGATGCCGGAAAACCGCCGGAGAACTGCCGGGAAGAACTTGCGAGGAGCGAGCAGGTGCGTGTTTCCGTGTCGTGGCTGGCCGATCTGGTCGAGCTGCCCGATGGCATCACTGCGGCCGAGATCGCGGGGGCGTTCGTCCGGGTCGGCCTCGAGGTCGAGGAGATTCACCAGCCGCCGCCGGTGACCGGTCCGCTGCGGATCGGCCGGGTGGCGTCCTTCGAACAGGTCACCGGGGTCAAGAAGCCCATCCGGTACTGCCAGGTCGAGGTCGGCGAGATCGCCCCGCGCGGCATCATCTGTGGCGCGACGAACTTCGCCGAGGGCGATCTGGTGGTCGTGGCGCTGCCCGGCACGGTGCTGCCGGGCGACTTCTCGATCACCGCGCGCGAGACCTACGGGCACACCTCGGACGGCATGATCTGCTCGGTCAAGGAGCTGGGGCTGGGCAGCGACCACGCCGGCATCCTGGTGCTGCCGCCGCGCAGCGGGCAGCCCGGCGCGGACGCGGTACCGGTGCTCGGCCTCGACGACCCGGTGATCGAGCTCGCGGTCACCCCCGACCGAGGCTACTGCTTCTCGGTGCGCGGCCTGGCTCGTGAGCTGGCCTGTTCGCTGGACACCAGGTTCATCGATCCGGCCCGGGTGGAGCTGCCGGTGGCCAAGGGCCACGCCTGGCCGGTGCGCATCGAGGACCCCGTCGGTTGTCGCCGGTTCGTCGGGCGCCGGGTGAACGGGGTGGATCCGACCGCACCGAGCCCATGGTGGGTGCGCCGCAGGCTGCTCGCGGCGGGGCTGCGGCCGATCTCGCTGGCGGTGGACGTGACGAACTACGTGATGATGGAGCTGGGGCAGCCGCTGCACGCCTATGACGCGTCGGCGCTGACCGAGGCCATCGTGGTGCGCCGTGCCTCGGCGGGGGAGAAGCTCACTCTGCTGGACGGCTCGGTCCGCGAGCTGGACCCGGACGACCTGTTGATCACCGATGGCAGCGGCCCGATCGGGCTGGCCGGCGTGATGGGCGGCGCCTCGACGGAGATCTCCGCGAACACCGATGACGTGCTGCTGGAGGCGGCGAACTTCGACCCGCCGTCCATCGCCCGCGCGGCGCGCCGGCACAAGCTGCCCAGCGAGGCCTCCCGGCGGTTCGAGCGGGCGGTGGACACCGAGCTGGCCCCGTCGGCGGCGGAGCGGGCCGCCGCACTGCTCGCCGAGTACGGCGGCGGGGTCATCGCGCCCGGCCGCACCGACCGGGGCAAGCCGCCGGCCCCGGCGCCGGTGGTCATGCCGCTGGAGCTGCCGGACCGGATCGCCGGGGTGCGCTACGAGCGGGGCGCGACCGTGCGCCGGCTGGGCCAGGTCGGCTGCGCGGTCGAGCTGCGCTCCACCGCCAACAACGTGGAGATCGAGGCAACCCCGCCGAGCTGGCGCCCGGACCTGGTGGCACCGGCGGATCTGGTGGAAGAGGTGCTCCGGCTGGAGGGCCTCGACAAGATTCCGGCCACGCTGCCAACCGCGCCGGCCGGGCGGTCGTTGACCCCGGCGCAGCGGCGTCGCCGGTCGGTGTCCCGGACCATGGCCGAGGCCGGCTACGTCGAGGTGCTGCCGTTCCCGTTCATCTCGGGCACGGTGTTCGACAGATTCGGTTGCCCGCCGGACGACGCCCGTCGCACAGTGCTTCGGTTGGCCAACCCGATCGACACGGAACGGCCCGAACTGGGCAGCACGCTGCTGCCCGCGCTGCTGGATACGCTGGCGCGCAACGAGGCCCGAGGCATCCAGGACGTGGCGCTCTACCAGGTTGGTCAGGTCGTGCTGCCGAGGCCGGACGCCGGGGCGATGCCGAAGCTCGGGGTCGACCAGCGCCCCTCGCCCGCCCAGATCAAGGCGCTGCTGGACGCCCTGCCCGCGCAGCCGGTGCATGTGGCCGTGGTGCTGGCCGGCGCCAGGGAGCGGGCCGGTTGGTGGGGTGCCGGCCGGCAGGCGAGCTGGGCGGACGCCGTGGCGGCCGCGTACCTGGTCGCGGACGCGGCCGGTGTCGCGCTGCGGGTGCGCGCCGCTGACCTTGCCCCGTGGCACCCCGGCCGGTGTGCCGCGCTGCGGGTGGGCCACACCACGGTGGGGCACGCCGGCGAGCTGCATCCCAAGGTCGTCGAGGCGCTCGGGTTGCCCGCGCGCAGTTGCGCGATGGAGATCGACCTGGATGCGCTGCCGCTGGTCGAGTCGCGGCCCGCGCCGGTGATCTCCGCCTTCCCAGCGGTGCTGCGGGACGTCGCGCTGGTGGTGGACGACGGCACACCGGCCAGCGAGGTCGCCGAGGCGCTGCGGGCCGGCGCCGGTGAGCTGTTGGAGTACCTGCGGCTGTTCGACGTCTACACCGGAGACCAGGTGGGTGCCGGCAAGCACTCGCTGGCCTTCTCCATGCGGATGCGGGCCCCGGACCGGACGTTGACCCGCGAGGAGGCCACCGCCGCGCGTGACGCGGCCGTGGCGAGCGCCGCCGAACGCTGCGGAGCCTCCATCCGAACCTGACCCACCCTGACGATTCGGCTTGCATGACTGTGCAGCAACGTGCATAGTCATGCGTATGGTTCGGATAGCGGTGGCGGGTGCCAGCGGGTACGCGGGGGGCGAACTGCTTCGGCTGTTGCTCGCCCACCCCAACGTGGAGATCGGGGCGTTGACCGCCGGTGGCAACGCCGGCAGCCGCCTCGGTGAGCACCAGCCGCATCTGCTGCCGCTCGCCAACCGGGTGCTCGGCGAGAGCACCGCCGAGACTCTGCTCGACCATGATGTGGTGTTTCTTGCGCTGCCGCACGGCCACTCGGCCGCGCTGGCCGCACAGCTGGGGCCGGAGACCGTGGTGATCGACTGCGGCGCGGACCACCGGCTGACCGACTCGACCGCCTGGGAGCGCTGGTACGGCGGCGAGCACGCCGGCAGCTGGCCCTACGGCCTGCCGGAGCTGCCCGGCCAGCGTGACCAGCTGGTCGGCGCCACCCGGATCGCGGTGCCCGGCTGCTACCCGACGGTCGCCAGCCTGGCCTTGGCGCCGGCGCTGGGGCAGGGCCTGGCGGAACCGGACGTCGTGGTCACCGCCGTGAGCGGGACCTCGGGCGCCGGCAAGTCGGCCAAGCCGCACCTGGTCGGCTCCGAGGTGATGGGTTCGGTCAGCGCGTACGGCGTCGCAGGTGCGCACCGGCACACCCCGGAGCTGGTGCAGAACCTGTCCGCCGTCGCGCACCGGCCGGTCCGGGTGAGCTTCACCCCGGTGCTCGCGCCGATGCCGCGCGGCATCCTGGCCAGCTGTACGGCGGTCAGTTCGGCCAGCCGCGAGGAGCTGGTCGCGGCCTACCACAAGGCCTACGACGATGAGCCCTTCGTGCACGTGCTGCCCGAGGGGGTCTGGCCGGCCACCGGGATGACGCTGGGCGCGAACACCGCAGTGCTGCAGGTCGCGCACGACCGGGACGCCGGGCGGATGGTGGTGATCGCCGCGATCGACAACCTGACCAAGGGCACCGCCGGGGCCGCTGTGCAGTGCATGAACCTCGCGGTCGGCCTGCCGGAGACCACCGGCCTTCCACTGACCGGGGTCGCCCCGTGACCGTCACATTTCCCGCTGGGTTCCGGGCCGCCGGCGTCCCCGCCGGGATCAAGAGCTCCGGAAAGCCGGACCTGGCCCTGGTGGTGAACGACGGCCCGCACTACGCGGCGGCCGGCGTGTTCACCCGCAACAAACTGGCCGCCGCCCCGGTGCTCTGGTCGCGCCAGGTGCTGACCGCCGGCCGGTTGCGCGCCGTGGTGCTCAACTCCGGCGGAGCGAACGCGTGCACCGGCCCACAGGGGTTCCAGACCACGCACGCCACCGCCGAGTGCGCCGCCGAGGTGCTGGGCTGCGGGGCGGCGGAGATCGCGGTGTGCTCCACCGGGCTGATCGGCGCCCAGCTGCCTCGGGACACGGTGCTGTCCGGCGTCAACTCCGCGGCGGACGCGCTGTCCGCCACCGAGCAGGCGGCCACCGACGCCGCCACCGCGGTGCTCACCACCGACACACACGCCAAGCAGGCGCGGTACCGCGACGAGGCCGGCTGGCGGATCGGCGGCTTCGCCAAGGGCGCCGGCATGATCGCCCCGGCGATGGCCACCATGCTGTCGGTGCTGACCACCGACGCGGTGGTGGCGGGGCCCGACCTGGACGCGGCGCTGCGCGCGGCCAGCGCGCTGACCTTCGAGCGGCTGGACATCGACGGCTCCACCTCCACGAACGACACGGTGCTGCTGCTTGCCTCCGGCGCGTCCGGCGTGCCGGTGGACCGTACTGCGCTCACCGACGCGCTGGTCACCGTGTGCACCGAGCTGGTTGACCAGCTGCAGGCCGACGCCGAAGGTGTCACCAAGCACGTCACGATCACGGCGCGCGGCGCCGCCAGCGAGCGCGACGCGCTGACCGTGGCCCGAGGCGTGGCCCGCGACAGCCTGGTCAAGACGGCGTTCTTCGGCTCGGACGGCAACTGGGGCCGGATAGTCATGGCGGTGGGCAACGCGGACGCGGTGATCGACCCGCACGCACTGGACATCACCGTCAACGGCGTCACGCTGTGCCGGGCCGGCGAGGCCGTCGGCGGCCGGGACACCGCCGACCTTTCCGGCCGGGACATCACCGTGGACATCGAGCTGGGCGTCGGGGAGTCGGTGGCCGAGGTGCGCACCACCGACCTGTCGCACGGCTACGTCGAGGAGAACAGCGCGTACCCGTCATGACCGTCGAACCCACCGAGTCGAACGCCAGGGAGCGGCTGGCCCGGGCGGGAGAGAAAGCCGGCGTGCTGGCCGAGGCACTGCCCTGGCTGCAGAACTTCCACGGCAAGGTCGTCGTGATCAAGTACGGCGGCAACGCGATGATCGACGACAGGCTCAAGGCGGCGTTCGCCCAGGACATGGTGTTCCTGAGGCTGGCCGGCATCCACCCGGTGGTGGTGCACGGCGGCGGCCCGCAGATCACCGCGATGCTCAACCGGCTGAACCTGCCGGCCGAGTTCCGCGGCGGGCTGCGGGTGACCACACCGGAGACCATCGACGTCGTGCGCATGGTGCTGGTCGGTCAGGTGGGCCGCGAGCTGGTCGGGCTGATCAACGCGCACGGACCCTTCGCGGTCGGGATGTCCGGCGAGGACGCCGGCCTGTTCACCGCCGAGCGGCGCACCGCGCTGGTCAACGGCGAGGCGGTGGACATCGGGCTGGTCGGCGAGGTGGTCTCGGTGAGCCCGTCCGCGGTGCTGGACATCGTGGCGGCCGGCCGGATCCCGGTGGTCGCCGGGGTGGCGCCGGACCGCGACGGCGTCGTCTACAACATCAACGCGGACAGCGCGGCGGCCGCGCTCGCCGAGGCGCTGGGCGCGGCGAAGCTGGTCGTGCTGACCGACGTCGAAGGCCTTTACGCGAACTACCCGGACCCGGACTCGCTGATCAGCGCAATCACCGCGGCCGAGCTGGCGCCGATGCTGCCGTCCATCGCGACCGGCATGGCGCCGAAGATGGAGGCCTGCCTGCGCGCGGTGCGCGGCGGCGTTCCGCAGGCGCACGTGATCGACGGCCGACTGGCGCACTCGGTGCTGCTGGAGGTCTTCACCCGCGAAGGAGTCGGAACGATGGTGGTGCCGTCATGAGCGCTTCGACCCGGGGAGAGCTGACCTCGCGGTGGCAGGCCGCGATGATGAACAACTACGGCACACCGCCGCTCGCGCTGGCGCGCGGCAAGGGCGCCGAGGTGTGGGACACCGACGGCCGCCGCTACCTGGACCTGTTGGCCGGCATCGCGGTGAACTCGCTCGGCCACGCCCACCCGGCCATCGTCGAGGCGGTCACCAGCCAGCTGTCCACCCTCGGCCACACCTCGAACCTGTACCTGACCGAGCCGTCCGTCGCGCTGGCCGAGCGGTTGATCGACCTGCTCGGCGTCGCCCCCCAGGGTGCTCGGGCGCTGTTCTGCAACTCCGGCGCCGAGGCGGTCGAAGCAGCGTTCAAGATCTCCCGCCGGACCGGGCGGAGCAAGCTGGTGGCGGCACAGAACGCGTTCCACGGCCGCACCATGGGTGCGCTCGCGCTGACCGGCCAGCCGGCCAAGCGCACCCCGTTCGAGCCGTTGCCGACCGAGGTCAGCCACGTGCCCTACGGCGACGTGGCCGCGCTGGACGCGGCGGTGGACCGGGAGACGGCCGCCGTGGTGCTGGAGCCGATCCTCGGCGAGGCGGGGGTGATCATCCCGCCGGAGGGCTACCTGCAGGCCGCCAGGGAGATCACCCAGCGCAACGGTGCCCTGCTGATCCTGGACGAGGTGCAGACCGGTATCGGCCGCACCGGCCGCTGGTTCGCCCACCAGGAGGCCGGTGTCACCCCAGACGTGGTCACCTTGGCCAAGGGACTGGCCGGCGGCATGCCGATCGGCGCGTGCATCGGCATCGGAGCGGCCGCGGACCTGTTGGAGCCAGGTCAGCACGGCACAACGTTCGGCGGCAACCCGGTGTGCTGCGCGGCGGCGCTCGCGGTGCTGCGCACCATCGAGTCCGAAGGCCTGCTGGACCACGTGGACCGGCTCGGCAAGGAGATCACCGCCGGGGTGGAGTCGCTGGGCCACCCGCTGGTGGCAGACACCAGCCGCGCCGGGCTGCTGATCGGCATCGGTCTGACCGCGCCGGCATCGGCGACCGTGACGGGTGCCGCGCGGGACGCCGGGTTCCTGGTCAACAACGCGGCGCCGGACCGGGTGCGGTTGGCACCGCCGCTGATCCTGAGCCAGGAGCAGGCGGGCGAGTTCCTTGCCGCGCTGCCCGGGATCCTGGACGCGACACAGGAGCGGACCAATGGTTAGGCACCTGCTGCGCGACGACGACCTGACCCCTGCCGAGCAGCTGGCGGTGCTGGACCTCGCCGACGAGATGAAGCAAGACCGCTTCGCGCACCGCCCGCTGGCCGGACCACGCCCGATCGCGGTGATCTTCGACAAGAGCTCGACCCGGACCAGGGTGTCGTTCGAGACCGGCATCGCCCAGCTCGGCGGCCAGCCGGTGATCATCGACTCCCGCGCCAGCCAGCTGGGCCGGGGCGAGACGATCGGGGACACCGCGCGGGTCTTGTCCCGGTACGTGGACGCGGTGGTGTGGCGGACCACCGGCCAGCCGCGGCTGGACGAGATGGCCGCCGCAGGCTCGGTGCCGGTGGTCAACGCGCTGACCGACGAGTTCCACCCCTGCCAGGTGCTCGCCGACCTGCAGACCATCCGGGAGCGGCACGGCCGGCTGGCCGGACTCACCCTGACCTACCTGGGCGACGGCGCGAACAACATGGCGCACTCGCTGCTGCTCGGCGGGATCACCGCGGGGCTGCACGTGCGGATCGCCGCGCCGGAAGGCTTCGTGCCGGACTCCGGCGTGCTGCGCGACGCCAAGGCACGGGCCACCGGGACCGGCGGTGGCGTCACCATCGGCACCGACCCGTTGGCGCTGGTCAGCGGGGCCGACGTGGTGGTCACCGACACCTGGGTGTCCATGGGTCAGGAGACCGACGGCATGGACCGCCGGGCCCCGTTCCTGCCCTACCAGGTCAACGCCGAGCTGATGAGCCACGCCGCGCCCGGCGCGATCGTGCTGCACTGCCTGCCGGCGCACCGAGGCGACGAGATCACCGACGAGGTGCTGGACGGGCCGGCCAGCGCAGTGTGGGACGAGGCGGAGAACCGGCTGCACGCGCAGAAGGCGGTGCTGACCTGGCTGCTGGACCCGGCCCGGCTCGAGCAGGGTCCATGAGTACTCCCACCCGGGTGGCACGGCAGGCAAGGATCATCGAGCTGATCACCCAGCGGGCCATCCGCAGCCAGGCCGAACTGGCCACGCTGCTGGCCACCGAGGGTGTCGACGTCACCCAGGCCACCCTGTCCCGGGACCTGGACGAGCTGGGCGCGGTGAAGCTGCGCGGCCCGCACGGCGGCGCGCCGATCTACGCGCTGCCCGAGGACGGCCACCCGATGCGGTCCTCGTTGGGCGGGTCCACCCGGCTGGCCAGGCTGCTCGGTGAGCTGCTGGTGTCCACCGAGGCCAGTGGCAACCTGGTGGTGCTGCGTACCCCGCCGGGGGCGGCGCAGTTCCTGGCCAGCGCGCTGGACCGCTCCGCGCTGCACGACGTGGTTGGCACGATCGCGGGTGACGACACCGTCCTGGTGGTGGCCAGGGAGGGCGTCCCCGGAACCGAGCTGGCGCGGCGCCTGGAGGCACTGCGCATCCCATGAGCACCCCATGAGTGCTCGCCGCACCGCCGCGGCCACACTCATCAACAACACGAGCCCACATGTGTTGGGCGAAGGGAGACCACAAACATGACCGAGCGGGTAGTGCTGGCCTACTCCGGAGGCCTGGACACCTCGGTGGCGATCGGCTGGATCGGCGAGGAGACCGGCGCCGAGGTGGTGGCGGTCGCGGTCGACGTCGGCCAGGGCGGCGAAGACTTGGAGGAGATCCGCAAGCGGGCGCTGGCCTGCGGCGCGGTCGAGGCCGTTGTCGCGGATGCCCGCGACGAGTACGCCGAGCAGTACTGCCTGCCGGCGCTGCGGGCGAACGCGCTCTACATGGACCGGTATCCGCTGGTGTCCGCGCTGTCCCGGCCGCTGATCGTCAAACACCTCGCCGAGGCGGCCAAGTACCACGGCGCCTCGACCGTGGCGCACGGCTGCACCGGCAAGGGCAACGACCAGGTGCGTTTCGAGGTCGGCATCGGCGCTCTGGCGCCCGACCTGAAGGTGATCGCCCCGGTCCGCGACTTCGCCTGGACCCGGGAGAAGGCGATCACCTACGCCGAGCAGCGCGACCTGCCGATCGACGTGACCAAGAAGTCGCCGTTCTCCATCGACCAGAACGTGTGGGGCCGCGCGGTGGAGACCGGCTTCCTCGAGGACCTGTGGAACGCGCCGACCAAGGACGTGTACTCCTACACCGGCGACCCGCACCAGTTCCAGCCGGCCGACGAGCTGGTGATCACGTTCGAGGCCGGCGCGCCGGTGGCCATCGACGGCCGGTCGGTCACCATGCTGGAGGCCATCCAGCAGCTCAACGAGCGGGCCGGCCGGCACGGTGTCGGGCGGCTGGACATGGTCGAGGACCGCCTCGTCGGCATCAAAAGCCGCGAGGTGTACGAGGCACCGGGCGCGATCGCGCTGATCACCGCGCACCAGGAGCTGGAGAACGTCACCGTGGAGCGCGACCTTGCCCGGTTCAAGCGGACCGTCGGGCAGCGCTGGACCGAGCTGGTCTACGACGGCCTGTGGTTCTCCCCGCTCAAGCGGGCGCTGGACTCGTTCATCGCGGAGTCGCAGAAGCATGTCAACGGGGAGATCCGCCTGGAGCTGGCCGGCGGCAAGGCGACTGTGACCGGCCGCCGTTCGGACACCTCGCTCTACGACTTCAACCTGGCCACCTACGACGAGGGCGATGCGTTCGACCAGACGCTGGCCAAAGGGTTCGTCCAGTTGTGGGGCCTGCCGTCCAAGATCGCCGCGAAGCGGGACCTCGGCCAGTCATGAGCGGCGGGCTGTGGGGCGGCCGGTTCGCCGGCGGCCCAGCGGACGCGCTTGCCGCGTTGTCGAAATCGACACATTTCGACTGGCGACTGGCGCGCTACGACATCGCCGGATCCCGAGCGCACACCAGGGTGTTGCACCGCGCCGGCCTGCTCACCGATGAGGAGCTGCGCGGCATGCTCGCCGGCCTGGACGCGCTGGAGGCGGACACCGTCTCCGGTGCGTTCGCCCCCGCGCTTGACGACGAGGACGTGCACTCCGCACTGGAGCGCGGGCTGATCGAGCGGACCGGCCCGGACCTCGGCGGCAAGCTGCGCGCTGGGCGCTCGCGCAACGACCAGATCGCGACGTTGCTGCGGATGTGGTGGCGCGACACCGGTCGCCGGGTCGCGGCCGGAGTACTGAGTGTGGTCGACGCGCTGCTGGCGCAGGCCGACCGGCACCCGGGCGCGGTGATGCCCGGGCGCACGCACCTGCAACACGCCCAGCCGGTGCTGCTGGCACACCACCTGGCCGCGCACGCCCAGGCGCTGCTGCGTGACGTGGACCGGCTGCGCGACCTGGACCGGCGGGCCGCCGTGTCGCCGTACGGCTCCGGTGCGCTGGCCGGCAGCTCGCTCGGCCTCGACCCGGAGGCGGTGGCCGCCGAGCTGGGGTTCACCGGCTCGGTGGCCAACTCGATCGACGGCACCGCATCAAGGGACATCGCCGCCGAGGCGGCGTTCGTACTGGCGATGATCGGCATCGACCTGTCGAGGATCGCCGAGGAGGTGATCGTCTGGGCCACCGTCGAGTTCGGCTACCTGACGTTGGACGACAGTTTCTCCACCGGCAGCTCGATCATGCCGCAGAAGAAGAACCCGGACGTCGCCGAGCTGGCCAGGGGCAAGGCCGGCCGAATGATCGGCAACCTCACCGGGCTGCTGGCCACCCTGAAGGCGCAGCCGCTGGCCTACAACCGGGACCTGCAGGAGGACAAGGAGCCGCTGTTCGACTCCGCCGACCAGCTGGAGCTGGTGCTGCCCGCGATGGCCGGCATGCTGGACACGCTGGTATTCCACACCGACCGGCTGGCCTCGCTGGCTCCGGCCGGCTTCACCCTGGCTACCGACGTCGCGGAGTGGCTGGTGCGCACCGGGGTGCCGTTCCGGGTCGCGCACGAGGCGGCCGGGGCCTGTGTGCGGACCGCCGAGTCCCTCGGTGTCGGATTGGACGAGCTGACCGATCAGGAGCTTGCCGCCGCGTCGCCCGCGCTGACCCCGAAGGTGCGGGAGGTGCTCACCGTGGCCGGTTCGGTCGGCTCAAGGGACGGCCGGGGCGGCACCGCGCCAGGCCGGGTCGCACAGCAGCTGTCCGAGCTGCGGACCGCCGTCACCGAAGCCCGGGTCTGGGCCGGGCAACCCGCCACACCGCTGTCATCCCTTACTGGAGAATCCGCATGAGCTCGACAGTTCCGGACCTTGCCACCGCCACCGCCGACTACGACGCGCTGGTGGCGCGCGGTATGTCGCTGAACCTGACCCGGGGCAAGCCGTCGGCGGCCCAGCTCGACCTGGCCACCCCGATGCTGTCGCTGCCCGGCGACCGGTACAAGGCGCAGGACGGCACTGACACCCGCAACTACCAGGGACTGCAGGGCCTCGCTGAGCTGCGGGCGATCTTCAGTGAGGCGCTGGACGTGCCGGTGCGGCAGCTGATCGCGTTCGGCAACTCCAGCCTCGAACTGATGTACGACACGGTCGCGCACGCGATGCTCAGCGCGCTGCCGGGGGCACGCCGCCGCTGGGTCGACGAGCCGAGGGTCGCCTTCCTCGCCCCCGTGCCCGGCTACGACCGGCACTTCACGCTGTGCGAGCGCCTCGACATCGAGCTGGTACCGGTGCCGATGACACCCGAGGGCCCGGACATGGAGACGGTGGCGCGGCTCGTGGCCGACGACCCGTCGGTGAAGGGCATCTGGTGCGTGCCGAAGTACTCCAACCCGGACGGCACGGTGTACTCCGACGAGACGGTGCGCCGACTCGCCTCGATGCCGGCCGCCGCGCCGGACTTCCGGCTGATGTGGGACAACGCGTACGCGGTGCACCACCTGACCGACACTCCGACCCGGATCGCCGACGTGCTGTCGTTGGCCGCGCAGGCGGGCAACCCGGACCGGCCGTTCGTCTTCGGCTCCACCTCGAAGATCACCTTCGCCGGGGCGGGCGTCGGGTTCCTCGGCGGCTCGCCGGCCAACGTGGACTGGTGGCTCAAGCGGGTCGTCGCCCGCACCATCGGCCCGGACAAGGTCAACCACCTGCGGCACGCGCTGTTCCTGCGGGACGCCGAAGGGCTGGCCGAGCACATGCGCCGACACCGCGAGATCATCGCGCCGAAGTTCGCCTCGGTGGCTCAGGTACTCGAGGAGAACTTCGCCGACACCCCCGGGGTGTCCTGGTCTGACCCGGCCGGTGGCTACTTCGTGACGCTCACCGTGCCGAACGGGTTGGCCTCGGAGGTCGTCCGGCTGGCCAAGGACGCGGGGATCGCGCTCACCCCTGCCGGCGCCACACACCCCTACGGCAAGGACCCGAGCGACGCGGTCATCCGGCTGGCACCGACGTTCCCGGTGCTCGAGGAGGTCCGTGAGGCGATGGCGGGCGTCGCGGTGTGCCTGCGGCTGGCCCTTGCCTCGAGGGGCTCCGACGGGCACTGAGCCTGGGGCGCGGCGCCTGGTGCGGCGCGCGGAGCTCGCGGAGGACGTACTCACCTCGGCGGCGCGGCTGCTGGGCTGCGTGCTCGAGGCGGACACCCCGGACGGTCCGGTGGCGGTACGGCTGGTAGAGGTCGAGGCGTACCGGGGCGCGGACGACCCGGCCTCGCACAGCTACCGGGGGCGGACACCGCGCAATGCGGTGATGTGGGGGCCGGCCGGCCACCTGTACGTGTACTTCGTCTACGGCATGCACTTCTGCGTCAACGTGGTGTGCCTCACCGAGGGGGTCCCGGGCGCAGTCCTGCTGCGCGCGGGGGAGGTGCTCGGCGACGTGGGGCTGGCAAGGGCCCGCCGGCCAACCGCACGCCGGGACCGCGAGCTGGCCAGCGGACCGGCCCGGCTGGCCGCCCTGCTGGGCCTGCGGCGGGAGCACAACGGCATGGACCTCACCGATCCGGGTTCCTCGGTGCGGCTGTACTCGGCGCCGCCGGTGGCACCCACCGAGGTCTGCCGCGGCCCCCGGGTCGGCGTTGCCTCGGCCGCCGAGCTGCCGTGGCGCTTCTGGCTGGACGGCTCCCCGGCGGTGAGCCAGTACCGGCCGGGCGGGTTGCGTCGAGGGCGGCGCGGTCCCTCGGCCGTGCGGCGGCCGGACTGAGCCCGGCCGCCGCGACCGCGCCAGGCGGAGGATCTTGCAAAGCAATCGGGCTCACAGTGCCCTGCTGCGCCGCCATATCCGGCGCTGGACCGGCCACCTGAACGTGCGAGGCCCAGTTGCGGGCCGCTGACCTGCGGAAACCCTGCGCGTCACGAAAAGGTACCCCCGATTTGACTCGACGTTGGCCGGGTGTGTAACTTTCTCCTCGTCGCCGAACAGGGGCGTACGGAAGCCGGGAAGACCAAGGGCTACCAGGTACGAACCGCACTGAGCGACCATCCTCAAGATTTACAGGGCGTGCGGTTGCTACCGCGTCTCGAACTGTGTATCGTAAGAGAGTTGCCCCGGGTCGGGTCACCTGATCGTGACCGGAGCCGGTGCGCGGATGTCTTTTGAGAACTCAACAGTGTGCTGAGCTTTTTCTGACACGTCTTGTGGCGTGTTGGTGGTTTGTTTATGCCAGTTTGTGTTTTTTGTTTGTCAGGGTTTTCTATGGAGAGTTTGATCCTGGCTCAGGACGAACG
>DASYBQ010000087.1:0-16288 GCA_036500625.1 Pseudonocardia sp. | reverse complement strand
GGGGCGACCACTGGCTGTGTGCCGTCGACTTATCGGAAGGCCAAGCGGCGCTGGCTCAGTTGGTTCGGTCCGGGCCGTTGTTGCGTGGGGGACGTTTGCGGTTGCCGTTGGTGCTGCGGAACGCCCGGGACGGCGGCTGGTCGACATCCGGCGGCCGGCCGTCGTCTTCCCTGGCGGCCAGCTCCTCGTGCAGCTGGCGCAGCAGCCGCTGCTCCACGTCGGAGAGGCCGGACGGCGGGGTGTCCGAAATGTCGGCCGGTCGCTGCGGGCCGCGGTTCGGCACACCTGGCCGGCCGGGCGCACGCTCCGGCGCCGGAAACTGCCCGGTAGCGGGTCCGCCCGGTCGACCAGGTCTGGCCCGCTCAGGTCCGCCGCGGGGCGGACCGTCCGGGCGCGGACGGTCCACCCTCGGGTCGTCACCCCTGGGACCATCGCCCCGGAGACTGTCCCCCTGGGCCAGCTCACTCCGCGGTAGGTCAGCCCTTGGCGCATCGGCCCGTGGCCCATCGGCCCGTGGCCCGTCCGGGCCGGACGGGCGAGGCCCGTCAACCCGAGGCGGACCATCCGGACCACCCGGCCGAGGACCATCCAACCGAGGCGGACCATCCGCCCGAGCACCCTCGGGGCGCGGGCCCTCCGGGCGCGGGCCATCCGGAGCCTGTGGCACCGCTCGCGGCGGCACGCCCTCCGGCCCGTTCTCCCGCGACGGCGTCCACAATGGGTCTCTCGGGCGTTCCCTCGGCGAGCGTGGTTCCGAGGGACCGTCCACCGGCTCGTCGTGGCTTTCCTCCGGTCCGTCGGTGTGCTCGCCGAGATAGGAGACCTCGCCGGCCGCGCCGCGCTCGAAGTTGAGCCCGGAGGCAACGTCGTCCAGACTGCCTGGCTGGCGTTCGGCGGGGCTCGGCCGGGGCCGGCGCGGGGCGGAGCCCCGGGCGGTGATCACCCGGTCCACCGGGTGCATGGGCGCGCGGCGCGGCGGCTCGTCGGACGCCGGCGGCGGCATCGGCCGAATCTCATCGGCGGTCGGCGACTCGAGCCCGTTGTTCCGCCGGGGCATGCCGTTCGGCGGCTGGTCAGCGCGTGGTCGGCCCTGGACCGGGTGCGGTTCCGGCTCCCCCAGCGGTTCGTTGCCGAAACCGTGCGGCTCCTCGGCGTCCAAGCTGATCACCGGGTTCGCATCTTCCAGCGCGGCGCGGTGGTAGTCGCCAAGCTCGGCGTCGGCGGCGAACACCTCGACCGAGGCAAACGTGCCGGCCAACGACAACACCTCGGCCACCTGGTAGGCGAGCACATCGGCGCCGGCACCGTCGAGCACCTCGATCAGTACGACCAGGTGGGGCACCGGACCCGGTGCGCTGCCGGCCGGGGTGATCCGCCAGGTCAGCCAGAGCTGGCAGTCGCGAAGCAGCCTCGGCGGCACCCGGTGCAGCGCGGCATCCGGCGAAAGCTCCTTGGCCCTCGGCGGGAACCCGTGCTCGGTGGGGTCGACGGTGAACCGGTGACGCATCCTCGGCGCCGGATCCGGCGCCGGCAGTGTCTCCCCCCGACCAAGAGTCCTGCGGCGGCTGGCGGCGCGGAAAAGGTCGTCGTGCAGCCGAGGGGGCAGCCGGACCCGGTCCGCCTGCACCGTCGCGGTCATCAACTCGAGCGCGTAGTCGCTCTCACCGACCGCGAGCAGCTCCCGACACCAGCCGAGCAGCTCGTCGTCGACCAAACCCGCGAACGAGAGCAAAAGGCTGTGCATCTCAACGGCGACGTCGACGTCTTCAAGGCCTTCGGACATTTCGCCTCCTGCGCTCCGACTCGACTCAGCCCACGTCACGCATCGACCAGCGTGCCGGTCGAGTCACGTCGGATCCGAGGCGGCGGCTCCCGATCCGAGGACCGCCATAGTGACACCGAGTCGCGCAGCGCCATCCGGTGGTATGCCGGTAGGGCCAGTGGCGGCGACACCACCTCGACACAGGGAGTCAGGTCGCCGTGCGCGCGCAACATCCGCTGCAGGGTGCCGGTCAGCGCCGGCAGGTCTTCGGTCACGTGGGCCAGCACCACCCGCTGCGGCCGGGGACGGTCCATCCGCCAGCTGCGGCGCAGTTCCTTGGCGCCGGGGTGGCCCCGGACCACGGCGGCCAGCATCAGGTCGATGCTGTCACGCCAGCCGGCCACGCCCGGCAGGTCTGCGCACCGGTCGCCCGACGCCAGCTCGGCGCGGAACGCGGCCGTGGTCTCGGTCTGCTCCACGGCGGGCAGGACCGCGTCCAGCTGACGCTGCGCGGCGCCCCACTCGGGAAGGCACGCCTCCATCAGGCTGCGCTCCGCCTCGGTCAGCCCGATGCGGTGGCGCAGCAGGTTCTTGGGCACGCCGCGCGCCAACGCGACATGCCCACCGGCGGCCAGCCAGTCCCGCAGCCGCCACAACAGCCGTTCCGGCAGCCGACCCGCCAGCCGGATCAACAGGTCGTGGCAGGCGCGCTCAGCGTCCAGCCCCGAATCGGTCATGACTACTCCCCCGCCCCAACCTCACAGACGATCTCCACCTCGACCGGCGAGTTCATCGGCAGCTCAGCTACGCCGACCGCGGACCGTGCATGTTCCCCCGCCTCGCCGAAAACCTCACCCAGCAGCGCCGAGGCACCATCGACTACGGCGGGTTGGGCGGTGAATCCCGGCGAGGAAGCCACGAATCCGGTGACCTTGACTATCCGCCGCACCTCGTCGATGCCGACCAGGTCGGCCACCGCGGCCAGTGCGTTCAACACGCAGGTGCGGGCCAGCCCGGCGGCCTCGTCGACACCGATCTCGGCGCCGACCTTGCCGGTCGCGGCGAGGCGGCCGTCCACCACCGGCACCTGGCCGGCGGTGAACACCAGCGATCCGGAACGCACCGCCGGGCGGTAAGCCCCGGCGGGCTTCACCACACTGGGCAGTTCGATACCCAGCTCACGCAGCCGCTGGCTGGCCGTCATCAGTGCGACACCGGGCGCTTGAGGTAGGCGACGAGCTGTTCCCCGGTTGGTCCGGGCAACACGGTCACGAGTTCCCACCCATCGGCGCCCCATTGGTCCAAGATTTGCTTGGTGGCATGGGTCAACAACGGGACGGTTGCGTACTCCCATGCGGCGGCCGAGGCGGTCATGGGCAGCACCATATCCCGGGCCGGGTAGCCAGCCGCACGTCGGGCCGCCTCACCGGGCACTCCAGGCCGGCGCACCACACCGCGGCACCGGGCTCACCACATCAACCGGGCCGGTTGAGCACATCACCTAGATCGACGAACCGTCGTAGGGTGCACGCTATGTGGCCAGAAGAGCTGGAGCGTGCCCGGCTGCACGTCGTCACCGGCAAGGGCGGTACCGGCAAGACCACGGTAGCCGCGGCGCTGGCGCTGGCACTGGCCACCGACGGGCGGCGCACGCTGCTGGTGGAGCTCGAGGGGCGCCAGGGCATCGCCCAGGCGTTCGACACCAGCCCGCTGCCCTACGAGGAGCGCCGGATCGCGGTGGCACCGGGCGGCGGCGAGGTGCGCGCGCTGGCGGTGGACGCCGAGGCCGCGCTGCTCGACTACCTGGACATGTTCTACAACCTGGGCATCGCCGGCGCGGCGCTGCGCCGGATGGGCGCGGTGGAGTTCGCCACCACGCTGGCCCCTGGGCTGCGCGACGTGCTGCTCACCGGCAAGGTCAAGGAGTGCGTGACGCGCACCGGCGACGACGGCCGGCACTACTACGACGCGGTGGTGTTGGACGCGCCGCCGACCGGGCGGGTGGTGACCTTCCTGGACGTCACCAAGGCCATGGCGGACCTGGCGAAGAGTGGCCCGATCCACCGGCAGAGCGAGGGCGTGGTGCGGCTGCTGCACTCGGCGGACACCGTGGTGCACCTGGTCACCCTGCTGGAGGATCTGCCGGTCACCGAGACCCTTGAGACGGTCGCCGAGCTGGAGGCCGCCCGGCTGCGCCCCGGCGCGGTGATCGTGAACCGGTCCGACCAGCGCCGACTTTCGATACGCTCGGCGCAGAGCGCGGCGGGCGGGCGGGTGGACCGCGCCCGGGTGCGGGCCGCCCTGGAGTCGGCCGGCGCGCAACTGACCGAGGCCCAGCTGGACGGGCTGATCACCGAGACCGTGGAACACGCCGTGCGGGTGCAGGCCGAGACGGCAGCACTGGCCCGCCTTGACGCCGGGCCGCCGTCCGGCCCGACCGAGCCGCTGCCCCGGCTGACCCTGCCCGAGGTGGTGGACGGCATCGAGCTGGGTGCGATCTACGAGCTGGCCGAGCGGTTGGGCGAGCAGGGTGTGCGGGCTCGCCCGGTCGCGCACTCGACCCGGTCCGCGCGACCCCGTTAGGCATGAGGAACTAGAGCGATGAGCCCGAGCGTGACGCCCCGCCTCGACCTGGACGCGGTGCTGGACGACCCGAGGACCAACGTCGTGGTGTGCTGCGGCTCCGGCGGGGTCGGCAAGACCACCACCGCCGCGGCGCTGGCGGTGCGCGCCGCCGAACGAGGCCGGCGGACCGTGGTACTGACCATCGACCCGGCGCGCCGGCTGGCCGAGGCACTCGGGCTCAACGCGCTGAGCAACGAGCCCAAGTTGGTAGCGGACGTCACCGGCCGGGTGAACGACAGAGACAACGGGGACAACGGCGCGTGCGGCGAGCTGCACGCGATGATGCTTGACATGCGTAGGACCTTCGACGAGATGGTCTACACGCACAGCACCCCGGACCGGGCGGAAAAGATTCTGGCCAATCCCTTCTACCGGACCATTTCTTCCTCGTTCTCCGGAACGCAGGAGTACATGGCGATGGAGAAGCTCGGCCAGCTCGCCGCGACCGGCCAGTGGGACCTGATCGTGGTGGACACGCCGCCGTCCCGGTCTGCGCTCGATTTCCTGGACGCGCCGCAACGGATGTCGTCCTTCCTGGACGGCAAGATGATCCGGCTGCTCTCCGCACCGGCCAGAGCCGGCGGGCGCGGGCTGCGGCGGATCGTCGGCGTCGGGTTCAACCTGTTCGCCAAGGCGGTCGGCACCATCGTGGGCGGCCAGATGCTGGCCGACGCATCGGCTTTCGTGCAGGCGTTCGACACCATGTTCGGCGGTTTCCGGGAGCGCGCGGAACAGACCTTCCAGCTGCTGCGCTCGCCCGGCACCGCGTTCGTGGTGGTGGCGACGCCGGAGCCGGACGCACTGCGCGAGGCGGCCTACTTCGTCGACCGGCTGGCCGACGAACAGATGCCGCTGGCCGGGCTGATCCTGAACCGGACCCATCCGGTGCTCGCAGACCTGTCCGCCACCCAGGCCCGTGAGCTGGCCGAACGGGTGGAGAAAGCGGACGGCGCGACCCGCTCACCGCTGGCTGCCTCGGTGCTGCGGCTGCACGCCGACCGGGTGGAGCGCACCAGGCGGGAGCGGCGCCTGCTCGCCCGGTTCACCCACGCGCACCCCACCGTCGCGGTGGTGTCGGTACCCGCGGTGGCCGGCGACATCACCGACCTGGCCGGCCTGCGCGAGATCGGCTCCCGCCTGACCGAGGAGGCGTGGGCAACCCCGGTCCTCTCCGACACCGCCGGCACCCCCAGACCATGATCATCAAGACTTCAGCGCTGCCTCGAGGGCGACAAACAGCACTCAGGTCCTGATGATCACCGCTACCGTATCGGCGGGAGGAGCCGGAACGGGCGTTCGGGTCGCTGCCGGGACCGTCAGGCGGCTTCGCGGATCGGGGTGCCGGCCGAGGTGGCGGCGGCAGCGGGGCGGCGGGCGCTGATCGGGATGGGCTGGGCCATCGGGGCCGAGGGCACGGCTTCCCGGTGCGCCTCGCGGGTGGCCGCGGTGGTCAGGAAGGTTTCCCAGCAGGTGACGTCCGGGCGGCGCTTGAGCATCACGCGGCGCTCCCGCTCGGTCATGCCGCCCCACACGCCGAACTCGATTTTCTCGTCCAACGCCTTTGCAAGGCATTGAGTGAGTATCGGGCAGCCTCGGCAGATAGAACGGGCCGCGCGCTGCTTGGCGCCCGTCACGAAAAGGCGATCCGGGTCTCCGTTACGGCAGTTAGCCGACACTCGCCAGTCCCCCGTCGCAACCATTTCGACTCCCGGGTGTCATGCGCCGCCGGTGCGTCCCGGCGAGGCTGTTGAATTCCGTCTTGCTGATGGACGTAAGTCAACAGCCCTCGGTTCCACCGAACCAGCCTGGGAAACTACTCAATCACGCAGGGTGACATACCTACTACTCAGGCCGAGTACTCAGGGCCGCGCAACCCACACCGGTCGCTAGTCGACGCACAACGAAACCCACCGCGCCGACCAAGGGGTCGACGCGGCGAGCGGGTCGGGGAAACGAGCGGGTCAGGCGGCCGCGGCGGCCGGAGCGGATGTGCACTGGCCGGCGACCGGTGCCAGCCGGGCCGCCTTGCGGACCGCAGCGAGCGGGATGGGCTGAGCAAGCGACGCGGCGGGCGCGGCACCGGCCGCGGTGACCTTGGCCGGCTCGCGGGCGGCCGAGGCGTTGCCGAGGAAGGTCTCCCAGCAGGTGACCTCCGGGCGGCGCTTGAGCATCACGCGGCGCTCCCGCTCAGTCATACCGCCCCACACGCCGAACTCGATCTTCTCGTCCAACGCCTTTGCCAGACATTGGGTGAGAACCGGACAACCGCGACAGATAGCACGGGCCGCGCGCTGCTTCGCGCCCCTCACGAAAAGGCGATCCGGGTCTCCGTTTCGGCAGTTAGCCGCCACTCGCCAGTCCCCCGTCGCAACCATTTCGCACTCCCGAGTTTGTCACGCGCCGCGGGTGCGTCCCAGCGGGCTGATGAATTCCGTCTTGCTGATAGACGTCAGTCAACAGCCCGAGGTTGCGTCGAACCAGCCTGGAAAATTACTCAATCACACAGGGTGACATACCTAAGTACGCAGGCCCGTTCCGCGTAAGCTTCCGATGTGCGTAGTGGGCGGGCCGGCGAGCCGGCGGGGCAGCTGGTGGCGAAGCTGGCCGGGCTGTGCCTCGTCGGCGGCATCCTGCTCGCGGGAATGATCTTTCCGGTGGCGGCCGGCCTCGGCGCGGCGTCCAACAAGGCCTCCGACACGGTGTCCAGCGCGTCCTCCGACCTGGCCGACCAGCCGCTGCCGTCGGCGACCACGGTGACCGACTCGGCCGGCACTCCGATCGCCTACCTTTACGACCAGAACCGCTCGGTGGTGTCCGCCGAAGGCATCGCGCCGTCGATGAAGGCCGCGATCGTGGCCATCGAGGACCGCCGCTTCTACGACCACCAGGGCGTGGACTGGCAGGGCACCATCCGCGCCATGGTGGCCAACTCCGCGTCCGGCGACGTGGTGCAGGGCGCCTCGACGCTCACCCAGCAGTACGTGAAGAACTACCAGCTCTACGTCGCGGCGAAGACCGAGTCGGACCGGCTCAAGGCCACCGAGCAGACCCCGGCGCGCAAGCTGCGGGAAATCCGGATCGCGCTGCAGCTGGAGAAGGAGCAGAGCAAGGACCAGATTCTTGCCGGCTACCTGAACATCGTATTCCTCGGCAACAACGCCTACGGGGTGGCCTCGGCCGCGCAGACCTACTTCAACACCACGCCGGACAAGCTCACCGTGCCGCAGGCCGCCATGCTCGCCGGCATGGTGCGCAGCACCAGCGCCTACGACCCGGTCAGTCACCCGCAGGCCGCACTGGACCGGCGCAACATCGTGATCAGGTCGATGGCCGAGCAGGGCATGATTACCGAGGCGCAGGCGCGGGAGGCGACGGCCGCCCCGCTGGGTGTGGTGAACCCGCTGAACAATCGGCCGAACGGGTGCATCGGCGCACGCGACGCCGGCTACTTCTGCAAGTACGTGGTGGAGTACCTGACCCAGGCGGGTTTCACCACCGACCAGCTCAACCGCGGCGGATACACGGTGCGCACCACGCTGGACCCGAAGGCGATGGCGCAGATCAAGGCCGCCGTGGACGCCGAGGTGCCGCCGGGGCAGCCGCATGTGGCGAACGTGATGTCCCTGGTGGCGCCAGGCACCGACAAGCACAGGGTGCTGGCGATGGTGGCCAACCGGACGTTCGGGCTGCACGCCGACGCCGAGGAGACCAGCTACGGGCTGCCCTACGAGCCGGTCAACCTCGGAGCCGGGTCCATCTACAAGATTTTCACCGCCGCCACGGCACTGGAAAAGGGGCTGGGCATCAACTACGTGATGCAGGTGCCGGCCAGCGGGTACGCCTCGCCGATCTACCGGGACGGCGCCGGGCGGCCGATCCCGGTCCGCAACGACGGCAGCTATGCCGGCCGGATGCCGATGTGGGAGGCGCTGGCGCTGTCGCCGAACACCGCGTTCGTGAAGCTGGAGGAGTTCACCGGGGTGGCGCCGGTGGTGGACATGGCGGTCCGGATGGGCATGCGCTCGCTGGCCACCACCCCGTTCATCGACCCGCGCACCGGTAAGCGCACCGACCACTCCATCGCCGAGGTGACCAAGGCGCAGAACCTGGCCTCTTTCACCCTCGGCGTCACCCCGACCAGCATCCTGGAGCTGGCGAACGTCGGCGCGACGCTGGACAGCGGCGGCATGTGGTGCCCGCCGAGCCCCGTCGAGGAGATCACCGACTCCGCCGGCCACCGCGTCCCGATCACCGAGCTGCCCTGCGAGCGGGTGCTGGACGAGGGCCTGGCCAACACACTGCTGAACGGGCTGAGCCACGACGACGTGATGGGCACCGCCGCGGCCTCGGCGAAGGCGCTGGGCTGGAACCGCCCGATCGGCTCCAAGACCGGCACCACCCAGGAGTACAAGTCGGCCGGCTTCTTCGGTGTGCTGCCGCAGGCTGCCGGCGCGGTGATCACCTTCGACAACTCGCCCTCGCCGCGCCAGCTGTGCGACCCCGGCGGTGAGTCGCCGCCGGTGGCCTGCTCAAGCGGGAACATCTACGGCGGCAAGGCGCCCGCGCGGACCTTCTTCCGGGCGATGAACGGCTACCTTGCCGGCCAGCCGGCGCCACCGCTGCCACCCACCGAGGACCGCTATGTCAACGGCGGCGACGCGGCCCGGGTACCCGAGGTGATCGGCAAGGCAGCTGACGACGCCCAGTCGGTACTGACCCGGTCCGGCTGGAAGACCACCCTGCAGGACACCGACAACCGGGCGCCGAAGGGCGTGGTGGTCGGCCAGTCCCAGCACGGCATCGCGCTGCCAGGCGACACCATCACGCTGCAGGTGAGCACCGGCGAGGTGCCACCGCCACCACCACCGCCCGGCCAGGTCACCAGCGGTGCGGCACCGGCGCCGGGTGTCGCCCCCGGGGCCGCGCCGGACACCGCTGTGACACCGGGCACCCAGCCGGCCGCCGGCATTCCGGGCGACTCCGGGACGCCACCGAGGGGTGGCGCGGCCGCGCCACCGCCCGCGCAGCCAGGCGTGGCCGGAGCAGCCCCCGGCGCATGAGCGGGTCCTCGGTCAGCCGAGCAGGCGGGACTTCACCGCGGCGGCGACCCGGGAACCCTCGGCCCGGCCCGCCGCGGCGCTGGTAGCCGCCTTCATGACCTGGCCCATCTGCCGGGGGCCCGGCTCCGCACCGGTCTCGGCGGCCACCTCGGCGATGGCCTGATCGGCCAGCGCATTGATCTCGCCGTCGGTCAGCTGGGCAGGCAGGTAGCGGGCCAGCACCTCCGCCTCGGCGCGCTCCTTGCCGGCCAGCTCGGCGCGCCCGGCCGCGTCGAACGCCTCGGCGGACTCGGCGCGCTTCTTGGCCTCCCGCATCAGCACCTTCAGCACCTCGGGCTCGTCCAGCTCCCGCGCGGTGCTGCCGGCCACCTCCGCCGAGGTGATCGCGCTCAGCGTCATCCGCAGGGTGGACTTGGTGAGCTCGTCGCGCCCCTTGATCGCGGCGGTCAGATCGTCACGCAGTTGAGCTTTCAGACCCATGACCGCGCAGCCTAGCGACCTTCGCTAAGTAGGCTTGACGGTGTGAGCAAGCTGTTCCGCCGCCTGGCCCACGGCGCCCTCGGCGCCCTCGGGCTCGGCGTGGCGACCATCGGATACGCCGCACTGATCGAGCGGCGGCACTGGACGCTGCGCACCGCGACGCTGCCGGTGCTGCCGCCGGGCAGTCCCAACCTGCGGGTGTTGCACGTGTCCGACCTGCACATGCTGCCCGGCCAGCGCGCCAAGCAGCGCTGGGTGGCCGAGCTCGCCGGGCTGGCGCCGGACCTGGTGGTCAACACCGGCGACAACCTCGCGCACCCGAAGGCGGTGCCGGCGGTGCTCCGTGCGCTGGACCCGCTGCTGGCCACGCCGGGGGTGTTCGTGTTCGGCAGCAACGACTACTACGGCCCGACGCCGAAGAACCCGATGAGGTATCTGCGCAGGCGAAGAGGCAGTTGGGTGAAGGGCACCGCGCTGCCATGGCGGGACCTGCGCGCGGCCATGCTGGAACACGGCTGGCTCGACGCCACCCACCGACGGCTGCGCCTCGAGGTGGCCGGTCAGCCGGTCGCGGTGGCCGGGGTGGACGACCCCCACCTGCGCAGGGACCGGTACAACAAGGTCGCCGGGCCGGTCACCGAGGCGGTGACCCTGCGGCTGGGGCTGACGCACTCCCCGGAGCCGAGGGTGCTGGACAGCTTCGCCGCCGACGACTACGACCTGGTCATGGCGGGGCACACGCACGGCGGGCAGCTGCGGGTGCCCGGCTTCGGAGCGCTGGTCACCAACTGCGGGCTGGACCGCTCCCGGGCGCGCGGCGCGTCCCGGTGGGGGGTGCACAGCTGGCTGCACGTGTCGGCCGGGCTGGGCACCTCGCCGTACGCGCCGGTGCGGTTCGCCTGCCCGCCGGAGGCCAGCCTGCTCACCCTGGTGCCACGCGCCGTCGAGCCAACTCGCGGGCGGGCCGGCGGCGCCCGTGTCGGGAGAGCCGTGTCATCGGCCGCCGCGGACATCAGCTAGACTCCCGTTCGGCCGTCAGGCCATCGGGGTGTGGCGCAGCTTGGTAGCGCGCTGCGTTCGGGACGCAGAGGCCGTGGGTTCGAATCCCGCCACCCCGACACAGTTCAGCCCCCATCCATACCGCTATGGATGGGGGCTGAGCTATTCCTGAGTGTTGTCCGGACAAGTTGTTGCGGAGTAACTGACCGGGTGATTCTGCCGCTCTCCAAGCCCGAAGTTGCCCGTCGCCAACCGGCCACCAGGGGCTCCCGGCGAGGTCCGCCGGGTCGACTGCCAGGGCTCGTCGGCCCTGCTGACCGGGGATTTGTTGGACATCCGCCCGGCCAGTCCGACCCCGGATCGACGCCTGATTGCTCGATGTCATTATGGGTACGGCGTTACAGCGTGCGCACAGCTACGCACGACGCGTTACCGGGCTACCGGGGAGGGGGCGTCTCACATGGCGAGGTTCGAGTTCGCGCAGGATGACCGCACGGATCTCAAGCCGTGGTCCGACGACAGTGACCGCGACGAGAGCGACCGCGCCGACAACCGCGGCATCGGCGGTATCGGCGGCCGGCACAGTGAGGACCGCGACGACTTCGACGACAGCCGCGATGTCAACGGCCGGCACGGTGACTTCGACGGCTTCGTCGACTTCGACGACGATGTCGACGGCCGCCACGGCGACAACGACGTCAGCGACCACGACGTCAGCGACGGCGACCATCCCACGGCGGTGATCGTAGTACCCAACGCCGACGCAACCTCCGCAATGCCCGCCGTCGGCGCGCCTTACGGCAACTACTACGCCGACAACTACGAGGACGACTCCCACGAGGAGCCGGCCGACGGCGATGACGACAACGCCGAAGGTGACTACGAGTCGGCCGTAGACAGCGGCCAGCACCGGAGCCCGCACGCCGGACTGCGCAAGCGGATCGTGATCGTGGCCAGCGCGATCATCGCTACGGGCGGGGTCATCGCGGGCAGCGTTGCGTTGGCGCACAGCGGCAAACACCCGAACACGCCGGGACCCGTCGACGCCCGGGCGACCGCGGCCCAGACGGCTGCCCCGGGCAGTGGGCCAGCGGCCGGCGTCGCCCTGCCGCCGAACGGGCTTCCCCAAGCTCCGCCCCCGGCAGCCCCCCAACCCGACGTCCCGCCGCCGGGAGACCCGGCGCTGGACGCTCCGCCAGCAGGGCTCGCCCCGCCGCCGGGGGTACCGGCCGGCCCACCGCCACCGGCGGCCCTGCCGGACGGCCCGGTGCCGTCAAGTGAGCTGCCGGGCGGTCCGCCGAGCGCTGGCGGCTTCGACCCCAGCGCGCGGTACAACCCGGCGCCGCCGCCCGCGGCGTTTCCCGGGGATGCAGTTCCGCCAGGTGCCCCGGGCCAGCTGCCTCCCGGTGCCCCCGGTCAGGCCGCGCCGGCGTACGAGGGTCCGGCGAACCGGCAGCCGACGGAAGCGAACCGCCGTGCCTACTCCGCACCCCGCCGCCTCACCGACGACCCGTTGACCCGCAGCCTCAGCCAACTCAGTGGCCGACCCGACCCTGCCGACAGCGCTCCCGACCCGGCCTACAGGTCACCGGCGCCGAACAACGACCCCAACTCGACCTACGGCACGACCGGCGCACCGAACCAGACCTACGGGTCAGACCAGTCCGCAGCGCCCCGCTCGCCGGAGTCGAGCCACGGTTCGGAACACAAGGCGCACAAGGGCCCCCTGAGCAGCGTGCTCGGCAACTAGGCCCACGGGGTCGCTGGTCTCCTCGGGTCTCGGCGGAGAGGAGGCGCTCGACCATCCCGCGAGCGGTCACACTCGGCGTACTGTCACTTGGAAGGCCGTCCGGGAGCTGTGCCAGCACCCGTATGTCGCATCTGAGAGTCGGAGGGACAGGCACCGCTCGGGTTCGATCCATGGCGGTCAGACTCCGTGCCGGGCCGTGCAGCGGCCCGCGAGGGGAGCAAGCCGTGTCCGACAAGTCACCGCGCCAGGCGCTGTCCAAGAAGTCCGGCAAGTCGCTCAAAGAGAAGCGCGCGATCAAGAAGCAGAAGAAGGACGGCGGCTCAGACCCCGCGACGCCTTTCAAGTAACTCCCCGCGCGGATCCGCCCCACACATGCCACCAGGGTGGGCTTCAGGGACGCGAAAGGTCCTCGAAGCCCACCCTTGCGGCATTAGTTGTGGGGCGGCCGTGTCAGGCCGCGGCGCGGTGCTCCTTCAGGATGCGCAGCGCCTCGTCGGCGTGCCGGTCGAACTGCATCTCACCCTT
Organism: Pseudonocardia sp.; assembly: GCA_036500625.1. Lineage (GTDB taxonomy): Bacteria > Actinomycetota > Actinomycetes > Mycobacteriales > Pseudonocardiaceae > Pseudonocardia. The sequence continues at coordinate 3,087 of DASYBQ010000087.1, read as the reverse complement.
GATGATCTCCATAATGCGGCGGTCCTCGCCGATGATGAAGGTGAGCCGCTTGGTGTGGATCGGTATCAGCCGCCGCCAGGCACCCAGCTCCTTCGCCACCGCGCCGCCCTCGTCGGACAGCAGCGGGAAGCCCAGCGACTGCTCCGAGGCGAACTTCCGCTGCTTGTCCACCGAGTCCGGGCTGATGCCGACCGGCTGCGCACCCACCGTGGCGAAGTCCGCCGCCAGGTCGCGGAAGTGGCATGCCTCCTGGGTGCACCCGCCGCTGGAGGCGATGGGGTAGAAGAACAACACCACCGGGCCGCTGCCCAGCATGGTGCTGAGGCTGCGGCGCTGCCCATTCTCGTCGGTGAGCTCGAAGTCGCTCACCTGGTCGCCGACGTTCATCGGACTCCTTCCGTCACATACTCGCCGTATCCGAATCTTCTTCGTGGCGGCGAGCGGTATGGATTGGCCCTTCGGCACTACGCAGATGAACCGGGTCGGCCCCCCGGGGAGGGGCCGACCCGGTTCAGGCGCGGGAAGCCAGTTAGGACTTCTTGGCCATCAGTACCTTGTCGATCACGAAGACGGTGGCGTTGGCGGTGGGGACGTTGCCGCACAACACGTTCGCGGTCTGGCCGGAGCCGTCGGTCACGGTGATGGTCGAGCCGGCGTCCTTGATCTGCAGGTCGCCACCGGCAAGGGTCGGCACGCTAGCGGCGGTCACCAGGCCCTGGCGGTCGTAGCGCTGCGCGATGACGTGGTACTTCAGCACATTGCCCAGCGCTGTCTTGTCCGCGAGCAGCGCGTTGAACTTCTGCGCGCCGAGGGCCTTCTGTACTTCCTCGAAGGCACCGTTGTACGGCGCGAACACGGTGATTGCCTTCTGCTGGTTCAGCGTGTCGGCCAGCCCGGCCGCACCGACCGCCTTGACCAGCGTGGTCAACAGCGGGTTGGTCGACGCGGCGGTGGCGACCGGCTGCGGGCCCATCGAGTCCAGCGAACCCGGCGCGTTGCCCTGCGGCAGCTTCGAGCAGGCGGCACCGAAGGTGTCGGACGCCTTGGTCACACCGTCGGACGGCGCGGCCTGTTCCGAAGACGGGGCGGCCGCCGGCGGCGGTGCCTGCTGGGCCGGCGGGGCCGACGAGTCACTTCCGCCGCCACACGCGGCCAGCGACGCTGCCAGTGCGGCCGTCGCGATCACCACCCCGACTCGCTTTACTGCGATCACCTGTTTGCTCCTTTATGGACCACCCAGCCTGTCCGGGTGCATGCCGCGACTTCGGAACCGACCCGGTTTCGGCTGGGCCAGACGGGCGGGTTCACTCGAACCGGGCCAAATTCCAAGCCGAACCGGCCTCGGCAACGAAGGTGGCAGGATTGGGCGGGATTCAGCGCCGCAACGTGATCGTCTGCCGTTCGGAGGCGACGGTCACGAGCCACCGATTGGTTGCTGGTTCGCCGACGTTCCGCCACCGGTGGTAGGCGCCGACGACCTCGTCGAACAACGGGCGTGGGCCGGCGTGGCGCACCGGGTAGGGCGGTTCGTCGAGCAGCTCCAGGCAGGCCCACGAGCGGGATTCGGCGGCGTAGAGCCAGAGGGTGCCGAGTGGGCCGGCCGGCTGCCACACGCGGCGGACCCCGGTCACCCACTGCCCGATCGCGGTGGCCGCGTCTCGGTCGCCGGCCAGGTGCCACGGGTGCACGTCGGTGGTCGTTTCCCGCTCGGCGGGCACATCGTCGAGCACGGTGTGTACCGGTGGCCGGTGCCGGCCGGGTTGTGCGCGAAGCGCCATGAAGTCCGCCGGGCCGGAGAGCCGCCCGGACGCGGTGCCGTCGCCGTGCGCGGTGAGCGCGACGACACCCGGGGGCTGGTAGTCGCCGGTCAGTGGCACCACCAGCCGCCCGCCGGAGCGGGTCTGTTCCACCCACGGGTACGGGACTCGGGCCACTCCTACTGTTGCGATGACCTGGTGGTAGGGCGCTCCGCCCGGACAGCCGACCACACCGTCACCGGTGATCACGCTGATCTTGCCGTACCCGGCCGAGTCCAGCGCCGCCCGCGCTCGGTCGGCGATCGTGGAATCCACCTCGACGCTGGTCACATTCTCCGGCCCGACCAGGTGCGCCAACAGCGCGGCGTGCCAGCCGGTGCCGGTACCGATCTCCAACACCCGGTCACCGGGTTGCGCGTGCAGCTCGTCGAGCATCCCGGCCACCACCGACGGCTGCGAGGAAGACGAGGTGACCTCCCACCCGGTACCGTCCTCGGCCGGCTGCCCGTCGTCGACCTGGGTATTGACCGCCTCGTCGGCATAGACCAGCCGCAGCCATTCCTCCGGCTGCTCGCCACGGCGCACCGGCACGAGGTCGTTCCCGGCCCGGCCGCGCTCGTGGCGGTAGATCGTGTCCGGGATGAACAGGTGGCGCGGGACAGCGCGCAGCGCGGCGGCCATTCGCTGCGACACAGCACCCCGGTGGGTGAGCTCGTCGACCAGCCGCCGCGCCCGCACCTCGGGTGTGTCGGTCACTTCTCGTGCTTCCCCGGGTCGAGCGGCGGCGGTACCCCCGGCGCCGAACCGTCCGTGTTCGGGTCGACCGGGGGTTTCGGCGGATCGTGTTTGCCCATCTCACGCTACCTTTCATGGTGCCGGATTTCGGGCCGGCCGGCGACCGGGGCGGGGCCACCGATCACCGGCCGGTGCTCAAGGGCTCTCGTCGTCCCACTCGACCGGTTCCCAATCGCTGAACAGGCAGGCCGTCCGAGGCGGTGCGCCGGCCCGCGCACCCGAGCGAGGTAACACAGACACCCGTCACCGCCGAGCCGATGCCCCTCAGCCACCCGCAGCCGCTCCAACTCCGCCGCCGCCCACGCGACGGCATCGGCCTGGTTGGCGAACCGCCGCAGACTCGGCGGGCCGACCGGGGCCCGCAGGTCCTCCAGCCACACCCGCACAACCCACACCCGCACAACCCACGGCCGCACAGTCCCCGATGGCCACCGAACAAGCGACAGAACGGTCACCGGTAGTCGACCAACTGCCCGTCGGGGCGATACCTGAGGATCGTCCGATAGTTACTGCCACCGGCGGCCACCGCCGTGTT
>DASYBQ010000086.1:0-21242 GCA_036500625.1 Pseudonocardia sp. | reverse complement strand
CGCGCAGCAGCGTCTATCGAAAGGGACTTCACGTGCTCAAGAAGATCGTCATCGCTACCGCGGCTGCCGCACTGACCATGGTCGGCGTCGCCGGCGCCGCTTACGCCTCCGACTCCTCCAGCGGCAGCAGCGCCAAGGACAGCTCCAGCAGCAGCGCCAGCGACGCCAAGGACAGCGCCTCCAGCGCCGCCAGCGACGCCAAGGACAGCGCTAGCACGGACACCGACGCCAAGGACAGCGGCAGCTCGGACGACAACAACTCCGACTCCAACGACAGCGACAGCGGCAGCAGCCCGACCGACAGCGCCACCAGCGGCGGTGGCCTCCTCGGCGGCCTCGGCGGCCTCTGAGTCCAGAGCTACCGCGGCGATGTCCCGGTGCACCCCACTTAGGGTGCACCGGGACATCGCTGTGTAGGCCCGCTCCAGCGTGCCGCTGTGGGCTGTCCAGACCTCGGCATACACCCGATCATGTGAATCAAGTGCTGGAGCATCATTCGACTCCGGTCGGGCTCGTTACCTCTGCGAGCGGGACAGTCCAGTGCCGCGTGTCGGTGCAGCAAAATCTTGAGAGGATACGAATGAGCCACGTTCGCCGCATTGTGCTCACCGCCGTGATCGTCACCGGGGCCACGTTGTCCGTGGTCGGTGCGGCGAATGCCGCCGACACGAAGAACACCGACGGCAACGACAAGGACCCGGCGCCAACCGCTGACGCCTGCACGCCGGCGATCTACGGCACCTGCCAGAACGGCGCGGGCCACATCATGGTGCCGCACACGCCGCTGGTAGACGTGCACTCCACCAGCGGCGGCTGACTCGAGGCGAGCTAGACCGTTGCCGCGAGCAGCACGGCCTCCCGGGTGTCGCGTCGCTCGTGTTCGAGGAACGACGGAGCCGCGCAGATGAACAGCGTGTGCCCGTCCGCGCCGCCCAGCGCACAGTCGTCCGGCGCGGCGCAGATCCCGTCCGGTGCCACGGACGACTCGGCCAGCATCTCGGCCACCTCGCTACCGGTCGGTGACGGTCCGAAGGGCGCCCAGTCGCGCCGCTCGCTCAGCGCACCGTCCGGGCCGACGGTGTAGCCGGACAACCGGTTGCCGAGCGTCTCGGCCACCACCAGCGTCGTGCCGCCGTCGACCAGCACTATCCCGTTGGGGAAGGCCAACTCCTCGGCGGCCACTCCGGTCGTGCCGTCCGGCCGTACGAGCACCAGGTTCGCCGTCCTCGGCGGGCCGCCGGACATCAGGTCGAAACCGAAGTTGCCCACGTACGCGCACCCGTGCGAGTCCACCAGCATGTCGTTGAGCAGGCCACCCGTCAGTTCGGCGTGCGGGACCAGCGAGCCGTCCGCCACCCGACGCACCGCTGCGATGCCGGCGATCATGGCCCCGCCGCCTCCGCCACACAACGGCACCAGGGTGGCCTCGAGCCCGAATCCAGGGCCGGACTTCATTGACAAGTGAGTTCGTGCTGCCTTGTAGGTGTTTGAGCAGGGACGATTCGACGGAAGGTATCGGGTTGTCTAGGCCACCAGGGGGCGTTGGAGTCAATGGGTGCCGAGTACGGCGTCGCGGTGGACGGGAAGCAGCGGGGTGATCGCGGCGGTCAGCAGGAGCAGCGCGGCCATCGTGAGGAAGGCCCGGTGGTAGCCCGTCACGAGCTCGGCCGGTGTCGGGTTGTTCGGGTTGGCGGCGAGCGCGATCAGCGCGCCCAGCCCCAGCGCTCCGCCGACCTGTTTGGCGGTGTTCATCAGCCCTGACGCAACCCCGGCGTCGGTGGCGTGGACGCCGGAGATGACCGTGCTGGTCAATGGGGTGTTCAGTAGTCCGCCGCCGACGGCAATGAGCACGGCCGGGCCGAGGATGGCGCTGAGGTAGGTGCTGTGTGTGCTGATCAGGCTCTGCCAGGCGAAGCCGGTCGCGGCGATGAGCCCACCGACCGCGATCAGCGCCCGGTGGGCGATTCGCTGCATCAGCCACGGTGTAACCCGCAGGCCCACGGCCAGCGTGAGCAGGGTGTGCGGTAGGAAGCCGATCCCGGCGAGCAGGGCGCTGTAGTGCAGCACGTTCTGCATGTAGAGGGTTAAGAAGTACCACATCGGCACCTGGAAGCTGGCCCCGGCCAGCAGCATCGCGAGGTTGCCCAGCGAGATGGCTCGGTTGCGCAGCAGCGCCGGAGGCAGCAGCGGCGCGCTGGCGTGGCGGGTCTCGATCAGCGCGAACGCGCCCACCGCGAGGACCGCGAGGCACAGTGTGGCCAGTGTGGCGGGCGTGGCCCAGCCGTGGGTCTGTGCCCGAGTGATGGCGTAGGCCAACGCGACCAGCCCGGTGCTGGCCAGCAGCGCCCCGGGCAGATCCAGTCGAGCCGGAGCGCCTTGCGGCTGCTCACCATGTAGGTGGCGGAGCGCGGCGATGATGGCCACCGCCCCGATCGGCACGTTGATCAGCAGCACCGAGCGCCAGGACAGAAGTTCGGTGAGCACGCCGCCGAGCAGGTTGCCTCCCGCGCCGCCAGCGATACTCACAGCGGTCCAGATCGCCAGCGCACGAGTGCGGGCCGCGCCGTCGGGATAGCTGGTGGAAAGCACGGTCAAGGTCACAGGGGCGAGTACGGCGGCGGCCAGCCCTTGTGCTGCCCTGGCGGCCACCAACATCGCCGGATCGCTGGACAAGCCGCCGGTCAGACTGGCCGCGGTGAACAGCGCAAGGCCGGCCAAGAAGACCTGCCGCCGCCCGTAGACGTCGGCGAGGCGCCCACCAACCAGCAGGAACCCGGCGAATGCCAGCGTGTAGCCGTTGGCCACCCACTGCAGATCGATCGGATCGAACCCGAGCGTGTGCTGGATCACCGGCAGTGCGACGTTGACCACCGAGACGTCGAGGACCACCATCAGCTGGCCGGCGCAGGCCAGCGCAAGCACCCCGCCCCACCCCGTCTGGTTTCGCATCTGCCCTCTGCGTGTCCTTGCTGGCCGCATCAATTCAATGTAACCACATTGCTAAAATAGGTGGGTGGGACCACGAGCCAGAGGGCTGGGCGCCGCGCATGCACAGCGGCGCACCGAGATGGCCGACGCGGTGTTGGCCATCGTCGCCGAACGCGGCCTTTCCGCGGTGTCGCTGGCCGAGGTGGCTGCCCGGGCTGGGGTGTCGGGAGGGCGGGTGCAGCACTACTTCGGCACCAAGCAGGAGCTGATCGAGGCGGCGTTCTTGCGGGCCAACGAGCTGGCCAGCGACCGCATCGACGTGCACCCCGGCGCCGATAGTCCCGGTGGTGCGCTGAGGGTGGTGCTGACCGAGCTGATCCCGCACGATGAGCCCACCGCGTTGCACATGCGGGTTCGTCAGTCGTTCACCGCGCTCGCATTGGCCGACGAAGCGATTGCCGCGCGGCTGCGGGAGGACTATGCGCGGCTGCATCGCCGGTTGGCCGAACTGGTAGCCGCCGAGCAGGCCGGCGGGAACATCGCCGAGGGGGTCGACCCATACGCGGCCGCCGTCGCGCTGGTCGCGCTCACCGAGGGCCTGGCCTACTACGTGCTGATCGGGGTCAGACTCGAGCAGGACGCTCGCGACGCCGTACTCGCGGCGATCGCCGAATTGGGACCGACATCCCCACTCGGCGGACCGCGATGAATACCTCGCGCGAGTCGCGGTCAGCTACGACGAACAGTATCTGCTTCCCCACGCGGGCCTGCTCCCCGCCGTCGGTACTGGCCCGGGTGTCCACGCTGCGACGCAAGCTGTTCACCATCCCCGGTCGAGTAGTGCGCTCCGCGCGCCGCCCGCGCCTACCCCGCGGACGCTACCCGGCAACAAGATCACCGAAATGAAAAGATCAACACGCGATGCTTCTGCAGATCCGGGTTGAGGGACTTCGGTGTCCCGAAGCCACCTCCGTTGCATCGGTCGGAGCGGCTGGGCTCGGTTAGCCGGCGAACTGGGCGCGCAGCACCGGGAACGCGGGCAGCAGCTCCGCCAGCCCGGGAATGCGGCGCAGGGTGGGCAGCAGGCCACCGAACAGCAGTCCCCGGCCGCGCACCTGCGGCACCTCCCGTAGCTCGGAGACCCCGGGAAGCACCGTCATCCGGCGCCGCACCGAGGCGTCCATGCCCCACTGCCACTCCTGCGGCTGATAGCCCTCCCCGGGTGCCTGGTGCCAGCGCTGCTGGGCGTGCAGCATCCGCGCCGGCACCGCGTCGAACACCATCACCTCACCGGGGAAGCGCCGCGCGCAGCGGGTGACCAGCGCATCGACCTCGGTCAGCTTCAGGTACATCAGCAGGCCCTGCGCGGTGATCAGCACTCCGTGCTCCTGGTCCACCTCGTCCATCCAGCGTCCGTGCAGCGCCGAGCAGGCGATGCCGCGTATCCGGGCACCTTCCGGCAGCAGCCGCCGCCGCAGCTCGAGGGTCTCCGACAGGTCCACGCTGAGCCAGTTGACCTTGCCGTTGTCCACCCGCCAGAACTGCGTCTCCAGGCCTTCACCGAGCGCGACGACCGTGCCGCCGGGATGGTCGGTGAGGAACCGGTTGATCTCCGCGTCCACGGTCTGTACCCGCAGCGCGTGCCAGCGGGCCGCGTAACTGGTGTGGCTGCTCTCGAACCGCTCGAACGGGTACGCGATGCGCTCGACCAGCTCGACGGACTTCGGGTCGTCGAAGCCGTACTCCTTGCCCGCCGCGGCGACCGACCGGTGGTACAGATTCCACAGCAGCGCCTCGGGAACGCCGCGCAGCTCGGCAGGTATCGGGTCGGCGGGCGGCTGGCCGGGGCCGTCGGGGCCGTCGGTCATGGTGCAACGTTACTGAGCACGGTGTTCAGCTCAGCGCCGCGTCGGCCGAGGTCGGCTCGACGAGCGCCGTGCTCAGCCGGGTGCGCACCGCGATCAGGTAGACCAGCGCGCTGAGCGCCGCCACCGCGAGGAAGGACCATCCGAAGGGCAGTGCGCCGGTGCCGCCGTCGAACGTGCCGAGCACGCTGATCAGGCCGAGGCCGAGCAACCAGGGCAGCAGCCAGCCGGCCGCGCGCCACTGCGCGGCGTCGGTCCGGGTGCCGCCGCGCCATTGCCACACGGCGAACAGTACGACTCCGACGAGCGTGGCGAGTAGTAGCTTCGCCACGGTGTGCCAGCCGGTCCAGGTGACGATCAGGTTCGCCGCGTAGAACGCCAGGAACGGGATCACGTCGCCACCGAGGGTGCGGAACGCCCTCGGCTGGTCGGGCAGCTGGCGGCGCAGCGCGGCATGCGCGAGCGGGCCGGTGCCGTAGGACAGCACGGCCGCAGAGGTGATGAACCCGACGAAGGTCTGCCAGCCGGGGAACGGCAGGAACAGCAACAGGCCGATCGCCGAGGCGACCAACACGCTGATCCACGGCACGCCTCGTGAGCTCAGCCGGGCGAGCACGCCCGGCGCGCTGCCGTTCTGCGCCATGCCGTAGGAGATCCGCGACGTCATCATCGACCAGTTCAGTCCGCAGTCCACCGGGGAGACGACCGCGTCGATGTAGAGCAGCGCGGCCAGCCAGCCCAGCCCCAACAGCGTGGCGAGCCCGGCGAGCGGGCCGAAGTCGTTGCTGAACCCCAGGTTCGCCCAGCCCCGGGACAGCGCATCGGCTGGCAGCCCGCACAGGAAGGCCAGCTCCAGCAGGCAGTACAACAGCGAGGTGATGCCCAGTCCGAGCATCATCGCCCTGGGTACGTTGCGGTGCGGGTCGCGCACCTCGCCGGCGACCGCGACGGGTTGCTGGAAACCGGTGAAGGCGAACGCGACACCGCCGGAGGCGATCGCGGTGAGCAGCCCGCTGACCCCGCTTGGCGCGAAACCGCCGAACGAGCTGAGCCGGTCCGGGTGGAACGCGGTCACGAAGAACGCCACCGCGACTGCGGCCATCACGAACAGCTTGAACACCATGATCGCGTTGTTGGCCCGCACGAACGCCCGCACACCCAGCAGGTTGATCACGGTGAACAGCACCATGAGCAGCGCGGCCACCGCGAAGCCCGGCCCGGTCAGCACGGTCACGTCCCCGGTCTTGTGGGTCAGCCATGGCAGGTAGTTGGTGGCGTACTGCAGCGCCGCCTCCACCTCGATGGCCGGGAAGGTCACCGCGCCGAGGTAGACGATCCAGCCGACGAGTGCGCTGGCCACCCCGCCGAAGGCGTAGTGCGGGAACCGGACCACGCCACCGGACACCGGGAACATCGCGCCGAGCTCCGCGTAGCACAGCGCGAGCAGCAGGAACAACACGCCGGCCAGCGGCCAGGCCGCGATCGCCGCCGGCCCGGCCAGCTGCGCGGCGTAGAGCGGACCGAACAACCAGCCGGAACCGATCATCGAGGCCATCGCGGCGAACACCAGGCCGCCCAGCCCGATGTGCCGGCGCGGCGCGGCGCCGGCCTCCGGCGTGTCGGGCAGGCGGGTCGGGGTGGCGCCCGAGTGGTTTCCGGCCACGGTCAACCTCCTGGCGTGGGCGCGTATCCGGCGTAACCGGTTAGTGCGATCCGCCTACTATTGCTGACCGCGTTCGGCCCAGCCGCGTCCGGGTGGCCGGCGGGCAGAAACGCGGCGCGGCGGGAGTTCCGTAGCGGAGTAGGACCGGCCAGTTGGACGTCGAGCCGTTACCGTAGGCAGGTGCAGCCGCCAACCGTCCTCGTTGTCGACTTCGGAGCGCAGTACGCCCAGCTCATCGCGCGGCGTGTCCGAGAGGCCCAGGTGTACTCCGAGATCGTGCCCTCGGACACCTCGGTGGCCGACATCGTGGCCCGCAAACCGGCCGCTGTGATCCTGTCCGGCGGCCCGTCCAGCGTGTATGCCGAGGGCGCGCCGGCGGTGGACCCGGAGCTGTTCAACGCGGGCATCCCGGTACTCGGGCTGTGCTACGGCTTCCAGGCCATGGCCCGCGCGCTGGGCGGTGACGTCGCGCCGGATGGCACCCGGGAGTACGGCCGCACCGAGCTGGCGCTGTGCGACGCAGGCCCCGGCGGCCCTGGTGTGTTGCACAGCGGACTGCCCAGCCGGCACCCGGTGTGGATGAGCCACGGCGACTCGGTGGTGCGCGCCCCGGACGGATTCACCGTGACAGCCTCCTCCGAGCGGGCGCAGGTGGCCGCGTTCGAGGACCTGAACCGCCGGCTGGCCGGCGTGCAGTACCACCCGGAGGTCGGGCATTCGCCACACGGGCAGCAGGTGCTGCGCCGGTTCCTGCGCGAGGTCGCCGAGATCGCCCCGACCTGGACCACCGCGTCCATCGTGAACGACACGATCGACGCGGTCCGCGCCCAGATCGGCACCGGGCGGGCCATCTGCGGGCTGTCCGGCGGTGTCGACTCGGCGGTCGCGGCCGCGTTGCTGCAGCGTGCCATCGGCGACCGCCTGACCTGCGTGTTCGTCGACCATGGCCTGTTGAGGGCCGGCGAGCGCGACCAGGTCGAGCGGGACTTCGTGGCCGCCACCGGCGCCAAGCTGCACACCGTGCACGCCGCCGACCGCTTCCTCTCCGCGCTGGCCGGGGTGACCGATCCCGAGCAGAAGCGCAAGATCATCGGCCGGGAGTTCATCCGGGTCTTCGAGGCGGCCACCGCCGAGGTGGCCGAGCAGGAGCACGTCGGTTTCCTGGTACAGGGCACGCTCTACCCTGACGTGGTCGAGTCCGGCGGGGCCGGCTCATCGACGGCGGTGATCAAGAGCCACCACAACGTGGGCGGCCTGCCGGACGACCTGGAGTTCGACCTGGTCGAGCCGCTGCGCGCGCTGTTCAAGGACGAGGTGCGCCGGGTGGGGGCCGAGCTGGGCCTGCCCGAACAGATCGTCGCCAGGCAGCCGTTCCCCGGCCCCGGCCTCGGCATCCGGATCATCGGCGAGGTCACCGAGAGCCGGCTGGCCACGCTGCGCGCGGCGGACGCCATCGCCCGCGACGAGCTCACCTCGGCGGGACTGGACCGGGAGATCTGGCAGTGCCCCGTGGTACTGCTGGCCGATGTGCGCAGCGTCGGTGTGCAGGGCGACGGGCGCAGCTACGGCCATCCGGTGGTGCTGCGCCCGGTCAGCTCGGAGGACGCGATGACCGCCGACTGGACGCGACTGCCCTACGACGTGCTCGAGCGGATCTCGACACGCATTACCAACGAGGTGACGGAGGTCAACCGGGTCGTGCTCGACGTGACCAGCAAGCCACCAGGAACGATCGAATGGGAGTAACCCGGCTGGCGGACATCTACGCGCGCGCCGGCCAGGTGCTGTCCATCGAGTTCTGGCCGCCGAAGACCGATCCCGGTGAGGAGAACCTGTTCCGTGAGGTCGAGCGGCTGCGCGCGCTGAACCCGGACTTCTGCTCGATGACCTACGGTGCCGGCGGGTCGACCCGGGACCGGACCGTCGACCTGGTCTGCCGCATCGAGCGCGAGACCACGCTGGACATGATGTGCCACCTCACCGTGGTCGGGCAGTCCCGCGCCGAGGTGCGCGGCGTGCTGCGACGGCTGCGGGACAACGACGTGCACAACATCATCGCGCTCGGCGGCGACCCGCCGCCGGGCATGGACTGGCAAGCGCACGAAGACGGCTTCCACTACGCGCACGAACTGGTCAACGAGGCCATGGCGGACGATTGGTTCTCGGTGGCGGTGGCCGGCTTCCCCGAGGTGCACCCGAGGGCCGAGAGCCGCGAGTCGGACCTGCGCTACCTGAAGGCCAAGGTGGACGCGGGCGCCTGCGTGGTGATCACCCAGCTGTTCTTCGACAACGAGGACTTCTACCGGTTCGTGGAGGACGCCCGCCGGATCGGCATCGAGGTGCCGATCGTGCCGGGCATGCTGCCGATCCGGTCGGCGGCGCAGATCCGTCGGTTCACCTCGATGTGCGGAGCCCGGATCCCGGCCAAGCTGGACACGCTGCTGGACAAGGTCGTCGACGATGACGCCGCCGCGGTTGCGCTGGGCATCGACTACGCCACCGAGCAGTGTGAGCAGTTGCTGCGGTTCGGCGTGCCCGGCTTCCACTTCTACTCGCTGAACAAGGCCGACGCCCTGCTGGAGATCCACCGCCGCGTCCTCGCCTCGTGAGTGATTAGTAACGCTATAGCGCTACTAATCACTCACGACCCGGCGATCATCTGGTGCAGCGCTTCCAGGTGCCTGGGGGTCCACTCGTCGTGGTCGGTGGACTCACTGAGCGGGCGCCAGCGCGCGTCCGACTCGGCTCGCGCGGCCTGCACCGCGCCGGCAATGGCGACCGCGTCGCTGCCCAGCAGCAGGCGTACCGGCGGCTGCTGCATCTCGGTCAGCTGTAGCAGTACCTGGGCAACCTTCGCCGGGTCGCTCGCGGCGCGGTCGTTGTTGGCCCGGATGGCCTCGGCGAACGCGCCGACGCTGGCCCGGTACGGCTCGCTGGCCGGTGGCACGGTCATCGAGGAGCCGCCCCAGTCGGTGCGCATGCCGCCGGGCTCCAACACGGTGACCTTGATGCCGAACGGGGCCACCTCCAGGTTGAGCACCTCGGAGAACCCGCCGACCGCCCACTTGGCCGCCTGGTAGGCGGACAGTCCTGGCGCGGGTGTCCGGCCGCCCACCGAGGAGACCTGCACGATGTGCCCGCCGCCCTGTTCGCGCAGCACGGGCAGGGCCGCCTTGGTCACGTTGACCACGCCGAGCAGGTTAGTGTCGAGCTGGGCGCGGAAGTCCTCGACGGTGATGTCCTCGACCGAGGCCAGGTTCGCGTAGCCGGCGTTGTTCACCACCACGTCCAGCCGGCCGAACGCCGCCACGCCCGTGCGAACCGCCTGGCGGGCGGCCTCGCTGTCGGTGACGTCCAGCGCCAGTGGGAGGACCCGCTCGCTGTACCTGGCCACCAGGTCGTCGAGCTGGCTGGGGGTCCGCGCGGTGGCGACCAGCTGGTGGCCGGCCTCCAGCACCGCCTCGGCGATGGCTCGCCCGAGCCCGCGTGAGCTGCCGGTAAGGAAGAAGACTTTGCTCATCACATGTCCTTTCTAAACGGTTAGTTAGATAGAAGCACCGAGTGCCCCCGTTGTCAACTAGATGGTTAGTCAGCTAGCCTGAGACATGCCTGGAGACGCCGAAGCCACCAAGAGACGGCTGTTGGCGGCGGGCGCGCGGGAGTTCGCCGAGTACGGCATCGCGGGCGCAAGGGTGGACCGGATCGCCGAGCAGGCCAGGTCCAACAAGGCGCAGATCTACCACTACTTCGGCAGCAAGGACGCCCTGGTCGACGCGGTCTTCCGCGAGCTGGTGGCGAACACCGTGCGGGATGTGCCGATCGACGCCACCGACCTGCCCGGCTACGCCGCGCGGCTGTTCGACGGCTATTGCGACCATCCGGAGATCCCGCGCATCGCGGCCTGGTACCGGCTGGAACGAGCCGGCACCCGCTCGCCGCTGCAGGTGATCGTGGCGAGCAACCAGCACAAGGTCGCCGCCATCGAGGCCGCGCAGCGAGCCGGCACGCTGCCCGCCCGGTGGGACGCCGCCGAACTGCTCGCACTGGTGCTCACCGTGGCCGGCATGTGGAGCGGTATGACGCCGGAGTTCACCACGCTGTTCGCCGGCCACGACCGGGCGCGGCGCCGTGCGGTTATCGTGGCCGCCGTCACCGCTCTGCTCGCCCCCTAGGATCCTGCTAGCTCCGGGCGCTGGCCACCGAAGGGAAGCTGGCGCCGGTGAGCTGTTCGGACAGGTCCCACAGCCGCCGGGCGTCGGCCGCGACGAGGGCCCGCTTCGGCATCGCGGCGTGCGCCGCGCCGCCGGTGAGCTCGCCGAGACCGCTCGGACCGTAGAAGCCGCCGCCGTCAGCGTCCTCACTGGTCGCGGCATACAGCGCGGGCAGAATCCCCTGGGAGACGGGCTGTAGCAGCAGTGGCGAGCTGGCCTTGACGACCCGCATGAGGAGGCCAGCGGTGTCCCGCCCCATGCTTGGTCCGGTGGTCTGCAGGTTGGTCGCGGTCCCGCCGGGGTGCGCCGCGTTGGCCAGGATGCCCCAGCCGGCCGCGCGGGAGCGGCGGTCCAACTCTCGGGCGAACATCAGGTTGGCCAGCTTGGACTGCCCGTAGACCCGCCACTTGCGGTAGGAGCGCTCGTGTTGCGGGTCGTCGAAGTTCAGCCGGCCGATCCGGGCGGCGAGGCTGCTCATCGCGGTGAACCGGGCTCCGCCGGCCGCGCGCAACAGTGGGAACAGCTGCGCGGTGAGCGCGAAGTGGCCCAGGTGGTTCGCACCGAACTGCAGCTCGAAGCCGTCCTCGGTGGCCTCGCGGCTCGGCGGCGTCATGATGCCGGCATTGTTGATCAAGAAGTGGACCGGCCGGCCCTCACCGACGAGCTGCTCACCGGCGGCGCGCACGCTGGCCAGCGAGGCCAGGTCGACCTGGCGGATGCTCAGGGTGGCGCCGGGCACCCGTGCCCGGAGGCGCGCGACGGCGTCCTCTCCCTTGGTCGGGTTGCGCACGGCGAGGATCACTTCGGCGCCGGCCCTTGCGAACCACTCGGTGAGGCCGAAGCCGAGCCCGCTGTTTGCGCCGGTGATCACGGCGAGCTTCCCGGACAGGTCTGGAACCCCGACGTCGAGAGTGTTGCGCGGCATGGCGATCTCCTAACGTTGCGTTGCCCCGAACATAACAGACCAGCTGTCTCTTAACAAGAGACCGGCGTTTCGTTAATAACGGTACTCCTGGTCTGATAATCTGGGTGCGTGTCAGGTGGCCAGTGCGGGTTCCGTCGGGCGCGGCGGCCCGAACAGGTCGAGGCGCGCCGTACGGCGATACTGGACGCGGCGGTGGTGATGCTGCGCGAGCGCCCGGTGGCCGACATCAGCCTGCGCGAGCTCAGCGAGCGGGTAGGCCTGGCGAAGTCTAACGTGCTGCGCTACTTCGACAGCCGCGAGGCGATCTTCCTCGAGGTGCTGGACCGGAGCTGGACGGCCTGGCTGGACGGCCTGGCGAAAGAGTTCGCCACGCTGTCGGCGCCGGCCATCGGGTACCAGCGGGAGATCGAGCTGGCGTCCTCGGTAGCGACCGCGTTGATCCGGGACCCGCTGTTGTGCGAGCTGCTGGCGACCATGGGGGGAGTGCTCGAGCGCAACATCTCGGTCGACTTCGCCCGAAGCTTCAAAAGCCGCGCGATGGAGCACAACGCCCGCTTCGCCGCGCTGGTCCAGAGCCGGTTGCCGACGCTGAGCGCGGCCGCGGTCGAGCATTTCGCCGCCTCCGTGATGATCATCACCAGCGGTCTGTGGCCCTACTCGCACCCGACCGAGGCGGTGGCCTCGGTGATGGCCGAGTTCGGCTCACCCCCGGCGGACCAGATGTTCGCCGGTGCACTCACCGACGGCCTGGCCAACCAGCTGGTCGGCCTCGCCGTCCGTGACGCGGCCAGCGATTAGGCGGACGCGGCGGTGGGGCTCTGCTGGCCGGTACCCAGCCGTCCGCCGAACTCGATGCCTCTGGCCTCCTTGCCGACCAGGATCAGGATGATCACCGCGACGAACACCGGGATGATGGTGGCGGCCAGCGCGAACGGGTAGCCGTGGCGGGCGGCGAGTGCCTCCTGGATGGGCAGGTTCAGCGCGGCGAACAGGTTGCCCAACTGGTAGGTGACGCCCGGGTAGAAGCCGCGGATGGTGTCCGGGGACATCTCGCTCAGGTGCGCAGGGATGACACCCCAGGCGCCCTGCACCATCAGCTGCATCAGGAACGAGCCGAGGCAGAGCATGCCGACGCTGGTGGAGTAGGCGAACAGCGGCACGATCGGCAGCCCGAGCAGCGCGCAGAAGGCGATGGTGTAGCGCCGGCCGAACTTCGAGGACAACGGGCCGAACAGGATGCCGCCGATGGTGGCGCCGATCGTGTACACCACCGGTATCCAGGCCGCCGCCGATGCGGACAGCGCCGCGCCGCCCTCCGCGGTGGCCTTGAGGAATGTCGGGTAGATGTCCTGGGTGCCGTGGCTCATCCAGTTGAACGCGGTCATCAGCAGGATCAGGTAGACGAACCGGCGCAGCACCGCGAAGTTGAGGAACACGTCGCGGAACGACGAGCGGGTCATCTTCATCTTCTCCTGGGTGTCCTCCCAGATCTCGGACTCCTTGACCCTGGTCCGGATCAACAGGCTGATCAGCGCGGGGAAGATGCTCAGCGCGAACAGCCAGCGCCAGGACAGCCCGAGCTGGTTGATCACCAGCAGGTTGGCCAACGCGGCCAGCAGGTAACCCATCGAGTAGCCCTGCTGCAGCAGCCCGGAGAAGAAGCCGCGCCGCTTCGCCGGGATCTTCTCCATGGCCAGCGCGGCGCCAAGGCCCCACTCACCACCCATCCCGATGCCGTAGAGCATCCGCAGGATGATCAGCACGGTGAAGTTCGGCGCGAACGCGCAGAGGAACCCGACCACCGAGTAGAACGCGACGTCGACCAGCAGCGGTATCCGGCGGCCCCTGCGGTCCGCCCACAACCCGAAGATGATCGCACCGACCGGCCGCATCACCAGCGTCGCGGTGGTCAGGAAGACGACCTTCTCGTTGGAGATGTGGAAGTCCTTGGCGATCGCCGCGTAGACGAACACCACGATGAAGTAGTCGAACGCGTCCATCATCCAGCCGAGCAGTGCCGCGGTGAACGAGTTGCGCTGGTCGGAGGTGAGCGGCGTGCGCGCCTCGCTGGTCCCCTGGGTCATGCCGAGAATCCCTTGGTCGTGCGCTGTGGCAAGCGGAACCTACGCCCGAGGTGGGCATCGCGCGCGGGATAAACGCGCAAACTTGCGAGCCTCGGTCAGTCGGTGTTGCGGTGGTGGCCAACGCCTTCGCGGCGGATCCTCGCGACCCTGCCCCGGACCAGGAACCAGCCGCCCACCAGCAGGATCACGATCACCGGCAGGCCATACCCGATGATCCACGGCCCGGTCTTGCCGTTCGCCCAGGTCATGCCGAGCACGAAGAGCAGGAATACCACCGTCAGGTAGTTGACGTACGGCGCTCCGGGCATCCGGAACTCGGGCCGTTCGATGTAGCCGGCCTTGACCGCCCGCTGCATGGCGAGGTGCGCGATCATGATCATCGACCACATGCCGATGATGCCCACAGCGGAGAGACCGGTGGTGAACTCGAACGCATCACCGGGCAGCACCAAGTTCAAGTACACCCCGACGAGGTAGATCAAGCCGGTAAGCAACACACCGGCGTACGGAACGCCGTGCCTGCTCATCTTGGACAGGATCATCGGTGCCGAGCCATTGAATGCCAGCGAGCGCAGTACCCGCCCCGTGGTGTAGAGACCCGAGTTCACGCTGGACAGCGCGGCGGTGATCAGCACGACGCTCATGATCTGCGCCGAGGCCGGAATGCCGATCTTCTCCAGCGCGGTGACGAACGGGCTGGTGCCGGACTTGTACATCGAGGAGGGCAACAGCATGGTCAGCAGCAGCACCGAGCCGACGTAGAAGATCGCGATCCGCCAGCCGACCGAGTTGACCGCTTTCGGGATGACCTTGCGCGGGTTGTCCGTCTCGCCGGCCGCCACGCCGACCATCTCCACGCCGGCGTAGGCGAACACCACGCCCTGCAGGATGAACAGCACTGCGAGGAAGCCTTGCGGGAAAAGGCCGCCGTTGTCGGAGATGACATGCAGGCCGGTGCTGGCGCCGTCGATCGGCGCACGGCTGATCAGCACGTAGATGGCGATCACCATAAAAGCAATGAGCGCGAGCACCTTGATCGCGGCGAACCAGAACTCCAGTTCGCCGAAGTACTTCACCGAGACCAGGTTGACCGCCAACACGATGGCCAGCGCGATGAGCGCCGGGAGCCACTGCGGCAGGTCCGGCCAGAAGATCTTCGAGTAGAGCGCGGTTGCCGTCACGTCGGCCATGCCGCTGCAGGCCCAGTTCAGGAAGTACATCCAGCCGGCGAAGTATGCGGCCTTCTCGCCGATGAACTCCCGGGAGTACGACACGAACGAGCCCGAGGTCGGCCGGTGCATGACCATCTCACCCATCGCCCGCACCACCAGGAAGGCGAAAAGGCCGCCCACCGCGTAGGCGATCATCAACGAGGGGCCGGCGGAGTGCAGCCGGGCACCGGCGCTGAGGAACAGGCCGCTGCCGATGGCGCCACCGATGGCGATCATCTGCACCTGGCGGTTGCCGAGGGACTTCTGGTAACCCTGGTCCTCGAACACCGCTAGGTCGGTGCGTGACTCGTAGCTGGCGTCTTCGGCGTCGGTGCTCTGTGACACGACGGCCCCCTCATAGCTGTGGTGCTCCAGTGATGGCGGAATACGCCGGACCGGTGGTGGGATGGGTCCAGGTGGTCGTCGGCTGGGCAAGATCTGGTGGCCGGAAGTCTAAGCACCTTGGCGACGAGACGCCGGGAGCTTGCGCGAAACTTAAGCAAGTAATCGTGTGACGGTGCGTAGCGGCCTCGGCCGGTCGGCGCGGGATCAGCCGCCGAGCAGGCCACCCAGGGGCAGCGTCGGCTTGGACTCCGGTGGCTGCTGGCGCTGCCGCGACTGCGGCTTGGCTGCCGGCTGAGGCTGCCCGCCGAACATCACCGAGCCGTACATCGGCACCGAGCCGGCGTCGCCCTTGGCCACGTTGGCGACCTTCTCCTGGCAGTTGCCGGTGCGGTAGAAGCCGACGGGGGTGCTCGTGTCGTTGGCCACCTTGCCAGCGCCGGCCAACACGATGCACGAGCCGTCGGGGGGATTTGCGCTGGTCCGGGTTACTCCGGCGGCGTCGGTGTAGGTGAAGGTCCCCGTTGCCGCGGCAGCCGTCGGGGCGTTCGGGTGCAGCATGACCAGCGCCACGGCCAGCGCCGAGGCCGTACCGGCAAGAGACGCGAACCTTGCGCTACGACGCATGCCCCTCATCCCCATTCCCCTTCGCACGAGCGCACACACACGGTGCTGACGCGCGGACTATATCCAAGGTCTCCCGGTGGCCCCGATCGGGGAACGGACGCGGCGCTCGGTAACAATCTGCTCCGGAGCCGGGCGGGTGGCCGGGCCCGGGGGCGGGGTCATGATGCGCGGGTGGCGCGGGGCGGGTGGGTTTACCCTGCCGCTGTGTGCCGCGCTGCTGGTCGCTGGGGCAGTCGCCTGTTCGGCGCCGGTACCGCAGGTCAATGTGCCTGTGCGGCCGCCGCCACCGATCATGGCCACGTCCCCGGACGGCCGGGGGGCGGTCCGGCCGACACCGGCCCCCACCGCCTGCACCAAGAATGTCGGCGACTCCACCCTCCTGGCGTCGATTCTGGCGGGCGCGGTGCCCGGCGACCGGATCTGTCTCACCGGGAACCTGGCGCCGGAGCGACTGGCCATGAACATCTCGGGTACCGCACGCCAGCCGATCTCGATCCTTGGCGACGGGCATACCACGGTGCGCGGCATCTCGGTGGATGCCAGCTATGTGACCCTTTCGGACATCGATGCGGTCGGCGCCGCGGCGCCGGGAATCTCGTTGTTCGGCGACCACCTCACGCTGCGCGACAGTACGTCGATCAGCCCGCGCGGAAACGATGGCGACGGCATCCGTTTCTGGGGAACGAACATCACCATCACGCACAACACGATTCGCGACACTATTCCGCTGAACGGTGCACACGCCGACTGCATGCAGACTTTCGCCACCGATGCCGAACATCCGGCGAGCCAGCACGTGGTGATTGACGGCAACCGCTGTGAGAAAATCTATAACACCTGCCTCATCGCGGAAGGCCCACACAGCCTGGCCGGTGACGGTTCGGGAGTCGGTGTGACCAGCGACATCCGGTTCACCAACAACTACTGCGAGAACCAGGCGGACGAGGCGCTGCAGATCGATGACGTGCAGCGAATGGTGGTCACCGGCAACCAGATTGTCGGCCGGATCGACCATGCCTTCGCGTTCCAGAACAAGTCGACCGGTGGGCGGGTCAACGGCAACAAGCTCCGCCGGGGTATCCACTACGAGGTCGGCATGGATAGCTCGTCGCGTCCTGGCTATCGCGGGCCTGAAGCCGGCGGAGACCCGTGAGAACCGGCCGATACCTCACCTAATGGTGCGGGTGTCACTGCGGGGAAAAATATGGCCGGGGCCAGCCATCCCCCGAGACGGCTAACCCCGGCCCCGCGACCGCCCGTCCGCTCCCCAGCGACAAGCGGCAAGCCTCTGTGTGGCTCCAAGTATCACTCACCAGGGTATTCGTAAGCGTGTCAATTAGTGCGCCCAGTGCTCGAAATCACTCGAACGGTGGTATGCATCTGCCAGATCGAGCAGGCTTCGAGACCGCTACGGAGCGAAACCTCACCCACTGTCATGCCGCGGCGCTCTTACGGCGCACTTGAGACAGCCTGTCCGAACACTGCGGGCCCGGGACTGTGTGCGTCATCCCGCATCGGTGCCGGCCGGTACTCCTAGCCTCAACTGCCGCCGGAGCCTGAGCCGCCGCTGCCGCTGCCGCTTGAACCGCCGCTGCCGCTGCCGCTGCCGCTTCCGCTGGAGCCCGCGCCGCCGGCAGGACTGGCGCCGCCGCCCGAGCTTGCACCGCTCGAGCTTGCACCGCTCGAGCCGGTGCTGGTGGCTCCGGAGCTTGAGCCGGTGCTGCTTGCACCGGTCGGGCTGCTCCCGCCCGGGGCAGCGCTACCGGTGCCGCCGTATGCGTGGAAAACGCTGGGACCCCGTACCGGGTCGGTGGCGGTGCTGGTGTTGTCCGACGCGCTGGGCTGGGTGCCCGGGTAGTTGTGGAAGAAGCTGGGTCCGCGTACCGGGTCGGCGACGGCGTTCGTGTCGTCCGACGCGCTGGGCTGGGTGCCGGCGTAGTTGTGGAAGACGCTCGGCCCCCGTACGGGGTCCGGCGGGGCGGGGTTGTCGTTCCCGTCGTTGTTGTCCGTGTCGGCCGGTCGCTGGCCGGTGCTGGCCGCCGGCTGGCCGGGGTGAGCCGCCGGTGGCGTGGCACCGAGGGCTGCACCCGTCCCGGGGACCATGCTCGCCACAATGAAGACGGCGGGACCTGCGCCGAACCAAAGGGCTTGCTTCGCGCGTGACGAACTCGGTTTCATGACCGCTCCTCCCAGCTGGATGGCGATCTTACCCAGGGCAACCTGAGGTCGCCCCTGGCGAACCGCCGAGCGACAGCTTGCCAGTCCCCGCGCGGCGGGTTCTTGTCGGTGCGGGCCAAGCTCCCCGATTGCTGAGCGCTTCTGGGTGTGCATTGCCCTGGATAGCCAGCGACGAGTTGGCGAGACTCAGAGCTCGGTGAGTGGCCGACGCTGTTGGCATGCATTTGGGTGGGAGATAGTCAGGCAACCGAGTCGGCCGGGAGTCACCGGTTCGGGCCCGGCAGCAAGCTGCGAGACTGTTTGCGCCGTTCAGAGCCGTAACGATCAGTTGAGACGGGGTGCACCCAGCTGGGCATTACTCGAACCCAAACCTGCTGGTAGACGGTGTGCCGGTGGCGCTGGGTGCCCGCCACACTAAAATTCGACGTGACGAATACCGGACCAGCCGGTCATGACCGGGGTGTTACCGGGCCATAGCTGGTCCGGCGCTGTGATCATCGGCGTTGGGTGCCGGGTACGTGGGGGTCTATGTCGGTGGGGCGTTGTGCGCACTATTCACCCGGGTGGAACACCTGCTCGCGGGGTGGGGACGCTACCGCGACTTGAGTGCCGGCTGACGAGGCGGCGCCGTGCCGCCTCGCTGGGCGTTGGCCGGGTGGGTGGCGGCCGGGGCCGAGTGTGACCGACTCGGCGACCAGCTGACCGGCGTCCGGGCGGTGCTGGCCGAACGCGACACCGAGATCACTCGGATACGAGCCGAACACGCCGCCGTTGCGGGCGCGGTCACTGACCCCAGTTCGCGCCACGACTCACACCACGCACAGGAGCTGACGATCGGGCGCCGTCAGGTTATCTGAACCATGGCTGAAAGGCGTGCGTTCTTGTCCTCGGCGCGGGACGTTCGGGCACCGCCGGATGGGAGGAGCTTGGGTGGCCTGGGATGCTTGTGGGGTGGTTGTCGTTGGATCGGGTGCCGGTTTTGGTGGTGATGGCCGGCGGGACTTGGTGTTCGTCAGTTACAGCCGTGATGACGCGGAGTGGGCGCAGGCGTTCACGGGCTTCCTCAAGCCGTTGGTGCGGGTCAGGCGGCTGCGGTTGTGGATCGACACCGCGAACATTCGGGCCAGCGAGGAGTGGCATCCGGAGTTGGACCGTGCGATCTCGCAGAGCCATTTAGCGCTGGTGTTGGTCAGTGCCCGTTATCTCCGTTCGGATTTCATCATGGAGACCGAGCTGCCGGCGTTGATCGACAACGGGGTGAGGTTGGCGCCGGTGTTGGTCGGGGATTGCCTGTGGAGGCGCGTTCCGGAGTTGGAACGGATTCAGTGGCTGGACGACCCCGGCCGCCATGGTGCGTTGGGCCTGGTCGCCGACCAGGTGGGGGAGCGGGACCGGCGGCTGGTCGGGGCTGTGGGCTCCACAGCCACCACCGTGCGGGGGTAGCCGCGCTGACCACGTTCGCCGGCCAGATCCGGCCGGATGGGCTGGATTTCCTTGACGCACCCGCCACCGGTCCACGAGGACTCCGCAGCCCAGCAAGGAGTCACCGATGAGGCTCGATGAGGCGTTGACGGCCACGCATTCGTGATCGCCGCCGGGCAGCCCCCGATATCCCCGCTGTGGCCGGCTCACACTTCGGCATCCGTGTATCTGCAGACCGGGTCTACCCCTCTAGGGGTAGTCGTAGCACACTGGTATGCCCTGGTTGAGGAAAACGATCATGCGGTCGGGAAGCGGACAGCGACGGTGGGACGTGGTGGTCTCGACTCGTCTCGACTTCCCACGGAGAACCACACAAGCACGTCACGTCTGATCGTTTCCGCTGTTGGGCGGTGAAACGGGCGGGAGGAGCGCAAGTCGAGATGCCGGCATTGTCGTTTCCCACTATTGAAATCATTACTGGCTTCATTTTCCTCTTTGTTGCGATTGTTGGCGGAGGGTTTAGCGCCAAAGAAATTGAAATTCCTAAGCTGCCGAAGTGGGGGCGAATAAGTTTAGCGGGATTGGGTATAGCTTGCATAGTGGGAGCTGCGATTACTAATTTTCTTAATCCTACAGTCCTGAACCAGAATCCAAACCAAAGCCCAGGTTCGTCATCGTCGAATTTATCGCCCGCAAGTGGGCGGCAATGCCGGCGCATAAGAAATATCCCTCAGGTCGACAACGGAACGCAGACTGAGGATCAAGTCCGTAATTTCTTGACAGCGCAAGGATGGTTCAATGTTCTTACCGCTCCGGCGTTTGATCCAGGCGCGCCAAAGGGCTTAGTGGTTGACCAAGAGCCGGCTCCGGGAACCTTAGCGTGTCCCAGAGATCAGATAACGATTAAGGTGACTCGATAGGTGAGAAAATTCCAGCACTGGCCGCTCTCCCTGGCCATCCCGGAGACGTACCGGACTCCACGCCCGCCATGCCCACGCGGCAGATCCCCGGGCAGTAGCCGCCACAGCATCCCGTCCGAGCCTGGTACAAGATCGCGTTGACGATCTCGCGGCGGGGGGTGCTTGAGCGGGCGCGGCCGAACCCTCGCCCGCCCCGCTCATGCGGCAGCAGCGGCCGTCTCCGTCCATCTCAGCGTCCCCCTGAGGTGAGAGGTGCCCTCGGGGCAGCTGGACGCCTACGTGGCGGCCGTGGGTTCGACAAGGAGACCGCGCTCGTTCGGGCGGCCCCACGCGGGCAGCACAACCTGTGCCGCTCGGAAAGTCGTCGCTGCTGTTCAGGCGGTGTATCGGTATTTGTTGATCAGGCCGCCGAAGAGGCGGGTCCGCTGCGGTCTGTGGGCGTGTAGGTGGTGGACCGGGGGCGGATTGTTGCTCGGTGTTGGGCCTCGGGTTGGGTGGTAGCTGGCTTCGCGCCTGATGCGGTCGGTGGTTGTTGTACTGCTGTTGGTAGGTGGCTAGGAGATGTCGAGCATGGGCCTCGTTGAGGATCAACACGTGGTCGCACAGTTCGTGGCGCAGGGTTCTGATGATCCGTTCGCCACGCGTTCATTCTCGGTGTCCGCGGTGCGGTCTGGAGGATGTCGATCTCTTCGGTGTGGAAGACGGTGTCGAAGGTGGGGGAGTATTTGCCGTCTCGGTCGCGGAGCAGGAACCGCATCGAGTCCAAGCGCGTGTCGAGGTCGGCGGCGAGATTCCTGGCCTGCTGGGTGGTCCAGTCTTGGGTGGGGTGGGTGGTGACTCCGGTGATGTGCAGGCGTCTGGTGGCG
>DASYBQ010000085.1:0-9195 GCA_036500625.1 Pseudonocardia sp. | reverse complement strand
GGGGAACGTCCCCATGCATGAAACCTCCCGGGTGTCGGTGACCGGGTCGGCGCGCCGGTGAAGGACGGACCGCTAGCGTGGGGACGGCAACCGGGGGAGCTGCTGATGGCGCGCATGGCACCGATCGTTTCGCTGCTCACGCTGCTCGTGCTGCTGACCGGGTGTGCCGGTGCGCCGCCTGCTCCTGCGCAACCGCCGCCACCGGCCGGATACCAGGACCGGTTGGCCCGCGCCGACCGGGACATCGCCGCGGCGTTCGACGCGATAGGCCGGGTGCCCGACCTGCCCACCCTCACCCGCACGGTGCTGGCCGGCGCCGGAATCGTCAGCGCGGCCGGGGAGCAGCTGGCCACCGGCGGGCCGGTCCCGCCGCCGGCGGCGGAAGCCAACAACACGCTGGTGGAAGCGTTGCACCGGTTCGCAACCGAACTCGCCTACCTGAGCCAGCAGATCAACCTGCACGCCATCTGCACCGGATCGACCGCGCTGAGCGCGATCACCACGGCACCGAGCATGCCGGCGTTACGCCAGGCCGCCGCTGCGCTCGCCGCTGCGGGCTACCAGTGGGGCGACTTCCTGCCCGCCCCGCTGGACCAGGTGGACGCGCGGCCGGCCAACGGGCGGCTGATGGTTGACCGGCGCACCGGGGCGGCGGGCAACGGCGCGCTGGAGGTCAGCGACAATGCCGACGCCGACGCGGTGGTGATCCTTGCCGGCGCCGGGCGCACCGTGCTGTCGGTCGCGGTGCGCGAGGGAGCATCCACCCGGGTGGACGGCATCCCGGACGGCGGCTACGACGTCTACTACCTGACCGGCAGCGACTGGGACGACGTGGTGGGCATCTTCGGCCGGCACTGTGACTTCCACCGGTTCACCGACCCCAGCCAGTTCAGCTCGCAACCGGTGGCCGGGGGCACCGCGTACACCGTGAAGTCGATCACCATACAGTCCATCGGCGCCGACTCGCCGCCGAACATCACCGAGGTGGAGCCGGACGGGCTGCCCCGCTGACGGTACCGGCGACCCTGCCTAGCCGGCCCGGACCTGGTTCTTGATCCGGGCCAGCATGGCGGCCATTCCGCGCAGCCGCAGCGGGCTGACCGCCTCGGCGAGCCCCAGCCGCAGGTAGAAGTCGTTCGGCACGCCGAGCACCGTCTCCGCCGACTCGCCGTCCAGCCCGGTGTGCATGATCGATGCGAAGCCTCGGGTGGTCGGCGCCTCCGGCGGCGCCTCGAAGAACAGGTGCACGGTGCGCCCCTCGTCGACCTCGACCGCAAGGAACAGCGGCGTCTGGCACTCGTGCACCTGCTCCATTTCCTCCCGTCCGGCATAGCGGTCCGGTAATGCTGGAAGCTCTTCGGAGAGTTCCAGCAGCAGCTGGAGCCGGTCCTTCGGTCCAACCTCGGCGAATTCCTCCACCAGCTCCGCGAGCCTCGGCGGCAGCTCGGCACCGGTCTCGGAAACCGCCGCGCTCATTTCGCCGAGCCGCGCTCGGTGCCGGTGGCGATCGGCACCCGCACCGAGTTGCCCCACTCGGTCCAGCTGCCGTCGTAGTTGCGGACGTTGCCGAAGCCCAGCAGGTGGGTCAACACGAACCAGGTGTGGCTGGAGCGCTCGCCGATCCGGCAGTAGGCGACCACCTCGTCGGACGGTGAGAGACCTTGTTCCTGCTGGTAGATGGCCTCCAGCTCGTCACGGCCTCGGAAGGTGGCGTCCTCGGCGGCGGCCCGGGCCCATGGCACGCTGGCCGCGCCGGGGATGTGCCCGCCGCGCACCGCGCCCTCCTGCGGGTAGTCCGGCATGTGCAGCAGCTCGCCGGAGTACTCGCCGGGGGAGCGGACGTCGACCAGCGCCCCCATCCCCGAAGGCACGAGCCCGAGGTGCGCCAGCACGTCGTCCTTGAACGCCCGGATCCGGCTGTCGTCGCGTTCCACCACCGGGTAGTCGACCGGGGTCGGGTTCGTCGCGTCCTTGGTCATCTCGCGGCCCTCGGCGGCCCACTTCGCCCTGCCGCCGTCCAGCAGCCGCACATCGGTGTGGCCGAACAGGCTGAACACCCACAGCGCGTACGCGGCCCACCAGTTGTTCTTGTCGCCGTAGATCACCACGGTGTCGTCGCGGCCGATGCCCCGCTCGCCGAGCAGCTCGGCGAAGCCCTTGCCGTCCACGTAGTCGCGAGTGACCGGGTCGTTCAGCTCGGTGTGCCAGTCGACCTTCACCGAGCCGGGGATGTGGCCGGTCTCGTAGAGCAGCACGTCCTCATCGGACTCGACGACGGCAAGGCCCGGCTCGCCGAGGTGCTCGGCCAGCCACTGGGTGGTGACCAGTCGCTCGGGGTGGGCGTAGCTGGCCAGCTTGGGATCAGTGTCGTTCGGTAGCGGCATGGCACCGAGGCTAACCCTGTTTCCACAGATCGGTGACGATGACGCCCACCTCCGCGAGCAACGCCCGGGTGAGCGGCAGGCTGATGCCGATGACCGTGGAGGGATCTCCGTCGATTCCTTCGACGAACCACCCCCCCAACCCGTCCAGGGTGAACGCGCCGGCCACCGCGAGCGGTTCCCCGCTGGCCAGATAGGCATCCAGCTCGGCCTCGGTGGGTGTGCCGAAGCGGACCGTGGTGCTCGCGTGGCGTGCCGCGGTCTGGTGCACCGCGCCGGCGCTCAGCCGTAGTACCGCGTGCCCGGTGACCAGTTCGCCGGTCCGGCCGGCCATGCTCGCCCAGCGCCGCCGGGCCACCTCGACGGTGCCCGGTTTGCCCACCAGCGTGGGCCCGATCCGGAGCATGGAGTCGCAACCGATCACCAGCGAGTCGGGGAATCTGTCGCCGATCCGGTCGGCGACCGCGGTTGCCTTGGCCCTAGCGAGCTTGGTGACCACCGTGCCGGGCGGCGCGTCGCCCAAGGTGGCCAGCAGCGCGTCCTCGTCCACCTCGGACACCTCCACCACCGGATCCAGCCCGGCGGCCCGAAGGACACCGAGCCGGGCCGGCGACGCGGACGCCAAAATAACCCGCACGAGCGGCCCCTTCTGATCACTGCCACCGAACCTGGCTGTTCATCGAAGCAGAGCCGCCCGACCGGGACCTCGGCGCGTCCACTCGAGCAGAGCCTGTGGGCAACTCGTGAGCGTTGAGTAACGCTATAGCGATCCTCAACACTCACGAGGCCGAGGGCCGGCGGAACTACACCTCGAGCAGGCTCAGCAAGGCGAGTTCCTCGTCGGTCGCGCCGGCCCAGAAGGCGGTCCACTCGCGGTCGGTGAAGTGCAGCATGGTGCCGGTGCGGTCCCGCAGGTGCCAGCGGGTGTGCACCCAGGTGCCGTCGTGGCCGGTGACCCGGTCGTGCTCGCTGATGGTCAGCGACTCCACCGCGACGCCGCTGAGGAAGTCGTGCCAGTCCGGCGGGTCGATCCGCAGGTGGGGGCCGTGGCCGTGGTCCTTGACATCTCTCAACAGAACCGCGTGCGGCGTCCAGGCCACGTCGAGGGACGTGTGACGAAACATGCCGAGCACCTCGTGAGAACTGCGCAAAATCTGGGTCCGCTGGCGACTGTACGCCCATCCGGCACCGTCAGGTCGATCACCGTCCTGCCGTCCTGGGGCGGGCGCTCAGCCCGGTGCCAGGCCGTTGCGGTAGGCGTAACGCACCGCGTCCGCGCGGTCACGCAGGCCCGCTTTGTGAAGAGGCAGTTGATGTGTCTGCACGGTTGTCTCACTGACCAGGCGGCGCGCGATCTGAGTGTGCGTGAGCCCGCCGGCGATCAGGCCGAGCACCTCGACCCCGCCGCTATCCGCTCGCTGTGTAGGACGTCGAGTTCGGTATCAGGCCACAAGTTGCGAGGTGATCATCCAACTCCCTGACTGCATGAGTGGCTCGCCATGGCTGCATTCGGGCACGCGTTGTGTGTAGTTCCTTCACCAGTCGCGCCGAGCGGGTTCGTGCGGCACGGCCACCCGCGTCACCGACCACCCGCGCTGCCTCATCGATCTCGCCGGATCGCAGGTGGGCATTGCCCAGGTTCAGTGCGCATTGGGTGTAGCCGTCCACAAACGACTTGTCGTACAGGGTCAGTCCGGCGCTGGCGCTTGCGGCCGCCTCCTGTGGCCTGTCGAGCCGCAATAAACACTCACTCCTCATACGGGCGAGATACCCTTCATTGAGGAAATAGCCTGTTGAGCCGGCAGATACCTGCCCAGCGGATGCCAGGCTGTCCTCGGCTTTCTCGCACTGGGTCATGCTGGCCTTGTATTGGCCGTCGACCGCGTAGGCGCTGGCGGCTCGTTGGGCGACAAAGACCCGCATGAGAGGATCGTCGGTTTTGTTGGCCAAACTCTGGGCGGCCGCCGCGAGGTCGATAGCGGCGGGGCTCTTGCCGTGCCACGAGGCGTGATCACTCATCTCACACAGTGCGTAGATGCCGAGTTCGGCGTGGCCGGCGTCATGCGCCGCCGCTCGACCCTGATCACAGTAGTGTCGGGCACTGTCGAGATCATCGAGATCGTAAAAGTAGTATCCGATGGAAGTCGACATGTCACTGTAGACAGCAAGAAGGCGCGGCCGTAGCGCGGTCGGGCACTCCGCCAAGAGGCCACGTGCCAGGTCACGCTGTACAAGTGCTATCGGCAGCGCCGTACGCGCACCCAGTGCGTCATCTTGTCGTTTGCAATACAGATGCATGGTCTCAATATGATCGATGACCTGCTCGTCTACCCGGCTTGGTGACGTAATCGCCCGTGTCAGGCGCTGTTGCTCGTCGGTGTCGAGTTCGCTTGCACCCGGGAAGGCGGCATTGGCCATGGCCGTCCACCCTAGTAGCCGGAGTAGTTCTCGACGATTCATCGTACCAACCAATCCGAAGAGGAACTTTGCGAGCTGGTCGCATATCTGGTCATTCCCCTCGGAGGGCGCCTCTTCCGCCGACGTACTACCCAAGAACGTCAGAGACTGGAACACACTGGTCAAGTCCTCCGCTTGCTCCCTGGCTAGCGTCGCGGCATTGAACCACTGAACGCCATCCTCGTGGGAAGCCTGCCCTCTTGGTTCGAGCCCGAAATCCTTCCCGGCCGCCTGGTCGACCATGCCAAGAGCAACGACGACACGGTCAAGAACATCGGAGCCTCGACGCGGCGCTTGCCCACTTTGATGGTTGCCCGCGAAGCGGCTCTGGTTGGGCAGGTCGAACCACAGCATGTCCAATGGGAGTTGTAGGATGTTAGCCCAGCCGATCAGGACATCAAGTCGGGTCTCCGGCCTGGAGCTGCGCTCGATCTTGCTGACCTGCGCCTGAGTAAGCCCCAGCCACCGCCCCAGGGTTTCCTGATTGAGCGCCTTTCCGAACAACTTCAAGTGGCGAGGATGATTGCGGTAGGCGGTAAAGACCCGACCCATGTCCCTACTCTGGAGCGCCGCCCTCAAGTCGTCCGTCTCGAAGAACTCAGGACTATGCCGAGCGGGCGCATCACGCAACTGGCCATGTTGCTCACGGCGGCATTTGCCGCACAGCCGGGCATTGTTGTCAGCGGCAAGCGGCACACGGCAGGATTGGCAGCGGCGTCCCGCTTCCGCGCCGGCACTTCCCGTCACGCCGTGCGGTCGACGTTGCCGCGAACCCGAAGCGTCCACTCGATCCCCCGCCAAGGTTGTGCGTTACCGCTCAGACCAGCCTACATAGCCCTACGCACGGCAAACCGTGAGGTCGCTGTGTGTCGTTCGGGTCGTGCGGTTCGGGCGCCCGGGTGTTCAGCGGGGGAGGGTGGAGTTCTTCCAGGCGTGGGGGCCGGGGTGCAGGGGGCGGCGCAGCTGGGCGTGACGGTCCAGCCAGGCGCCTCGTCGCGCGGGCTTGTCCCCGGCCGCCGCCGCACCGGCCGAGGCGGCGGCCGCCAGCACGGCGGTCAGCGCGGCCAGCTCGTGGTCGTCCGGCTCGCCGCGCACCACCCGGAACAGCGCCCGACGCTGCTCCGGGGTCTGCTCCTCGGCGGTGTCCTCGCTGTCGTGCTCGGTCACAGCGGGATGTTCCCGTGCTTGCGGGCCGGCGCGCTCTCCCGCTTGGTGGCCAGCATGCGCAGCGAACGGCCGACGTGCCCCCGGGTGTGCGACGGCGGGATCACCCCGTCGATGTAGCCCCGGTCGGCGGCGATGTAAGGGTTGCAGAGGGTGTCCTCGTACTCGGTCTGCAGCTCCGCGCGCCGGGCGGCCAGCTCGTCGCCCTCCAGTTCCTTCAGCTCCTTGCGGTACAGGATGCTCACCGCGCCCTGCGCACCGGTGACCGCGATCTGCGCGGTCGGCCAGGCAATGTTCACATCGCCGCCGAGGTGTTTGGAGCCCATCACGTCGTACGCGCCGCCGTAGGCCTTGCGGGTGATCACCGTGACCTTCGGGACGGTGGCCTCGCAGTAGGCGTAGATCAGCTTCGCGCCGCGCCGGATGATGCCGTTCCACTCCTGGTCGGTGCCTGGCAGGAAGCCGGGTACGTCGACGAAGGTCAGCACCGGGATGTTGAACGTATCGCAGGTGCGCACGAACCGGGCAGCCTTCTCCGAGGCGTCGATGTCCAGGCAGCCGGCGAACTGGGTGGGCTGGTTGGCCACCACGCCGACGCTCTGGCCCTCCACCCGGCCGAAGCCCACCAGGATGTTCGGCCCGAACAGGCTGTGCACCTCGAGGAACTCACCGTCATCGACCACCCGGGCGATCACCTCGTGCATGTCGTAGGGCTGGTTCGGCGAGTCCGGGATGAGGGTGTCCAGTTCCAGGTCGGTGTCGGTGAGCCCGTCGGCGATCGCCCCGGCGACCGGCTCGCTGGGGGCGAACACCGGTGGCTCGGACAGGTTGTTGGACGGTAGGAAGGACAGCAGCTCCTTGACGTAGTCCAGCGCGTCCTGCTCGTCGTCGGCAAGGTAGTGCGCCACACCGGACTTCGAGTTGTGCGCCCGGCCGCCGCCCAGCTCCTCCATGTCCACGTCCTCGCCGGTCACCGTCTTGATCACATCGGGGCCGGTGATGAACATGTGGCTGGTCTGGTCCACCATCACGGTGAAGTCGGTGATCGCCGGCGAGTACACCGCGCCGCCCGCGCACGGACCCATGATCAGCGAAATCTGCGGGATCACCCCGGAGCTTCGCACGTTGCGCATGAAGATCTCGCCGTACAGCCCGAGCGCGACCACGCCCTCCTGGATACGCGCGCCGCCACCATCGTTGATCCCGATCATCGGGCAGCCGATCTTGGTGGCCAGGTCCATCACCTTGACGATCTTCTCGCCGAACACCTCGCCCAGCGCGCCGCCGAACACTGTGGCGTCCTGGCTGAACACACACACCGGGCGGCCGTCGACGGTGCCGCTGCCGGTGACCACACCGTCGCCGAACGGGCGGTTGTTCTGCATGCCGAAGTTGGTGGACCGGTGCCGGGTCAGCGCGTCAAGCTCGACGAACGAACCCTCGTCGAGCAGCAGCTCGATCCGCTCCCGCGCGGTCTGCCGGCCTTTGCCGTGCTGCCGCTCGATGGCCTTCTCCGAGCCGGCGTGGATCGCGCCCTCGTTGCGCTTGTAGAGGTCCGCTAGCTTGCCGGCGGTGGTATGGATGTCGGGCTCATCGGCCGGCGGCTCGGCGATCGGTTCGGTTGCTGTGCTCATGCCTCACCTCCGCGCTCGTTCCGCTCCTCACTCGCTGACGCTCGCTGCGATGCTCGCTCGCTGTCGGCTTCGGTGCTCATGCCTCGACCCCCGCCCCGCTGCTCGTGGTTACTCGCTGGTGCGCGCGGGTGCGCACCGCGCTGGCATCGTTGCTCATGGCTGGGCAGCTTACTTTCCACCCCCGATCACCCGTCGGGTGTCGTGAGCAGGCTCATTAAGTTGTGTCGGGTGAACATTCCGGCTTTGGACCAGGCCATGTTGCGCGAGCAGCTCTCGGATGTGGTCAGCGAGCTGACCGTGGTGGAACGGACCGGGTCCACCAACGCGGACCTGGTGGCGGCGGCCAGGGTGGGCGCGGCGGACCGCACGGTGCTGGTGGCCGAGCGCCAGGACGCCGGTCGGGGCCGGCTGGCCAGGAGCTGGACCTCACCGCCGCGCGCCGGCCTGACGTTCAGCGTGCTGTGGCGGCCCAGCTCGGTGCCGACCAGCCAGTGGGGCTGGCTGCCGCTGCTGGTTGGTCTTTCGCTGGTGGACACGGTGCGCGAGCTGACCGAGGTGGACGCGGCGCTGAAGTGGCCGAACGACCTGATGGTCGGGCCGAGGCGGGCCAAGTGTGCGGGGCTGCTCGCCGAGGTCGCCGAGCCGGGCGCGGTGGTGTTCGGGGTCGGCCTGAACGTGTGGACCAGGCCCGACGAGCTGCCCGAAGGGGTCGACGCCACCTCGCTGTCGGCGGAGGGCGCGCGGGTGGCGCGGGACACGCTGCTGGTGGCGTTGCTGCGCCGGATGGTCGCCGACGAGTCGGCCTGGCGGGAAGCGGCAGGCGACCCGGACGCCACCGGCCTGCGGGAGCGCTACCGCGCGGCCTGCGCCACGGTCGGCTCCCCGGTACGCCTGGAACAACCCGGCGGTACCGCGCTGCTGGCCACCGCGGTGGACATCGACCGGGCCGGGCGGCTGGTGCTCCGGGACCGGAACGGGGACACGCGGGCGGTCGCGGCTGGCGACGTGGTGCACCTGCGGGCGATAACGTAGGTCGCTGTGACCTATCCGGATGACCTGCTGGTCAGCGGCGAGCGGGTGCTGGCGCACCAGCACCCGCACCCCAAGATGCTCATCACGCCGACGCTGGTGTTCCTGGTCACCGTCGGCCTGGCGGCATACTTGGCCGCGTTGGTCAGCGAGCAGCCGTGGCACAACGTCGGCTGGCTCGCGCTGCTGGTGGTGGCGGTGCTGGCGATCGGCTGGGGCACCGTGGCGCCGCTGCTGCGTTGGCGCTGCACACACTTCGTGGTCACCAACCGGCGGGTGCTGGTGCGCGAAGGTGTGCTGACCCACTCCGGGTTCGAGATTCCGCTGAACCGGATCACCAGCGTGCACTTCCGGCAGAACGTGCTGGAGCGGATGCTCGGCTGCGGGACGCTGAGCGTCGAGTCAGCCTCCGACGAGCCGCTGGACTTCGAGGACATCCCCGGCGTGCAACACGTGTACAGCCTCCTCTATCAGGCGGCCGACGGAACCGACTGACCACGAAACGGCGGAGACCTCACCAGACGTCAGAG
>DASYBQ010000084.1:0-2378 GCA_036500625.1 Pseudonocardia sp. | reverse complement strand
CCATCCGGTGGGCTTCCAGTGGGTCGAGGAGGCTCGGGCTCGTGGTGCGCGGATAATCCACGTCGACCCGCGATTCACCCGCACCTCGGCGGTGTCGGACAAGCACATCCCGATCCGGGCCGGTTCCGACGTGGTCCTGCTCGGTGCGCTGATCAACCACATCCTCACCAATGACCTGTGGTTCAAGGAGTATGTCGTCGCATACACGAACGCTGCCACGCTGATCAACGAAAACTTCAGGGACGCAGAAGATCTCGGTGGCCTGTTCTCCGGGTTCGATCCCGAGACCGGGCAATACGACTTGTCGACGTGGGCCTACGCCGAACCCGACAATGTCGAAGCGGACGATGTTGAAGGCGCCATCCATGAGCACGGCGCCAGCGCGTCGGCGCGTGCGGCGGGCGACGAGCACGGGATGGGCGGTCCACCGCTGGCGCACGCCCGAGTGCTGCGAGACGAAACCCTGCAGCACCCGCGGACGGTATTCCAGATTCTCAAGCGGCATTACAGCCGCTACACCCCGGAGATGGTGCGGGATGTCTGCGGTATCAGTGTCGAGGACTTCGACTATCTCGCCCGCTCCATCGTCGAGAACTCCGGGCGCGAGCGCACCACCTGCTTCGCGTACGCCGTCGGGTGGACTCAGCACTCCCTCGGGGCCCAATTCATCCGCACCGCAACAATTTTGCAGCTGTTAACGGGCAACGTGGGTCGGCCGGGCAGCGGCATCATGGCGCTGCGCGGCCACGCCAGCATCCAGGGTTCCACCGACATTCCGACGCTGTTCAATCTGCTGTCCGGCTACCTGCCGATGCCCAAGGCGGGCACTCACGACACCCTCGGCGACTACCTCGACGCGGTCGGGTCAAAGAAGCAGAAAGGCTTCTGGGCCAACGCCGACGCTTACCTGGTCAGTCTGCTCAAGGCTTGGTGGGGTGATGCGGCCCGGCAGGACAACGACTGGGCCTACGACTACCTGCCACGGCTGACCGGCCCGCACTCGACTTACCAGACCGTCACCGCGATGATGGCCGACGAGGTGGAAGGCTACTTCCTGTTGGGTCAGAACCCCGCGGTCGGGTCGGCGCACGGCCGGATGCAGCGCCTTGGCATGTCCCATCTGAAGTGGCTCGTGGTCCGCGACCTTAACCTCATCGAGTCCGCCACGTGGTGGAAGGACGGTCCCGAGATCGCCTCCGGCGAACTGCGCACCGAAGATATCGAGACCGAGGTGTTCTTCCTGCCCGCGGCCACCCACGTGGAGAAGAAGGGATCATTCACGCAGACGCAGCGGCTGCTGCAGTGGCGGCACAAGGCTGTCGAGCCACCCGGCGACTGCCACAGCGAATTGCAGTTCTTCTACGAGCTGGGCAACCGGATCAAGCAACGGTTGGCCGGTTCCACGGACGCGCGCGACCGGCCACTGCTAGACCTGACCTGGGATTACCCGACCGACGAGCACGGCGACCCCGATGGCGAGGCGGTGTTGGCCGAGATCAACGGGTATCACCTCACCGGTCCTGACGCCGGTAAGTCCCTGTCGTCGTTCACCGAGCTGCGCGCCGATGGGTCGACCGCCGCCGGCTGCTGGATCTACACCGGGGTATACGCCAACGGCATCAACCAGGCCGCGCGCCGCGTACCGCGGGGCGGCCCGGGACCGAGTCAGTCGGAATGGGGTTGGGCGTGGCCGGCCGACCGCCGCATCCTCTACAACCGCGCCTCAGCCGACCCGGACGGCAAGCCCTGGAGCGAGCGCAAGAAGTACATCTGGTGGGACCAGGAAAAAGGCTTGTGGGTCGGGGACGACGTGCCGGACTTCGTGGCCGACCGGGCGCCGGGCAGCCGCCCCGACCCCGAGCTGGGTGGCCCGGCCGCGCTGGCCGGCGACGACCCGTTCGTCATGCAAGCCGACGGCAAGGGCTGGCTGTTCGCTCCTAAGGGCCTCGTCGACGGACCGCTGCCCACGCACTACGAACCGCAGGAATCGCCGGTCGCCAACCCGCTCTACCCGCAACAGCAAGACCCCGCGCGAATTATCTTCGCTCGCGAGGACAACCTGAGCGCGCCGAGCGGCGGCGATCCCGGAGCCGATGTGTACCCGTACGTGTTCACGACCTACCGGCTCACCGAGCATCACACCGCCGGCGGTATGAGCCGGTGGCTGCCCTACCTGTCGGAACTGCAACCGGAGATGTTCTGTGAGGTCTCCCCGGAGCTGGCCGCCGAACGCGGCCTGGAGCCCTACGGGTGGGCCACAATTATCTCGCCCCGCGCCGCGATCGAGGCGCGGGTGCTGGTCACCGAGCGGATGACCCCGCTGGTCGTCGGGGGCCGCACGGTGCACCAGGTCGGGCTGCCCTACCACTGGGGCGTCG
>DASYBQ010000083.1:0-13030 GCA_036500625.1 Pseudonocardia sp. | reverse complement strand
ATTCAACAGCTCTAGCCACTCTTCGACCTGGCGGCTACCCCGCGAGACCTCCCACACCATCAACACCTGCGCGCCAAACCGATCCGACCGCAAGTCCTCGATCAACGACTCGAAATTACCCCGACGCTTACGGGAGAACTTCGACGCACCGATCCCCGAATCGGTGTACGCGTCGCCCACCGTCCAGCCGTACTCTTGCGCGTCCCGACCGAGATCACCATCCTGCTCCACCGTCGAGCGCGACCGCCCGGAGCTGTCTTTACTCACCCGCAGGTACTCACGAGCGACCACGGTTGTGAGCTTGGCTAGTGCTGCGAAGGGGTTCATACCACTATGGTACGTCGACAAAGGTGGTCCTATAGCGTTCCTAAACACTCACGAGCGGGAGCAGGGCGTGGCGGCGGCGGACCACGCTGCCGTGCCGGGTGTCCAGCCGCAGCCAGGAGTCGGTGGCTCTGACCTGCACCTTCTCCCCGGCAAGGCGGCCGCCGAGCAGGCCCATGCCGGACAGTGCGAGCAGGCAGCGCAGCGGCACGGGCACCCGCAGGCCGGCGCCGGAGACGGTGAGCAGGGCCCGGTCCAACAGCGAGTCCGGTGGGGTGCCGTGCGACCCGGCCTGCCCATGAGCCAGCTCGATGGCCTGGCCGGCCAGCTGGTCCAGCTCGGCGTCCGCCACCTCGGCCACCAGTGACCAGCTCTGTTCATCGGCCCACCGGGACGGCAGCTCGGCCAGCCAGCGCGCGCCGGAGGCACCACCCGGGTCGACACTGGCGCCGCGCTGCACGGCCAGCGCGGCAAGCAGCTCGTGGCCGGGCACCGTCAGGTCGGCCGGGGTCAGCTCACCCGGCACCCGGTGTGTGGTCAATACCTCGAACGGGGTCGGCGCCCAGGCGTTGACCTGGCCCGGTGTCGCGCACAGCCGTACCACCGCGCTCGGCTCCAGGCGCACCACCCGAGCCACGAAATCGGCCAGCTCGTCGCGCGCGGCCGAGTCCGGCACGCTCAACCGGGCGCACCCGAGGCTCATCCGACCCGCGCCTGCGCGGTGTCGGTCCAGTCGGCGAGGAAGGTGCGCTCGGCGTCGCTGAGCCGACGGGCATGTCCACCGACCAGGTTGAACGGCACCATCTTGGTGGTGGCGGTGACCGCGACCGGGTCGTCCTCACCGGGCCCGGTGTGCAGCTCGTAGTCGATCAGGAACGAGGCGGCCCGCACGTCGCGGGTCCACATGCTCACCCGCACCGCCTGGCCCCGGTAGGAAATCTGTTGCTTGTAGTCCACCGTCAGACTGGCCACCAGCAGGCCCTCGGACCACTCCCCCACGCCGCGTTCCGCACCCCGGTGAAACACCAGCGCCACCCGCGCCTCCTCCAGCAGCGTCACGGTGCGGGCGTGGTTGACGTGGCGGAACGCATCCAGGTCGGCCCACCGCAGCGGAATCTCCACGTGGAAACGGCTCACCTGGCTCATACCTCCGTGGTTCTCATCGGGACAGGGCTCATCGGGACAGGCCGCGCAGCTGCCGGGACACCACTGACAACGTGGCCAGGTCCAGCTCGCCGGTCTCGTTGACCGCCTGCAGCGCGGCCCGCGCCCTACCCAGCGTGGAAGCGTTCAGCCGCTCCCACTGTTCGATCTTCTCCGCCACCGCGTCGCCGGGCGAGCTCTCCCGCAGCGCATCGAGAGTGATCGACCGCAGCGACCCGTACAGGTCGTCGCGCAGCGCCTGGCGGGCCAGCGCGTGCCACCGGTTGCCGCGCGCCAGGTTGCTCACCGAGTTCAGCGCGGTGTCGATGCCGAGGTGGTCGGACAGTGCGTAGTACAGCGCGGCGACCTCTCTCGGGTCGCGCTCCTCCTGGCCGCGTTCGGCTAGCTCGGTGACCTCGACGACGTCGAGCAGGCCGTAGGCGCTGAGCAGGCACGCGCAGCGCTCGGCCAGCTCGACCGGCACGCCGCGCTTGACCAGCGCCTCGGCGCGGGTGCGCACGTCATCGCTACCCCGCCCGACGAGCAGGCCGGGCACCTGCCCCTGCAACGCGGCCACGGTCGGGCAGAACCGCTGGATCTCGGCGCTGACCGCGAGCGGTTGCGGCCGGTTGGTCAGGAACCAGCGCGAGGCCCGGTCCAGCAGCCTGCGCGACTCCAGGATCAGCTCGTCGGCCAGCTCGGTGTCCAGTCCTCGGCCGCCTCCGCTGTCCAGGTGCTCGATCAGCGCCCACAGCCGAGCCAGACCGAATACCTCGGTGGTGATCGCGTAGGCCCGGACCGCGTCGGCCGCCCCGGCGGCCAGCTCCTCCTCCAGCCGGAAAGCGAAGGTGATGCCGCCGCCGTCCACCATCTCGTTGACCAGCAGGGTCGTCACGATCTCGCGGCGCAGCGGATGGGCCGCCACCGCCTTCGGGTATGCCTCCCGCAGCGCGGGCGGGAAGTAGTCGCGCAGCCGGTCGGCGAACGCGGCGGCGTCCGGCAGGTCGCTTTCCAGGATGCGCGCCTTGAGGTCCAGCTTCACGTGCGCCAGCAGGGTGGCGAGCTCCGGTGACGTCAGGCCCCGGTTGTCCCTGGCCAGCGCGGCGAAGCCGGCCGCGTCGGGCAGCACGTCCAGCGTGCGGTCCAGCCCGGCCCGAGACTCCAGGTCGGCCACCAGCCGCCCGTGCAGCGCGGACATGCCCCGCGCGTGCGACCGGGACACCCCGAGCACCGAGTTCTGGCTGAAGTTGTCCGCGAGCACCAGCCGGGACACGTCGTCGGTCATCGCCACCAGCAGCTCGTTGCGGCGTGCCACGGTGAGCTCACCGGTCGCGATGACCCGCTGCAACGGAATCTTGATGTTGACCTCGTGGTCGGAGCAGTCCACCCCGGCGGAGTTGTCCAGCGCATCGGTGTTGACCTTCCCGCCGGCACGGGCGAACTCGATGCGGCCGCGCTGGGTGAGCCCAAGGTTGCCGCCCTCGCCGACCACCTTGACCCGCAGCGCCGCGCCGTCCACCCGCACCGGGTCGTTGGCCTTGTCCCCGACCTCGCTGTTGGCCTCAGTGCGTGCCTTGACGTAGGTACCGACGCCGCCGTTCCACAGCAGGTCCGCCGGGGCAAGCAGGATCGCGTGGATCAGCTCCGGCGGGGACAGTGCACGGGTCGACTCGTGAAGGCCGAGCGCCGAGCGCATCGGCGCGGACACCGGGATGGACTTCGTGGTCCGCGACCACACCCCGCCGCCCGCGCTGATCAACGACGCGTCGTAGTCCGCCCAGGACGAGCGGGGTAGCGCAAACAGCCGGGACCGCTCCGCGAACGAGGTCGCCGGGTCCGGGTCGGGGTCGACGAAGATGTTGCGGTGGTCGAACGCGGCCACCAGGCGGATGTGCTCGGAGAGCAGCATGCCGTTGCCGAACACGTCACCGGACATGTCGCCGACGCCGACCGCGGTGAACTCCTGGCCCTGGGTGTCGATACCCAGCTCCCGGAACGAACGCTTGACGCTCTCCCAGGCCCCCTTGGCGGTGATGCCCATCGCCTTGTGGTCGTAACCGGCCGAACCGCCGGAGGCGAACGCGTCACCCAGCCAGAAGCCCCGCTCGACAGCCAGCGCGTTCGCGATGTCGGAGAACGTCGCGGTGCCCTTGTCGGCGGCGACCACCAGGTAGCTGTCGTCTCCGTCGTGCCGGACGACCCCTTCTGGCGCGACGGTGTCGCCGTGCACCAGGTTGTCGGTGAGGTCGAGCAGCCCTCGGACGAACATCTGGTAGCAGCGGACGCCCTCGGCCTGGGTGGCCTCCCGGTCCGCCACCGGGTCGCCGGTGGCCGGTGGCGGGTTCTTCACCACGAAGCCGCCCTTCGCGCCGACCGGCACGATGACCGCGTTCTTCACCGCCTGCGCCTTGACAAGGCCGAGCACCTCGGTGCGGTAGTCGGCCGGCCGGTCCGACCAGCGCAGCCCACCCCTGGCGACGGGCCCGAACCGCAGGTGCACACCCTCCACCCTCGGCGAGTAGACGAACACCTCGTAGCGCGGCGCGGGCGGGGGCAGCTCCGGAATACCCTGGGGATCGAACTTGAGCGCCACGTAGGGGCGTTCGAGGAAGTAGTTCGTGCGGGTCGTCGAGGTGATCAGGTTCAGGTAGGCCCGCAGGATCCGGTCTGCGTCGAGGCCGGTCACCTCGTCGATCACCGCGGTGACCTCGGCGACGCGGCTCGCCATCAGCTCGACCCTGCGGGGGTCGTCCACGCCGCCCAGCTCCGGGTCCAGCCGCGCCTCGAACAGCCGCAGCAGCGCGGCCGCGACCGGTGCGTGGGCCAGCAGCGTGTCGGCGAGATAGTACTGGCCGTACGGGGTGCCGACCTGGCGCAGATAGCGCGCGTAGGCACGCAGCAGCGCGGCCTGCCGCCAGCCCAGCCCGG
The DNA here is from genome assembly GCA_036500625.1 of Pseudonocardia sp. GTDB lineage: Bacteria > Actinomycetota > Actinomycetes > Mycobacteriales > Pseudonocardiaceae > Pseudonocardia. The sequence continues at coordinate 8,635 of DASYBQ010000083.1, read as the reverse complement.
CGCGCAGCACCAGCGCGTTGAACCGGTCCACCTCGATGTCACCGCGCCAGGCGGCGGCGAACGCGGCGCCGAACTCGACACGCACGCTGTCCGAGCCCTGGGTGCGGATGGTGGCCTGTACCGTCTCGTCCAGCCGCAGCCCGAAGTCGTAGATCCAGCAGCGCCGCCCGTCCGGGCGGGTGAACCGGTAGGGCCGCTCCTCGATGACCTCGACGCCCATCTGCTGCAACACCGGCAGCAGCTGGGTAAGCGCCACCTCCTCACCCGCCAGGAACAGTTTGAACCGGCGTTCCCCCTCGGCCGCGCCGGGCGGGGTGTAGAGGGTCATGTCCGGCTCGTCGCCCAGCGCGTCGAGCCGGGCCAGGTCGCCCACCGCCTCGTCGGCGCCGAAGTCCTCCTGGTAGGCGGCCGGCACCAGCGGCAGGTAGCGGCGCAGTGCGTCGGTCAGCTTGGGGTGGTCGCCGCAGCTGGCCAGCACCCGGTCCTCCCAGGTGCGCACGTCCTCGGAGAGCTGTTCCTGCAGCCGCTCGGCGTCCGGCTCGATCGGCCGGTCCGGGTCGGTGTGCACGGTGACGTGCAGCAACGCCACGCTCGACTCGGTGACCCTCGCGGTGTAGTCGACACGCAATCCGCCCAGCTCGCGGCGCAGCGTCTCCTGCACGGCAAGGCGGGCCGAGGTGGTGTACCGGTCGCGGGGCAGGTAGATCAGGCAGGTGAAGAACCGCCGGTACGGGTCGCGGCGCAGGAACAGCCGCAGCTCGCGGCGCTCGGCCAGGGCCAGCACGCCGAGCGCGGTGTCGTAGAGGTCGTCCGAGCTGGCCCGGAACAGCTCGTCGCGGGGATAACCGGAGATCACCTCCAGCATGCGCTGCCCGGAGTAGGAGTCCAGCGGGAAGCCGGCGCGGCGGATCGCGGTCCGAACCCGGCGCTCGACGACGGGAATGTCCAGCACGCTCTCGTAGAGCGCGGGCACGGTCAGCATGCCGAGGAAGCGGTGCTCGCCGGTGACGTTGCACTCGGCGTCGAACGTCTTCACGCTCAGATAGTTCGGGTACACCGGCCGGGAGACCCTGCTGACCGAACTGGCCTGGCTCAGCAGCAGCAGCTCGCGGGCGGTGGCCCGCTCCACCGCGTCGGTACCCGGCGCGAACGACGTGGTGGCCAGGGTGTCGCCGCGCAGCACGCCGAGGCCCGAGGCCAGTACCGCGCGCAGCACTGGCTCGTCGGTTCCGGTGTCCAGCTCGTAGCGACGGTAGCCGAGGAAGGTGAAGTGGCCGGCGGCGAGCCACTCCAGCAGCCGGGCGCCGTCCATCACCTCCACGTGGTCCAGCGGCGGCCGGTCGGTGCGCAGCGCGACCGCCAGCTCCCGTGCCGCCCGGTGCATCTTGGTGGTGTCCTCGACCACGTCGCGTACGTCGCCAAGCACCTGGGTCAGTTCGTCGACCAGCTGGTCCTGCGCCTGCTGGTCGGGCACCCGGTCGATCTCGATGCGCATCCAGGACTCGACCTGGGCGCCGGCCGGCCGGGCGTCCGCCTCCTGGCCGGCGAGCACCTCGGTCAGCTCGCCGGTGACCTCGCGGCGAACGACCACGATCGGATGGGTCATCCGCCGCACCGTCGCGCCGCAACGGCTGATCCCGGCCAGCACCGACTCGACGAGGAACGGCATGTCGTCGGTGACGACCTCTACCACGCTGCTGTTGCGGGACAGCTCACCGACCCCGTCCCGCACCCGCAGCGCCGGTCGCCCCTGGCCGCGAAGGGCGGCCAGCTCCCGGTGCGAGCGCACCGCGTAGAGCAGCTGCTCGGCGGTGGTGGCCGCGAGGTCCTCCGGCGGCGTGTGCCGGAAGTAGCGCGCGCAAAGCTCGGCGAGCGCGGGATCGGCGGCCAGCGCCTGCGCGAGCACCCGCTCACCGGCTGCGACCCGCTCGCTGGTTGAGCTCAGCGCGGCATTCGGCGGCGCCCCCCAGTCACCGCTCGGCCGAGAGTGCTGTGGCTCCCGAGGCTTTCGGGTTTCCTGGTCGCGCCCGGACCGGGTGGGCTGGGTACCGCTCGAGCTCATTCGCTGTCCCCTCCAGCCGAGCCTGTGCGATAACTCGACCCCGGACCACACTAGTGTCCCGCGCCGACCTGGACCCGGGGCTTGGGCGGGACTTGAGCTGACCGCTCAGGCTTCTCGGTAAGCGGCCAGCGCCCCGTCGATCAGCTCGGCGAAGGTGAGCTCGGAGACCGGCCGATCCAGGTTGCGACGGCGAATCTTCTCCGCCTCACTGTCCCGCACCCGGTCACGCTCCGCTGCGTCCTGCTCGCCATCTCGTCCTTGAGCAGGGGTTTTGATTCGCATACCTGCTGCTCGTCCTGCCTGATCGTTGGCTGTCGGCACGGCACGCTCCTCGGCGCTCCGGTCCGGGCCAGCGGGACTGTCGTTCACTGCGCCTGACGCGCCACGCCCACCAACCGGCAGCCAAGCGGTGGAGGTCACGGCGTCCGCGGCAAGTGGCGAACCGGGACCGCGGTCGCCCGCGCCGTCGCGGTCAGGAGCGCCGTTGCGCGCCTCGGGCCTGCCGTTGCGGCTCCCGGGCCCGCCGCGGCTCTCCGCGAGGTTGCGACTACCGGACCCGTTGCGCGCTCCGCCGCCGCGATGGGCACCGGGATCGGGCCGAGCCTCGGCCGTGTTGCTACCACCACGGCCATCGTGGCGTCCGGAATCGGATCGCGCCGCGCTGTCGTCGCTAGCTCTGCCGCCGGCCCGGCTCCCGGCACGGGTGGTGGTGCCGCTGTCGGAGCCTGTCTCGTCCGCGGCCGGCTGGGCCCGGCGTCTGCCGACGCGGCCCTCGACATCGCCGGACCGCCGGGCCTCGGCTCCCAGGCCATCGAACCCGGCCAGCACGGGTTGACCGTGGAAGTCGGCCGGCTGACCCCCTCGACGGGCGGCGAGCCTTGCGGTTGTCTCAGGGGTCGCCGAAGCTCTGAGCCGTGCGGTGGCTTCCAAGTTCGCCGAAGCCCCCAGCTCGGTCGTGGCTTCCGGGCCCTTCGGGACTTCGAGGCCTGTCGTCGACTCGATACCGGCCGCGGGCTCGAGACGCGTCGTCGACTCAACACCCGCGGTGGGCTCCAGCCCAGCGGTCGACTCGACTCCACCCGCCGGCTCGAGACGCGCCGTCGACTCAACCCCCCCGACGGGCCCAAGACTCGTCGTCGACTCAACACCAGCGGTCGACCCGAGGCCACCTGCCGGCTCGAGACCTGCCGTCGACTCGAGACCGGTCTGCACCGGGAGACTCGTCGTCGACTCGATGCCCACGGTGCTCCCTCCTAGGGCGGGTGTCGCGGTTATCCTCCGGTTGGCCCTGGTCCTGGCGCTGCCCTGGTTCTCGGGATATCCGGTCGTGTTGTGACGGCCGCCCCCGTCGGTGCCCGGGCCAGACGGGCGCCGCCCATTGAGGGAGCCAGAGCCGAGCGCGGTGTCAGGTATCTGACCGCTACCGCCGGCCCAGCGTCCTGGCCGGTCGCGCGGACCGGCGCGATCGGGCCCGCCCTGGTGAGGATCGTGGACATCTCGCGGTTCGTCCCAGCTCGGGGCCTGGTCCCGACCGGGCGGCGTATCAAAGCCCCGCAGCTCGCCGCGCCTTGGCGGCTCGTCCCAACCCGGCAGCTCGCCCCGGCTCGGCGGCTTGTCCCAGCCTGGCAGCTCGTCCCAGATCGGGTCCTCCACCGCGTCCGAAGGCTGGTGGGCGCTGTGGTAGCGGGAGAATTCCCAGCCGCCCGACTCCTCGATGCCGGACGGGGTGTCCGGCACGCCGCCGCGGCGGCGTTTGCTGCCCGCGTCCGGTACCTCGTTGAAGGTGGCCAGATCGTCGAACCCAGCAAGTCCCGCGAAGGCAACGAGCCCGTTGATGTCGCCGGTGAGCGGATCCGGTTCGGGTGACCTGCCATCACCGCTCCGGTCCTCCAACCGCCGCGGTCCACCTGCGCCGTCCTCGGCGCCGAGGTGGGCGACTCGCGGCGCCGCGTCAGACTCCACGTCCGGCCGGCGGCGTCGGCCACCGCTACCCGGGGGCGCATTGAGCCAGTCCGGCGTTGCGCCGCTGCCAGCCAGCTCACTCGCTCCGGCATGGCGGCCCAGCATGGGTCCCTCCTGGCTACCGGGCAGCAAGCTCGCCCGGGCCTTGGACTCACGCCCGTCCAGTAGTTGCGCGCTGACGTCCCGGATGTGCTCCTCCATCGACCAGGGCAGATCAAGCGGGCGAATGGCGATACGGAAGGTGGCGTGCGGTAGATCGGCGGACAGTGCCGGCCACTGGCGGGACAACTTGCCGGAGACCGCCCGCACCCACCTGTTCACCGCGCGCGGGTCGGTCTGCGGCAGGGCGATGATCACGATGTCCGGGGCGAGCAGGTGGAGGAGGGAACCCTGGTCGAGCTGCCCTCTGACCTGGTCGGCGACAGCGGCCGCAAGAGCGGTGCGTGCCCATCCGCCAACTGAGCCGCTCGGTGTCGCGATGTCCACCACTACGAGGTGCGCCGGTCGGGTGCTGTTCGGGCTGGCCAACTCCTCAGCCAGCTCGGCTGCCAGTAGCCACCGTCGGCCGGTGGAAGGACTGGTCGCCTCCGGCACGGCGCAGCCCTTCATCGGCGAGAGCCACACCGCCTCAGGGTCTATCTCGCCATCACCCCACACCGGGTTCCGGATGGCACCCGAGTACGGGGGGCGTTCGATCCGCTCCGCCTCGGCCGAGGCCGACTGCTCGGTCCAGGCCCTCGACGGCAGCGGGCTGTCGGTCGTCGCCCGGCCGTTGCGCGGCGGGGCAGCCGCTGGCCTTTCCCCCGCCACCTCGGCCAGTACCTGCCGGGCGTACTCAACCCGCGTCTTGTACAGCCGGTGGGCGAGGCGCGCGGCACGACCAGCCGCCAAAGCGTCAGACGGCTCGCCCCGCGCCTCGGCCAGCTTGGCGCCCACCTGGTGGCATTCGGCCTCGAGCTCGGGTAGATCCTGCCCGGTGATGGCCCGCGACACCCAGTCGATGTGCGCCAGCGCCTCGCGGTGCTCACCCGCTGGCAACTGGACCTGCCCGGCAAGTGCCAGCCGCAGCCGCGTCGCCGGTACCAGCGACGCGGACCGCGCCTGCCAACCAAGCATGGGCTCGGCTATCTCGTTGATCGGACCGCGATGGCCCACCTTGACCAACGCCAGGCTGAGCTCCACGGCCAACCTCAGCGCGAGGTGCGGAGCCACCGGCTCCAAAGCGCCGGCTCTGGGCCGTTCGCCCAGCACTGTGCGCAAACCGTCGCGGGCCCGACGGATCGCGGCTTCAGGCTGCCCGTGTTCGCTCAGTTGCTGGGCCAGTAACGCATCGACCCAGGCCATCCCCAGCTCACCGGCCTCCCCGCCCAGCTGCCGCAGCAGATCGACGGCCGCGTCGACCAGCTGCTGGTTCTGCGGGTGCAGGACGGCCGCCTGTGCCGCGATGTCAGCACGCAGCGCCGTGGGCAGGTCACGGCGGTTCCGCACCGGGGCGAGCAGGCTCTCCGCGTGGCCCGCTTCACCGAGGTCGTGGGCAACCGATGCCAGCTCCACCCGTAGCCGTGCCTCGACCTCACTATCCGCGCCGCGAACCGCGCGTGGCAGGGCCGCCGCCGCCAGCGGCACCGCCGAGACACCGCGACCGATCGCGACCAGGCCGTGCGCCAGCCACGCCTCGGCCCGCAGTCCACCCGCGGTATCTCCGGCCGCGCCGGCCAGTCGCTTGGCGTGCTCAGCCAGCACCGCGGTCGCGTCAGGAGCCCGCCAGCGGGAGGCCTCGGCTAACCGCAGGACCGCGTCCAGACTCCCAAACCCGGATACGGCGGGAGTGGGGCTTGATCCCGTCGGCTGCACAGCTCCTCCCGATGACCTGGGCGATGATCTGAACGCTGGCGCCGAACACGATGGGAACCCTCGGACGCGACGCTCAGTTGCGGGTCAGCTTACGGTGCGTCACTCGATGCGGACGGGCTGCCTCCGCTCCGAGCCGGTCGACCTTGTTCTTCTCGTACGCCTCGAAATTCCCCTCGAACCAGAACCACGACGCCGGTTGATCGTCATCACCCTCCCAGGCGAGGATGTGGGTCACGACACGGTCCAGGAACCACCGGTCGTGGGAGATCACCACCGCGCAGCCGGGGAACTGTTCCAGCCCGTTCTCCAGCGAGGACAGCGTCTCGACATCCAGGTCGTTGGTCGGTTCGTCGAGCAGGATCAAGTTCCCGCCCTGCTTCAGGGTGAGCGCCAGGTTGAGCCGGTTGCGTTCGCCGCCGGACAGCACGCCGGCCGGCTTCTGCTGCTCGGGACCCTTGAAGCCGAACGCCGCGACATACGCCCGGGAAGGCATCTCGACCTGACCGACCCGGATGTAGTCAAGGCCATCGGAGACGACCTGCCACACCGTCTTCTTCGGGTCGATGCCGGCACGTTCCTGGTCGACATAGGACAGCTTGACCGTCTCGCCGACCTGCACCGTCCCCGAGTCCGGCTGCTCCAAACCGACAATCGTCTTGAACAGTGTCGTCTTGCCGACCCCGTTGGGACCGATCACTCCCACGATGCCGTTGCGTGGCAGGGTGAAGGACAGGTCCTTGATCAGCGCCCGCCCGTCGAAGCCCTTGTCTAGGTGCGAGACCTCGACGACGACGTTGCCGAGCCTCGGGCCAGGCGGAATCTGGATCTCCTCGAAGTCCAGTTTCCGGGTCTTCTCCGCCTCCGCGGCCATCTCCTCGTAGCGCTGCAACCGCGAGCGGCTCTTGGCCTGGCGCGCCTTTGCCCCGGAACGCACCCAGGCGAGCTCCTCGGTGAGCCGCTTCTGCAGCTTGGCGTCCTTCTTGCCCTGCACCGCGAGGCGCTCGGCCTTCTTGCCCAGGTAGGTGGAGTAGTTGCCCTCGTACGGATAAGCCCGGCCCCGATCCAGCTCGAGGATCCACTGGGCGACGTTGTCCAGGAAGTAGCGGTCGTGGGTGACGGCCAGCACGGCGCCGGCGTATTCAGCCAGGTGTTGTTCCAACCAGAGCACGCTCTCCGCGTCGAGGTGGTTGGTCGGCTCGTCCAGCAGCAACAGGTCGGGCTTGCTCAGCAGCAACTTGCACAGCGCCACCCGGCGGCGCTCCCCGCCGGACAGATGGGCCACTTCAGCGTCCGGCGGGGGGCACCGCAGTGCGTCCATGGCCTGATCGAGCTGCGAGTCGAGATCCCACGCGTCGGCGTGGTCGAGCTCCTCCTGGAGTTGGCCCATCTCCTCCATCAGCTCGTCGGTGTAATCGGTCGCCATCTTCTCCGCGACCTCGTTGTACCGGTCGAGCTTCTTCTTGATCGGGCCGACACCCTCCTCGACGTTGCCGAGCACCGTCTTCGACTCGTCGAGCGACGGCTCCTGATCGAGCATCCCGACGGTCGCCCCGGGTGACAGGAAGGCATCTCCATTGTTGGCGTGCTCGAGACCGGCCATGATCCGAAGAACCGTCGACTTACCGGCACCGTTCGGACCGACGACCCCGATCTTCGCGCCTGGGAGGAAGGACAAGCTCACCTCATCGAGGATGACCTTGTCGCCGTGAGCCTTCCGGACCTTTCGCATGGTGTAGATGAACTCAGCCACACCCCCGATCGTAGAGGCGCGGCCAGCGGGACCCGGCGCCGCACCTGGTTCACCCCCGGCCGCCGACCACCTCCAACTCCCGCTTCGCCGGGCCGGCGGTCTTCGCCGAACCGACCGGGGCAGGCTGGGCGTCCGCTGGCGGGTCCTCCACCGCCGTGTCAGCCACCTCGGTGCCGTCCTCCGGGCTCGACGAGGGCAGTGGCACCACTGAACCTAGAGCCGGCTCGGCGGCGGCATCGGCGACCGCGTCCCGACGCGCCCGGTAGACCGAGACCTCACACCTTCCGAGATCGGGGCCGATCGACACCGCATCCAGCTCGGTCACCGAGTTGCGATGGCCGTTCAGCTCGTACTCGCGGGTATACAGCCGCCCGGTCACCACCACTGGATCGCCTTTCCCCAGGCACGTCATGACGTTGTTCGCCAGCCTGCGCCAGCAGGTCACCGAGACGTAGAACCGCTCACCATCGACCCACTTCTCGGCAGCCTTGTCGAACCGCCGCTCGCTGCTCGCCATCCGGAAATGGGACACCGGGGTGCCGTCCTTGACCCGCCGGTGCCGCACGTCCGTGATCACGTTGCCGACCACCGTGGTGACTGTCTCGTTCATCGCTGTACCTCTCCCTAGTGAGTGCCGGACGCTCGCCGACTGAATATTCAGCGTGGCGGAAGAGAGAAGGGGACGCCAGACCCAAAGATCAACATGTGCACAACGGGCTGCCGTGTGGACAACTGCCGAGCCTGATCGACACCAAGCCTGACTTTGTCGGGCGCCGATGCAAGACTGGCGGCGGCGAGCCGCGCCGAATCCGGGCATGACAAAAAGCGGTGCGGTAGCCATCGATAATGGCTACCGCACCGCTTCTATCAATTTGTATGTCGGCGGTGTCCTACTCTCCCACACCCTACCGAGTGCAGTACCATCGGCGCTGAAGGGCTTAGCTTCCGGGTTCGGAATGGGACCGGGCGTTTCCCCAACGCTAAAACCACCGACAACAATATTCTCT
>DASYBQ010000082.1:0-20202 GCA_036500625.1 Pseudonocardia sp. | reverse complement strand
AGTACTAGAACGCTCGCAGGTAGTCGCGGGTGACCCGGTTCTGCACCCGCCGGGCGACCGGGGCACCCAACCGGGAGTACCAGGTAGCCGGACGGGAGAACGCGCGCACCACGGCCCACACCTGGTTCTGCGTGTCGCGCTCGACCAGGAAGGCCTCCTCGCCGCGCTCCGGGTGGCCGGGCAGTGTGGCGTAGCCGAAGCCGGCCTCGTTCGGCTCGTCCACCGTCCAGATCACCCGACACGGCGCGGTCACCCGCAGCGGGCCGAGCTGGGTCACCACCAGGACGGTGTGGCCCTCCTTGGGCGGGGAGTCCACCGGGTAGACGGTCAGGCCGGCCTGGCGCTGCATGCCCCAGGTGAATACGGTGATCCGGGCGTCGTGGAACGCCTCATTGCCTTCGCCGACCCGAACCCGCCGGTGCAGGTGGTGGTAGCCGGGTGGCATCGCCCGCCCCGAGGCGGTGGCGCCGAGCTCCGAGTAGGTCGGCTCGGCCACCTCAGCGCGTCGGTACTGCCTGGTCAGTCGTTCGTTCGGTGCCGCCATCGGTCAACAACCCGGCACGGGTTTGCCGGCCTTCAACTCCTGCAGCGCGTTGACCGCATTGGTCAGGGTGTCAACCTTGACCAGTTGTATACCGCTCGGCGCCGAATTCTTTGCCTCCGAGCAGTTGGCGCCCGGCACCAGGAACACGGTGGCGCCTTCGGAACGCGCGCCGATCATCTTGAGTGGAATGCCGGAGATTCCGCCGACCGCGCCGGTCTCATCGATCGTCCCGGTGCCGGCGATGAACTTGCCGCCGGTGAGGTCGTCCGGGGTGATCTTGTCGACGATACCCAGGCTGAACATGAGCCCCGCCGAGGGACCGCCCACGTCGTCCAGCGCAACGGTGATCTGGGTCGGGTTCACGGGCTCGGTCACCGGGAAGATGCCCAGGAACCCCTGCGGTCCGTCCGGGTTCGCCCCCGTCTGGTCCCCGGGACGGACCCCCACGGTCACCGTGCCGTTCTGTGGCGGGCCGTTGCCGCGCTGATAGGTGACCGGCACCTGTTCCCCCGGCCGGGTCGACTTCAGCAGCTTGGACACCTGCGGCGCCGAGGACACCCGCTGACCGTTCACGATCACCAGTTGGTCACCGACCTTGAGCAGCTGACCGGCCGGCGCGTTGGGGGTGAGCTGCGTGACCACCACTTTGACCGGCTCGTGCAGGTAGCTCAGTGCCGCAACCTTGGCGTTGTTCTCCGAGTCGGCGAACATCTCGCTGTTCGCCTGGGTGACCTGTGCGTCGCTCGCCCCCGCCGGGTAGACGGCGGTCCTCGGCACCACCTCGGCGTCCGGTTTCAGCCAGTACCGCACCGCGGTCACCGCGTTCAGCCCGTCGGTCACCGACACGGTGGTCATGTTGAGGTGCCCGGTCGTCGGGTAGACCGGCCGGCCGGTGACCGAGACGACCTGTTTGCCGGCCACCTCACCCAGCGTGTTGAAGGTCGGCCCTGGCCCGAGTGCCACCAACGGCACCTGCACGCTCCGGGCGACGACGCTCGCCACCACCAATACCAGCACGCCGATCAGGAGGGTTTTGCTACGACGACTCACGGGTTCAGCCTACGGCTGATCTAACCGGGCTCTTTCTCGACGGCCGCGTACGGTGGTGGTTATGAACGACACGCCGTTCGGATTCGGACCGACCGACCGGGGCAAGGATGACGACCCGGATCGGGACAAGAACCGCGAACCGGGCTCCGGTGGCACCGGCGCGTCATCCGACGGCCCGAAAGATCCGTTCGGCCTCGGCGCGGGCGGGATGGGCGCCATCCCCGGTATGCCAGGGGGGTTCGCGCTGCCTGGCATGCCTGCGGGAGGCGGCCCTGGCGGCAACTTCGACATGGGCCAGCTCGGCCAGATGCTCAGCCAGCTCGGCCAGATGCTCAGCCAGGCCGGCAGCTCGGCCGGGCCGGTCAACTACGACCTGGCGAAGCAGATCGCGGTGCAACAGCTGGCTTCGTCGCAGCGGCCCACCGCGGACCAGCGCAAGGCGGTGACCGACGCGTTCGCCCTCGCCGAGCTCTGGCTGAACCCGGCCACCACCTTCCCCACCGGCGCGCGCACCGTGCACGCCTGGTCCGCAAAGGACTGGGTGGAGGCCAGCATGCCGACCTGGCAGCAGCTGTGCGACCCGGTCGCCCAGCGGGTGTCCGGGGCTTGGCTGGAGGGCCTGCCGGAAGAGGCAAGGCAGGTAGCCGGCCCGATGCTGGCCATGCTCGGGCAGATGGGCGGGATGGCTTTCGGTAGCCAGCTCGGCGCGGGCCTCGCCCAGCTGGGCACCGAGATGCTGACCAGCACCGATGTCGGTATCCCACTGGGTCCGGCCGGCACCGCTGCGCTGCTGCCGGCCGCTGTGGAGGCTTTCACCACCGGCCTGGACCGACCATCCAGTGAGGTGATGGTCTATCTCGCGGCCAGGGAGGCCGCGCACCACCGGTTGTTCAGCCATGTGCCGTGGCTGCAGGCGCGGGTGCTCGGCGCCATCGAGGAGTACGCCAAGGGCATCCGGGTGGACTCCTCGCGCATCGAGGAGATCGCCAGCCAGATCGACCCTTCCGACCCCGCATCGCTGGAGAACGCGATGCAGTCGGGCCTGTTCGAGCCGCCGAAGACCCCCGAGCAGTTTGCCGCGCTCAAGCGCCTGGAGACGCTGCTCGCCCTTGTCGAGGGGTGGGTGGACGTGGTGGTCGACGACGCGGTCGGCGAGCGGCTGCCCGGCGCGGATGCGCTGCGCGAGACGCTGCGCCGGCGGCGGGCCTCCGGGGGACCGGCCGAGCAGACCTTCGCCACCCTTGTCGGCCTCGAGCTGCGGCCCCGCCGGCTGCGCGCCGCCGCCGAGCTGTGGCGGACCCTGACCACCGAGCGCGGAGCGGACGGACGCGACGCCGTCTGGGCGCACCCGGACCTGATCCCCACCGAGGAGGATCTGGACGACCCGAAGGCGTTCGCGTTCCGCGCGCAGGACGACAGCTCGGACCCGATCGCCGAACTGGAGCGGACCGAGCAGGCGGAGCGGGAAGCCAAGGCCCAGGACACCAAGACGCAGCGGGACGCCAGCACGGAGCGGGAGAAGACGGACACGGACCGGACCACGGCGCCGGAGGACGGGACGGACGGCCCATCGCGGGGCTCGAATGTTTCGCATGACTCAGACGCTAAGACTGAGGCCGACAAAAACAACCCGCCATCCACAGGCAGCGCCTGAACACCGTTACAACGGCGTTTTTTATGTAATTGTGGATAACTCCCACGCCGGGGGTGCCGCGCTGCCACGATCATCGGCATGACCGCGCATGCTGATGCCGTGACCGCCTCACCAGCACCGTTGCCGAGCACCCTCGCGGTGCGGCCGCATCATCCGCTGCTGAGCCGAGGCACGGACGCGGTCCAGCTCGGCCTTGGCTACCGTGAAGCGGTTGAGGCGGTCGAAGTGTCCGCGCCGCTGCTCGCGGTGCTGCGCCGGCTGGTCGCGCACGGGCAGGCCCAGGTGGCCGACCTGGTCGAGCTGGCCGTCTCGCGCGGTGGCCGGGAGGCTGACGTGCACACGTTGCTCACGGAGCTCTACGAGGTGGGCGCGCTGCTCGATGCTGTCAAAGTGAAGCGGTTCCGCGCAGCGCGCCGTGGTGCTTCGGTGCTGGTCGACGGCGCGGGGCCGCTGGCGGCCGGGGTGGCCGCCGCACTGGCCTCGGACGGTGTCGGGACCCTGCACCTGCGCACCGGCGGTGTCGTGTCGGCCGACGACATCGGGCCCTTCGACGCGGCGCAGCGGGGCCGGCCGAGAGCCGACTCGGTGTGCGCGGCGGTACACCGGGTGGCGCCCAAGGCCAAAGTCGTGCAGAGCGGCCGCTGGAGCCGCCCCGACCTCGCGGTGCTCACCGATGCCCTGCGGCCCGACGTGTCGCGGCACGACGAGCTGTTCGCCGAGGGCGTGCCGCAGCTGATCGTGCGGGTGGCCGACGGGCTCGGTCTGGTCGGCCCGCTGGTGCTGCCGAGACGCACCGCGTGCCTGCGCTGTCTGGATCTGCACCGTCTCGGGCTGGACCCGGCCTGGCCAACCGCGGCCGTGCAGCTGCGCGACCGGGTGGGCTCGGCGAACCCGACCACTCTGGCGGCCACCATCGCTCTCGCCGCGGAGCAGGCACTGCTCGCGCTCGACTCGCTGGTGTCCCCCGGCGCACCGCCACCCACCTTGGACGCCATGCTCGAGCTCGATCTGCGGGCCGGCCGGCTGCACCAACGACACTGGCCGCCGCACCCGGGGTGCGAGTGCGGCGCGGCGCACATCGCCGGCGCGCGGCCCGCCCAGGGCGGCGCAGCCGGCCGGAGAGACGCGACTCCGGGTGAACCATCCGGCTCGCCGCCCCCCGCGGCGTGCGCCATCGAGGCCCGGAGGTAGAGAATTGTCTTGTGACCGATATCCCTCGCAGTGGTGTGCAGCGGACCGCGAAGTTGGCGAGTCTGCCGCTCGGCGCCGCCGGGCGGGCAGCGGCCGGATGGGGTCGGCGTCTGGTAGGCGGCTCCGGTGAAGAAATCTCCGCTCAGGCCGCGGCGCGCAGCGCGGAGCAGCTGTTCGCCGTGCTCGGCGAGCTCAAGGGCGGCGCCATGAAGTTCGGCCAGGCGCTGAGCATCTTCGAGGCCGCCATCCCTGACGAGCTCGCCGGCCCGTACCGCGAGGCACTGACCAAGCTGCAGAGCTCGGCACCCCCACTACCGGCCCGCGATGTGCACCAGGTGCTGGCCGAGCAGCTCGGCCGGGGCTGGCGCGAGCGGTTCGCCGACTTCGACGACGAGCCGGCCGCCGCGGCCAGCATCGGCCAGGTACACCGGGCGGTGTGGCACGACGGCCGGGACGTCGCGGTGAAGGTGCAGTACCCCGGCGCGGACGAGGCGCTGCTGGCGGATCTGCGCCAGCTCGGCCGGTTCAGCAGGCTGCTGCAGCCGCTGGTGCCCGGCATGGAGATTCGGCCGCTCATCGCGGAGCTGCGCGACCGGATGGCCGAGGAGTTGGACTACCGCGACGAAGCGGACAACCAGCGGGTGTTCGCCAAAGCGTTCGCCGATGATCCGATGATCAAGGTGCCCCGGGTCATCGCGTCCGCGCCCAAGACGGTGGTCAGCGAATGGATCACCGGCACCCCGATCTCGGCGGTGATCAGGGACGGCGACCAGCGCGCCAGGGACCTCGCGGGCACGCTGCTCTCCGAGTTCCACTACGCCTCGCCGCCCCGTTGCGGCTTGCTGCACGCCGACCCGCACCCTGGCAACTTCCAGCTCTTGGCCGACGGCCGGCTGGCTGTGATCGACTTCGGCGCGGTGGCCCGGTTGCCGGAGGGCTCGCCGATGGCGCTGCAGCTGATGACCCGGCTGGCGCTGCGCGGCGAATCCGACCTGCTGATGGAGCTGCTGCGCGCTGAGGGCTTCGTGCGCCCTGGCATGCGGCTCGATCCGGCGGACGTGCTGTCCTACCTGGCCCCGTTCGTCGAGCCGCTGCTGACTGAGCGGTTCCGGTTCGGCAGGCCGTGGCTGCAGCGCCAAGCCGAGCGGGTCGGTGACATGCGCAGCCCGGACTTCCGCACCGGCAGGGCGTTGAACCTGCCGCCGCAGCACCTGCTGGTGCACCGGGTCACGTTCGGCACCCTCGCGGTGATGTGCCAGCTCGGCGCCGAGGTGCCGCTGCGCTCGATCGTGGCCCGCTGGCAGCCGGCCATTCTCGAAGACTAGGCCCGACACAGCCGAATCCCCGGTGGCGAGCAGGTGCCCGCCGCCACCGGGGATTCGGCTGCCGCTATGCGATAGGCCGAGGTCACAGGCGCGCGGAGGCCCGCTCGGCACGCACACTCGCGTACCGGGCGAGCCGTGCCCAGCGCCGGCCGGCCACCAGCCGGCAAACCAGCCGCCGGTGCCGTGCCTGCTCTTCGGCCTCGCGCATTCGCGCTCTGGCCAGTTCCTCATAAAGCAACATCGCGCGAACCCCCCGACCTTCGACACCCACAACACAGTTCATCGGCACCGACCTCGCGCCCACCCGGATGCCGAGCTCCGCCGTCGTCACAGCGACGCCCCGGCCGCGGCCAGCGCCCGGTCCCGCTCCAACGCCGCCTTGCTCGGCCGGCCCTTGGGCCGCTTGCGAGCGATCACGGTGCCCCGCTGGAAGATCTCTCCACCCCAGACGCCCCAGGGCTCACTCCTGCGCAACGCCCCAGCCAGGCACTCGGCCTTGACCGGGCACTCCGCGCACAGCGTCTTGGCCCGCTCCAGCTCGGCCGGCGTCTCGGCGAACCACAGGTCGGCATCCTCGGCTTCCCGACAGGGCAGCGGTGACTCGGCGCGGGGTGCCGCGTCGAGCAAGTCACCCAGACCGGCAACGGGATCACCGTCTGCGACCGGTCTCATCGTTCCGTCGTCCCACGGAACGCTCCGCACTAACACGACGGTTCCTCCTCCTTGATGTGCGGTGAAGAACAGCTGGAAAAACACGAAGGCCGCGGTCCCGTGTACGGGTCCGCGGCCTTCGGTAAAAACCGAGTGAGCGCCTTCGAAAGGTCAAAGGCATCGCTCCGGCGCGGACACGTGCGGCTTGCGGCTCGGGATGTCGGTCACATTCACTCCGACTGCCCCCGCGGCGAGCGCACGGTGGCGCGGCGCGGTGGCGACCGGGTACAGCCCGACCATCTGGGAAACCGGGAAGCCGGAGGTGCCGAGGAGAGTCATCGTGCCCACTGCGGCCACCCCCTTCCGAACCCGCAAGCGGCGCGCGAAGCGCGCCGGAACCTGCCACCAGCCCTGGTTGAGCTGGGCAGAACTGACCTTAGGAGCAACCAGGGCGGGCCGGCAACCGAGTTTCTCGGCTTTCGGCAAAAAACTTCCGCCCGGCGGTGCCTGGCGGTGGCCCTCGGGATGCCGGCTGGATCGGCGGCCCCGATCAGCCCAGGTCATCCGTGCTGAGCAGCGCGAGCACGTCCGGACCGTAGCGCTGCAGCTTGGCCGCACCGATGCCGGGAATCGCCACCAACCCGGCGTCGTCCAGCGGGCGCAGCTCGGCGATCGCGGTCAGGGTGGCGTCGGTGAACACCACGTAGGTCGGCACCTGCTGTTGCTTGGCGGCCGAGCTGCGCCAGGCCTT
The DNA here is from genome assembly GCA_036500625.1 of Pseudonocardia sp. Lineage (GTDB taxonomy): Bacteria > Actinomycetota > Actinomycetes > Mycobacteriales > Pseudonocardiaceae > Pseudonocardia. Next base: position 13,036 of record DASYBQ010000082.1, on the reverse strand, counting down.
GAGCCGCTCCAGCAGGTCGAGGTCCACGTCAGCGGGGCAGCTGTCGCACCGTTGCGTCACGCTTGCCTCGGCGCCGCCCAGCGGTGAACCGCAGATCCGGCACCTCGGCTTCGGGCCACCCCGGCTCGCGGGCAATCGGGACGCCGGGTGGCCCTCCGGAATCAGCGCGTACAGGAAGCGGCTGCGCCGCCGGCCGCGCCGCCCGCCCGGCGTCCGGGACAGCGCCCAGGACAGCGCGAGCCGACGCCGGGCCCTGGTGATCCCCACGTAGAGCAGCCGCCGCTCCTCCTCCAGCTTCGCCTGGTCGCCCTCGGCATACTGGATCGGCAGGGTGCCGTCCACCAGCCCGACCAGGAATACCGCATCCCACTCCAGCCCCTTGGCCGCATGCAGCGAGGCGAGCGTCACGCCCTGCACGGTCGGCGGGTGCGCGGAGTCCGCGCGGCGCACCAACTCGGCCGCGAACCCGGCAAGATCGGTGTCCGGAGCCTCCGCCACCAGTTCCTGCGCCAGGCCGGCCAGCGCGCGCAGCGACTCCCAGCGCTGCCGCCCCGCCGTGCCGCCGGCCGGCTCCTCGGTCAGCCCGAGCGGCGCGAGCACCGCGCGCACCCCGGCCACCAGCCCGCCGTCGTCACTCTCCCCGGCAACTCCCCCTGCCGAGCGCAGCGCGACCATCGCCTGCCGTACCTCGGCACGGGCGAAGAACCGCTCACCGCCGCGCACCTGGAACGGCACGCCCACCTCGTCCAGCGCGCGCTCGTAGACCTCGGACTGCGCGTTCACCCGGAACAGGACGGCGATCTCACTGGCCGGGGTGCCGTCCGCGATCATCCGCTTGATCGTCGCGCCGACCGCGTTCGCTTCGGCGGGCTCGTCTTCGTACTCGGAGAAACTCGGCTCCTGGCCGGCCGGCTGCTGCCCGACCAGCCGCAACCGGGTGCCGGCCACCTGCCCCCGCGCGGCCGAGATGACCGAGTTGGCCGCCGAGACCACCTGCGGGGTGGAGCGGTAGTCGCGCCGCAGCCGCACTACCACCGCCTCGGGGAAACGGCGGGAGAAATCGAGCAGGTAGCGCGGGGTGGCTCCGGCGAAGGTGTAGATCGTCTGGTTCGCGTCGCCGACCACGGTCAGGTCGTCACGCTCGCCGAGCCAGGCGTCCAGTACCCGCTGCTGCAGGGGCGTGACGTCTTGGTACTCGTCGACCACGAAGCAGCGGTATCGGTCCCGGAACTCGCTGGCGACCTCCGGGTGCCCCTCGAGCACGGCGGCAGTGTGCAGCAGCAGGTCGTCGAAGTCCAGCAGCGCGTTGTCCGTCTTGATCTGCTCATAGTTGGCGTAGACCTTCGCCAGCAGCGCCGCGTCGGCCGGGACGTCCCTGCGGGCCGAGGCGACCCGCGCCGGGTAGTCGGCCGGGGCGACCAGGGTGGCCTTGGCCCATTCGATCTCGCTGGCCAGGTCACGCAGCGACTCGGAGTTCGTGTCCGCGCCGGCGCGATGGGCCGCCTGGCCAACCACCCGCAGCTTGGACTCCAGCAGCTGCCACGGCTCCTCGCTGACCACCCTCGGCCAGAAGTAGCGCAGCTGGCGCAGCGCGGCCGCGTGGAAGGTTCGCGCCTGCACCCCGCCGACGCCCAGCGTGCGCAGCCGGGTGCGCAGCTCGCCCGCGGCGCGCGCGGTGAAGGTGACCGCGAGCACCTGACCGGGCGCCACGTGCCCGGAACGCACCAGGTGCGCGATCCGCCGGGTGATCGTGCGGGTCTTGCCGGTGCCCGCGCCGGCGAGCACACAGACCGGCCCGCGCGGCGCGGTGACCGCCGCGTGCTGCTCCTCGTCAAGCTCGGGCGTTGCGGGGTCGGTCGGAGGGCGGAGGGGAGCGGCCATGGCCGCCATCCTCTCAATCTCTCCCGTCAACCTCGCGGCGCCGTCCCAGCCGGCGTGTGGCCGGGCCGAAACCGACGCCGGAGCGGGCGAACCGGGCCGGTGTGGTGCCGAGCATCCGGCCGAATTGCCGGTTCAGGTGCGGCTGGTCGTAGAAGCCGGCCTCGGTGGCGACCCGAGCCGGTGACATACCGGCAAGCAGCAACCGCCGAGCCAGGTCCACCCGCCGGCCGGTCAGGTAGCGGTGCGGCGGCAGGCCGTGCGCCTGGGTGAACGCCCGGACCAGGTGCGTCGGGTGCGCGTGCAGCCGCCGCGCCGCCTGTTCCAGCGACACCCCAGCCACTACGTGCGCGTCGAGCAGTTCGCGCAGCCGCCGGGCCAGCCGAGGATCGCCGGCCACGGCGCCCTCGGTGGCCTGGTTGCTCAGCCGCTGGCCGAGCCGCTCGGTGATCAGCGCGAGCCGGCTCTGCGCGTGCAGCTGCTCTCCCGGCACGGCCAGCACGCGGTGCAGCTGGTGGATGCGGTGCCGCAGCACCGGGTCGGACCAGCCCGGCTGGTCCACCGCCGCACCGGTGAGGTGCGCGGGCAGCTGCGCGGTGTCCAGGTAGAGCACCCGCTTGCGGAAGCCGTCCGGCGTGGCGGCCCTGCCGTCGTGCGGCACGTGCGGCGGCAGCAGGGTGACCAGTGAACGCAGCGCGCCGTGCTCGTGCCGGTCGAGGTCGAAACGCACCGCGCCGTCGTCGATGATCAACAACGTCCAGGTGTCGTGGGTGTGCGACGGGTAGGCGTGGTCGACGAACCGGGCATGGAACACCTCGGCGATGCCCGGCACATCCGGGCGCCACGCCGTGATCCGCTGCCCGTCGGGCCATCCGGCCACGCCAAGAACATACAAGACCGGCGCGGGCAGCCCGCTCATGCTGGATAGCCATGAGCACACAGCAGTCCCGGGGACCATTGGGGGCGGAGCCCACACCGAGGAAACTCGTTTCGGCGGGCCAAACATTCAGCCCCGGCGCAGCCGGGTCGACGCCTTTCCGGGGGCCGTCGGGGGCTCCGGCCCCGACGGTGAAACTGGCCGTCCTGCTGCGTGAGGACCTGCCGGTCTGGCAGCGGTTGAACGTGACCGCGTTCCTGGTCAGCGGCCTTGCCTCGGCGCATCCGGAGCTGATCGGCGAGCCCTATCTCGACGCCGACGACACCGAGTACCTACCGATGTTCGGCCAGCCGCTGCTGGTCTTCGCCGGTTCGAAGGAGACGCTGACCGCCGCGCACGGCAAGGCGTTGGCGCGGGGCTGGACAGTGTCGATCTTCACGTCGGAGCTGTTCCACACCGGCAACGACCGGGACAACCGGGCCGCCGTGCGTGGCGTGCCGAGCGATGCCCTGGACCTGGTCGGCCTCGCCGTGCACGGGCCGCGCAACGCGGTGGACAAAGTACTCAAGGGCGCTTCGCTGCACAGCTGACTCACCGGGTCAGCCGGGCACGGCCGCCTGCTGGCTTCGACGTACCGCCGAGTCGACCCCGTCGAGGATCACCTCGAGGCCGAACGTGAAGTCCTGCTCGCCCGCCGAGCCGTCGGGCGGACGGTCGGTGGGGCCCTCGAAGACGGTGGACGCGAACAGCTTGGCCGCTTCCGGGAACCGCCCCGGCTCGACGAGCTTGGCCAGTGCGCGGCCGTACTCCCGGGTGGCCGAAGACTCGTCGCTGCCCGGCGCCCTGCCCTGTGCAAGATCGTCGGACAGCTGCGCCGACTGGCGGACAAAGCCGCTGACCAGCATCAGCACGCCGATCTTCCGCGTCCAGTCCAGACTAGTGTCGCGCAACGCGGTCAGCGCGGCTTCCATCCAGCCGATCTGGTTCGGCCCGGAAGGGGGACCGGAGATCGGCACCCGCACCAGCCACGGCCGCCGCCGGTAGACGTTTCGCTCCGCGCCGGCCCAGTGCCGCATGCCGGTGCGCCAGCCGCTGGCATCGGGCAGTGCCGGCGGCGGGCCGAGCGCGGCGTCGACCATCAGCGTGAGCAGCTCGTCCTTCGAGCCGATGTGCCGGTACAGCGACATGCTGGTGAAGCCCAGCGCGGCCGCGACCTTGGGCAGCGTCACGCCGGCCAGCCCGTCACGGTCGGCCAGCTCGACGGCTGCCCGCACCACCCGCCGGACGTCGAGCTCGGCGGGGCGCCCCAGCCGGGACCGCGCCGAGTGACCCCAGAGCCTGCGCAACCCGGGGGGTACCGGGACCGACTCCGACATCCCACCTTCCCTTCAGGAGGCCGTCGTGGTCCCCCCATCTGACCACGACGGCCCGGCCCATATTAGTTTTGTGGGAATAGTTTCAGCAATATACAAATGGTGGCCAACGCTGCGGGAGGGACGAGGAGATGGCCATGGAGACCGACAGGCGCGGGGCAAGGGGCCCGGTGCGCCGCGCGGAACGCGCACTGGCGCCCGACCTGGCCCGCGGATCGATGCTGCTGCTCATCGCGCTGGCCAACATCGCGGGGGTGGTGTTCAGCGGGGCGCCCGGCGCGGACATGTCACCGCACGGCCTCGAGCGCGTGGTGAACCTGCTGATGTTCACCCTGGTGGACGCTCGCGCGTACCCGGTGTTCGCGATCATGTTCGGTTACGGGTTGGTGCAGCTGTCCAACCGGCAGCTGGCCGCCGGAGCGAGCGAGGGCGCGGTGCGCACGGTGCTGCTACGGCGCAACGCCTGGCTGGTCGCCTTCGGCTTCGCGCACGCCACGCTGCTCTACTTCGGTGACTTCCTCGGCGCCTACGGCATCGTCGGCATCGTGATGACACTGCTGGTGCTGCGCCGAGGTGAGCGGGTGCACCGCATCGCGCTGCTGCTCTGGGCGCTGTCGCTGGCCGAGGTGCTGGTCCTCGGGGCACTGCTGGCGCGCGCCTGGCGGGGCTCCTCGGGCACCGGCACGGTGGCGACCGAGCACATCAACTCGTTCAGCGCGCCGAGCTATGGGCAGTCGATGCACGACCGGCTCGCCGAATGGCCGGCCCACACACTGAGCGTGCTGCCTTTTATCATGATCGTCTGGCTCGGCGCCTTGGCCGCTCGTCGCCGGGTGCTGGAGCAGCCCTCCCAGCACCTCACCCTGCTGCGCTGGACCGCCGTTGTCGGGCTCGGCATCGCCATCCTCGGCGGGCTGCCGATCGCGTTGCTCAGCGCAGGCGCGGTCCAGGTGGACGCCTCGACCGCGTCGCTGATGTCACTGCTGACCGGCGTGGCGGGCATGTTCGCCGGCCCGGGCTACCTGGCGGTGTTCGGCCTGCTGGCCCACCGGCTGATGCGCACCGGGCGCGGCCCGGTGGTGCTGGCGCTGTGCGCGCTCGGGCAGCGTTCGCTGTCCGGCTACCTGTTCCAGTCCGCGGCGTGGCTGGTGCTGCTCGCTCCCTACACGCTCGCATTGGGTCACCGGTTCGGCAGCCCCACCTACACCGCGCTGGTGCTCGGGGCACTGGTGTGGCTGGCGAGTGTGTTCATCGCCAGCCAGCTGGACCGCCGAGGCTGCCGGGGGCCCGCCGAGGTGCTGCTGCGCCGACTCACCTATGGCCCCACCAGCTCCCGACACTCCGCCGAGTCCCTCGCCAATGGATGAGCACGGCGGCGTCGTGCCACCGTGGCGTGTCGCGGAAGTCAGCGCTCGGGCGGGGTGGGGGTTGTGCCCCGGCCCGGCGTTCGGCGGCTGACGTCCTCGGCGGAATGGCGCAGCAGCTCGACCAGCTCGACGACCAGCGCCGGCGGGCGGCGGCGGTGCACTATGGCGATCTCCCTGGCCGGATCGACGTCGCGCGGCCGGTGCACCGACACCTGGCCCCAGTCGACCTCGCCGAAGATGCTGGCCGGCACCAGCGCCACGCCAAGGCCGGCGCCGACCAGGGCGAGCGTGACGTGGTAGTCGGCTGTCTCGTATGCGACGTGCGGCTGGATGCCCAGCTGCTCGGCGAGGGTGCGCAGGCAGGTGCGGCTGGGCACACCGGGCGCCCCGGAGATCCAGCTCTCCCCGGCCAGCCGCGCCAGCTCGACGTCCGGCGCGTCGCCGAGCCGGTGCCCGGCCGGCAGCGCCAGCCACAGCGGGTCGGTCGACAGCGGCTCGCGGACCAGTCCTCGGTGCGGCACCGGTGGCGCGCCGGGGTACCGGTGAGTGATCAACAGGTCCAGGTCGCCTGAGGTGACCCGGCCGTACCCGTCCGGCGGCTCGAGGTCCAGCAGGGACAGCTCCGCACGTGGGTATCGGCGGCGCAGCGCGGCAAGAGCGGCCGGGACCAGTACCTTGCCGGCCGTAGCGAAGCTACCCAGCGCGAGGCGCTGCGGCTGGTTGCCCTGCGCGGCGCGCACCGCGGCCCGCGCCTCGCGCAGCTCGCCGAGCACCCGTTCGCCGTGGCCAACCAGCACCGCGCCGATCGCGGTGGGCAGCACACCGGTCGCGCGACGCTCAAGCAGCCGGGCGTCCAGCTCCTTCTCCAACTTGGCCAGCTGCTGGGACAGCGCGGAAGGGGTGAAGCTCAGCCGCCGCGCCGCCTCGGCGATCGACCCGGCGTGCGCCACCTCGACCAGAATCCGCAGCCGGGCGGCATCCAGCTCCATCACGTCTCCAGGCTTAAGCAACGCTAACGGCTGGTCAATACCTTTCGCTTCCCGGTTATGGCCGGACGCCCCGATCATTGAGCCATGACCACAATGCTGCAGGCCTGCACCGGCGTCGACGTTGCGCTGGCCGCCGAGCGGATCCGCCCGTATGCCCGGCGCACCCCGCTGCTGCACACCCGGATCGATGGGCGCCCTGTCGTGCTCAAGCTGGAGTACCTGCAGCTCAGCGGCTCATTCAAGCTGCGCGGCGCGCTCAACGGGCTACTCACGAGCGCGCCGGACGAGCACGTGGTGGCCGCGTCCGGCGGCAACCACGGCCTGGGGCTGGCCGCCGCCGCGGCACTGGTGAGCCGGCCGGTGACGGTGTTCGTGCCGACTACCGCCCCGGAGGCCAAGGCGCGGCGCATCGAGCAGCTCGGCGCTCGGCTGGTGCGCCGCGGTACGACGTTCGCGCAGGCCGCCGCCGCGGCGGCCGAGTTCGCCGACCAGCCGGGGCACCGGTTCCTGCACGCATACGACAGTCCCGATGTGGTGGCCGGACAGGGCACGGTGGCCGCCGAGGTAGTGGCGGACGCGCCGGAGGTGGACGCGGTGGTGGTCGCGGCCGGCGGCGGTGGACTGGCCGCCGGGACGGCGCTGGCGGCCGGACCGAGGCACACCGTCGCGGTGGAGCCCCGACACTGCCAGAGCGTGCACGACGGCCTGGCCGCCGGTCATCCGGTCGACTCGACGGTGGACTCGGTGGCCGCCTCCGCGCTGGGTGCCAGTCGGCTCGGTGAGCTGCCCTTCGCCATCCTGTCCAGCCACGACGTGCGGTGCACGCTGGTCAGCGACGAGCAGTTGCTGACCGCGCGGGACCGGCTGTGGGAGGAGTTCCGGATCGCCGCCGAACCCGCGGCCGCCGCGCCACTGGCCGCCTGGCTGGCCGGCCTGGTACCCGGCCGGCTGCCGTGCCTGGTGGTGTGCGGCGCCAACGCCGACTGGACCCCCGCCTGAAATGACCCCTACGCCTCGTGAGGCAGGTGAAGAACGCGACGGTGGCCCGGTGATCGCCGAGGTGGGCTCGTTACCGAGGTCGAGCCAACCGGGTCACTGTTCGTAGGTGGGGGTCCAGCGGGTCGCTCTGATTGCCTCGTCGATCTGCTGATCAGACCGCCGCGGTGCCACGCCGTCCCGTATCGCCGCGCGGGCCACCGCCCTGGCTACGTTGTCCGCCGCATCGGCCAGCCGGGCTCGCCGCGGCAGCAGCGCACCCGTCGGGTCGTCATGGACGGGTGCCATGTCGGCGACGGCCGCGGCGGCCACCGTCAGCATCGAGTCGGTCACCCGGGTCGCCGCGACGGCCGTCACCGCGAGCCCGATGCCGGGGAACACGTAGACGTTGTTGCACTGCGCGACCGGCATGGACGACCCGTCGGGCAGCTTCATCGGCGGGAACGGCGAACCGGTGGCTACCAGCGCGCGGCCGTCGGTCCAGTCCGCGAGGTCCTGGGGCCGTGCCTCGCTGCGGCTGGTGGGGTTGGACAGCGGCATGATGATCGGCCGGTCCGCCCGCTCGGCCATGGCGCGCACGACCTGCTCGGTGAAGGCGCCGGTCGCGGTGGACAGGCCGATCAACGCGGTCGGCGCCACCGCGCGCACCACGTCCGGCAGCGACGCCGGGCCCTGCCCGGCGCCGGTCACCGCGGCCGGTGGCTGGGCGAGGCGGCGCTGCGCGGCGTCCAGGTCGGCGCGGTCAGTGGTGAGCAGGCCGGCGACGTCCACCACGTACACCCGGGCACGGGCGTCCGCCTCGCTCGACCCGTCGCTGATCATGGCCCTGACGATCTGCTCGCACACCCCGACTCCCGCCGAGCCGGCCCCGACCATGACGACCCGCTGCTCCGACAGCCGCCCCTTGACCGAGGTGACAGCCGCCGTGAGCGCGGCCAGCGCCACCGAGGCGGTGCCCTGGATGTCGTCGTTGAAGGTCAACAGCTGGTCGCGGTAGCGGTCCAGGATCGGCAGCGCGTGCGCAGTGGCGAAGTCCTCCCACTGCAGCAGCACATCCGGCAGCTCGGTGCCAATCGCCCGGACGAACTGGTCGATGAACTCGAAGTACTCGTCCTTGCCGATGCGCCGGTGCCGCCAGCCCAGGTACACCGGGGAGTCCAGCAGCTCGGCGTTGTCCGTGCCCACGTCCAGCAGGATCGGCAGGGTGCGCGCCGGGTCGATGCCGCCGAGCCCGGTATAGAGCGACAGCTTGCCGATCGGGATGCCCATGCCGCCCACTCCCTGGTCACCGAGCCCGAGGATGCGCTGCCCGTCGGTCACCACGATCACGTCGACGTCGCGACGGGGCCGGTTGCGCAGCAGCTCGCCGATCCGGTCCCGGTCCGGGTAGGCGACGAACAGGCCGCGCGGGCGGCGGTAGATCTCGCTGAACCGCTGGCACGCCAACCCGACGGTCGGGGTGTAGATGACCGGAAGCAGCTCCTCCACGTGCTCGGTCAACAACCGGTAGAACAGCGTCTCGTTGGTGTCCTGCAGGGCACGCAGGTTGATGTGCCGCGCGATGTCGCTGGCCTGGTCGCGGAATGCCGCGTAGCCGCGGGCCACCTGCTGGTCCAGTGTCTCCACGGTGGCCGGCAACAGCCCGTGCAGGGCCAGCTCGGTGCGTTGCCGGTCGGTGAACGCGGTTCCCCGGTTGAGCACCGGGTCCTCCAGTACCCGCACCCCGCTCGGGCGTCCGTCGCTCATCGCTGTGCTCCCTGTCGCGTCCGGGGGCTGTCGGGGAAGCCGGAAGGGCCGCCGCGCGTTAAGCCTGGCATGAACGAACTGACGATGTACTCCACGACCTGGTGCGGCTACTGCCGCCGACTGAAGCTGCAGCTTGACGAGGCGGGCATCGCCTACCAGGAGGTCAACATCGAGCGCGACCCGGAGGCGGCGACGTTCGTCGAACAGGTCAACGGCGGGAACCAGACCGTTCCGACGCTGCGCTACCCGAGTGGGCGCACCGCGACGAACCCGTCGTTTGCCGAGGTCAAGGCCGAGCTGGCGGCCTGATCCTTGCCGTGAGGAGCGCCGCTCGGCCGGGTTGGTGGCAACCTCAGCGCGCGGCGGTAGGCAGCGCGAGCTTCGTCTACCCGGCCGAGCCGGCGCAGCAGGTCGCCCGCGCCGCGTGCCAGAGCCGGTAGCTCGGCAGTTCGGTGATCGCCTCCAGACGCCGCGGCCCCGCTGCCGGGCCGTGCACCATGGCCGGTGCGAAGCGTTACAGCTCGGCGTACAGCGCGACGATTTGCGGCCAGTCGGTCTCGGCCGGGTGCGCGGCTTCGCGGTGCACCGCCGCGATGGCGGCCTGCAGCCGGTACTGGCCGGGGTTGCCCCGCCGCGGCGTGGTGCGCACCAACGAGAGCCCCTCGGTGATCTGGGCCTGGTCCCAGCGGCCGCGGTCCTGGTCCTGCACGGTCGTCGCGGTGTCGGGCGAGTGCAGCGGGTCGGCGGCCAGGACGACACCGCGCTAGCGCAGGTGCTGGGCGTAGGCCCGCACCTCGGTCACCCGCGGCCTGGTTCGCTTCTCGTACTCGGACCGATTGCATCCGTAGATCAACAGCATGTACCGCTCTCCTTCCCTCGTCACCACGAGGACGAACGGACGCCCAAGAAATCGACAGCGGGTCGGTGCCGGCATCGCGGTGGATGCCCCGTCGGCCTGCCCGGGATGGACCAATCGGGACGTGCTGGGTCACGTGGTCTGAGGCCAGGATCTGGTCCGCCGCCTCTCGACCGGCCAGCCTTTCACCTCCCGGGCTGGCGCTCCCGGTGCGCGCGCACCCGGCGGCATCGGACCCGAACTCGCCACACCGCCCGGCGCGGACGTCCAGACCCGCTACCTCGCGTTCCTCGGCCGCCGCGCCGAACCGCGGTCCACCGAGGCGCGGCCCATCGACCGGCGGCCAACCGACTCGGCGCGGGGGATACCGGCTTGAGATAGCGTCTCGGGCGTGTACTCGACCGAGGGCGCCTACGGCGCCGGAATCGCCAACACCACCATCGACGGGCAGGTGCTGGACACCTGGTTCCCCACACCGATACTGGGGCGGCGCGGCAACGACACCCAGGAACTCTCGCCCAACCTCGCCGGGCTGCTCGGACCGGACGAGACGAGGGGTGTCGAGGTGGCCCCGGTACGCACCGAGATCGTTTCGCTCGCTGAGCCACCGGCCGATACGCACGACGTCTACCTGCGGTTGCACCTGCTCAGCCACCGGTTGGTCCGGCCACACTCGGTCAACCTGGAGGGCATGTTCGGTCTGCTGGCCAACGTGGTGTGGACCAACTACGGTCCCTGCGCGGTCACCGGTTTCGAGATGGTCCGGGCCCGGCTGCGGGCGCGCGGCCCGGTCACCGTCTACGGGGTGGACAAGTTCCCTCGGATGGTCGACTACGTGGTGCCCACCGGCGTGCGCATCGCCGACGCGGACCGGGTGCGCCTCGGCGCCCACCTGGCCGCCGGCACCACGGTGATGCACGAGGGCTTCGTCAACTTCAACGCCGGAACGCTGGGCACCTCGATGGTCGAGGGCCGCATCTCGGCGGGTGTGGTGCTCGGCGAGGGCTCCGACCTCGGTGGCGGCGCCGCGATCATGGGCACGCTGTCCGGCGGCGGCAAGGAGGTCGTCGCGGTTGGACAGCGCTGCCTGATCGGCTCCAACGCCGGCATCGGCATCTCGCTGGGTGACGACTGTGTGGTGGAGGCCGGCCTGTACGTCACCGCAGGCACCGTGGTGAGCCTGCCGGACGGGTCAACCGCCAAGGCACGGGAGCTGTCCGGCCGCCCGGGGCTGCTGTTCCGGCGCAACTCGGTGACCGGTGCCGTCGAGGCCCGACCCCGGGCGGGGCAGACCGTGGAGCTCAATGCGCAGCTGCACACCAACGAATGACACCTATCCTGGACAGGTGACAACGACGACACATGACCCGGCGCCCCGACGCGCGGCGTCGCCCTCAGGGACAGTCCGGCTGGCCGAGATGGTGGCGTTGCCCGAGCAGCTGCTCGCCACCGCCAAGGACGCGCCAGCACATCACGTGCGGGTGGCGCTGGACATCCGGCTGCGCGCGCTGCTCGCCCACGACCCGGGCGTCCGCACCGGCCAGGACGTGGAGAGCGTGCACCAGATGCGGGTGTCGGTGCGGCGGATGCGCGCCGCGCTCAAGGCCGCCCGGCCGCTGCTGGACGCCCGCTGGTCCGACGAGCTGCGCGCCGAGCTGGGCTGGCTGGGACGATCCCTCGGGCCGGTGCGTGACCTGGACGTGCTGCTGCCCCGGCTGCGCGGGCTGGCGGCCGATCTTTCCGAAGCCGAGCAGGACGCCGCCGACCAGTTGGTGGCCACGTTCGACGCCGAGTACCTGGTGGCGCGCGAAGACATGCTGGCCGCGCTCGACGCGCCCCGGTACACCGGGCTGGTGGAACGGTTGGCCGATGCGGTGCGGCTGCCGCTGCCCACCCGGTCGGCGACTGAGGGCCGCCCGGAGCTGGTGGAACTGGTCCGGGCGGAGTACTGCTCGCTGCGCAAGGCGGTCAAGCGGGCCGGGCCGCAACCACCGGACGAGGTGCTGCACGCGCTGCGGATCAAGGGCAAGCGGCTGCGCTACACCGGCGAGCTCGCCGAACCCGCGCTCGGCCGGCCGGTCCGCCGGCTGCTGGCCGCCACCGCGGGGCTGCAGGAGGTGCTCGGCGACCACCAGGACGCGTGCGTGGCGCAGGAACGCATCCGGGAGGTCGCCTTCAGCGGCGACCACGGCGCCGGCGTGCAGTTCGTGGCCGGTCGCATGGTGGAGCGCGAGCACGTCCGCGCTCAGCACATGCGCACCCTGTGGTGGACGGCGTGGTGCCGGGTCGCCGCCGTCGGCAAGGAGCTGTGAGGGCCTCGCCACACGAGCCCCACCGGGAGGCGCTAACCTCGCTCCGGTGCGAATCATGATCACTGGTGCGGCCGGGTTCATCGGCTCGCACATCGCCGATCTGCTGGCCGGCGAGGGGCACGAGCTCGTGGCGTTGGATGTGTTGCTGCCACAGGCGCACGGCGCGGCCGGCGCCCCGCCGTGCAGCCGGGCCCACGATCTGGTGGTCGGCGACGTGCGCGACACCGAACTGCTGCACCGGCTGCTGCCCGGCGTCGACGCGGTCTGCCACCAGGCGGCCATGGTGGGGCACGGGGTGGACCCGTCCGACGCGCCGGACTACGCCTCGCACAACGACTACGGCACCGCCGTGCTGCTGGCCGCGATGCACGCGGCGGGCGTGCACCGGCTGGTGCTGGCCGGCTCGATGGTGGTCTACGGCGAGGGCCGCTACGACTGCCCGCAACACGGCACGGTGCGCCCCGGCGCCCGCCGGCCCGCCGACCTCGAGGCCGGCAACTTCGAGCCGCCGTGCCCGGTGTGCGGGGCACCGCTGGTCGACGGTCTGGTCGACGAGGACGCCAGACTGGACCCGCGCAGCACCTACGCGGCCAGCAAGCTCGCCCAGGAACACCTGGCGGCGGCCTGGGCCCGGCAGACCGG
>DASYBQ010000081.1:0-24951 GCA_036500625.1 Pseudonocardia sp. | reverse complement strand
TTGTACTTCGTGGTGACCAGCCGGTGCCGGGGGTCGATCGGCACCGCGACCGGCGCGCCGAGATACACATCACCCAGCCCGATGACCAGGTAGGTGGCCTCGGCCACGATGTCGAACACGTCGGCCCGCTGCGCCAGGTCGTTCACCCGGCGGATGAACTCGACGTTGTCCGGGCACCACGGCGCGTCCGGGCGTACCGAGGTGGCGTAGCGGCGCATCGCCTCGTGCGCCCGGGGATGGTCGAAGGCGATCGGCAGGGTGACCTCGCGCACCGGCAACGTCACGGTGGCCGGGTCGACAAGGTCGCTCGCCAGCTCGGTGAGCAGCCCGGCCAGCTCGGTCAGCTCCAGCCGCGCCGGGCCGTGCGGCCCGTGCACCGCGACCAGCAGCGAGCGCACCCCCTCGACGATCTCGGCCACCCCGGGCAGCGCCGCCCCGCGCAGCGCGTTGGCCAGCAGGTGGACCCACATCCGCACGGTGAAGTCCAGCTCGGCCGTCCCAGCCTCCACCAGCAGGTGCCGGTCCCCGGACCGCCGAATCCGAAATCCCGGCGCCGCCCCACTCGCCACCCGCTCCGCCAACGCCTCCGGACGCACTACCCCCCTGTGGATAACTCGTGAGTGAAAAGGATCGCTATAGCGATCCTTTTCACTCACGAGTCCTGCCGGGCGGCGGGCCAGGGTGAATTCGAAGGCTTCGGCCAAAGCGGTGCGGGGGTCGGCCAGCAAGGCGCGGCGGCGGGCCGCCACGTCGGCCGCGTGTGTCGGGCTGACCGGTGCCAGCGCGACGGTGTCGCCAGGGCGCAGCTGGCCGAGCTTCCAGCGGTCCGCCTCGATGACCACGGCCGGCACGACGAACCCGCCGAGGCTCGGGCCGTCCGGTCCGACGATCACCGGGGTGTCCCCGGAGAGCATGATCCCGCCGACCGGGTAGGCGGAGTCGTGCAGGTTGGACGGGTGCAGCCCGGCCTCGCCCCCGTCGGTGCGCGCCCAGCCCGGTGTCGGGCCGACCAGCCGGACGCCGGTACGGTCCGCCCGGTGGTCCACCCGCCACCGCGCGGCGAAGAACTCGGCGACGCCGTCCTCGGTGAGGTAGTCCGGCGCGCCGTGCGGACCGGCCAGCACCCGCAGCGTCCAGTCGTCGGTCAACCCGGGCAGCAGCGGCGTGACGTCCAGCGGCCCGGTCAGGTTCTCCGCCCGGCCGGTGTCCAGCACGTCGCCGTCGCGCAGCGCCCGGCCGGCCAGCCCGCCGAACCCGCCGAGCAGGAAGGTGGCCCGGCTGCCCAGCATGCTCGGCACGTCCACGCCGCCTGCCACGCTCAGGTAGCCGCGCAGCCCCGGCCCGGTGACCGGCCCGAGGTCCAGCACCCCGCCGGCCGGCACCCGGCACACCGCGCCGGGGCGCACCGGCCGTCCGTCCATGGTCGCGGCGTCCAGTGCGCCGGTCAGGCACACCTCGGCCGGGGCGTCGAACCGCAGCACCGGCCCGGTGACGACGCACTCCAGCGCCGCCGCCGTCGGCGGGTTGCCGACCGCAAGCGCGCCGAGCGCGGCGGACAGCTCGTCGAACGCGCCCGAGGGCGGCACCCCGACCGCCCAGTACCCGGTGCGCCCGGTGACGTCCTGCAGCGTGGTCTGCACCCCGGCGCGCAGCACGGTGAACACACCCGGCGGGAAGCTCGGCGGCCGAGCCACCACCTCTTCCAGCACGGTCATCGCGGCCACCAGCCCAGCAGCCGCACCGGGGTGGGGTCCCAGCCGTTGCACGGGTTGTTCAGCTGCGGGCAGTTGCTGATCAGCACCAGGATGTCCCGCGACGCGCGCAGCTGCACGTACTTGCCCGCGCCGGAAAGCCCGTCGGCGAACTGCAGCCCCCCGGAAGGATCGACCGGTACGTTCATGAAGAAGTTGATGTTGTGGCCGAGCTCGCGCTGCCCGATACCGGCCGTCGCGCCGTAGCGCAGGAAGGTCTGGCGGCAGGCGTGCTGGTGGCGGGTGTGCTCGCCGTAGCGGATCACGTTGGACTCCTGGGAGCAGGCACCGCCGACCGTGTCGTGCCGCCCGCAGGTGTCCGCGCTGATCACCGCCAACTCGTCGCACCGCAGAGACAGCAGCCGGGAACCCTCGGTCAGGTACACCGCGCGCTGCTCGCGCACCGTGTCGAACGCGGAGTACCGGTTCGCGATGTCGTTGGCGTCGTAGAGCAGCGTGTCAACCGCCTGGTTGCCGTGGGTGTCCACGATGCGCAGCTCACCGCCGGCCGGCACGGCGACAAGTGCACCGTCGCCGGCCGCCACCACCTGGTCGTGCACCGCGGTGACCGCGTCCAGCTCCGTGGTGTTCGTGGAAGTACTCACAGCAGGACCTTTCGGGTCGCCTGCAGCGCGCGGGCGCTCTCCTCGCGGAACAGATAGGACGGGTCGTCGGCGCGCCGCGGCGCCGCGGTGGCGGTCCTGTCCACCTCGACCAGTACCGGCGCGGGCGACCATGGTCCGGGGTTCATCGGGTGCGGCGCGGTGCTGGCCACCAGCAGCAGGTCCTGCTCGGTGCGCAGGGTGCACGTGTCACCGGCCCGGCAGTGCCCCGGCTGGTAGGCCAGCCCGGAGTCGTCCGAGATGGCGATCTTGGTGAACACGTTCAGGCAGCCGTGCAGGTCCACCTCGGACAGCCCGTGCTTGGTCAGCTCGCTGACCAGCCCGGTGCGCGCCGCGCGGCGCCAGTCGTTGCGGTCGGTGCCGTAGCTCGAAGGGCCGAACCGGGACAGGTGCGACTCGTGGCCGAACCCGGTCAGCGCGTCGTGCCAGTCCAGCGAGGACCCGGTGACCGAAGCCAGCGCCGTCCCCCGGTCCGACATCAGCACCATCGGCGGCCGGATGCACGCACTCATCTGCGCCTTGAGGGTGTCCGGGATGTTCAGCCGGTCCAGCCGGTCCGCCCCGACGAGCAGCAGGGACAGGTTCGCGTCGGCACCGCGCGCGGTGAGCGTGACCGTCCGGCCCGCACGGACGGCGGCCGACCAGGCCGCGCCGCCGGGGATCTCGTGTGCGTACCCCATCACGCCTCCTCGGTGGCCAACGAAGCCAACGCGGGAGCGGCAGGCGGACTGATCGCCGCGTGGTAGTCGCGGCGCTGCACCGCGTAGGCGACCAGACCGAGCAGCACGGTCACGCCGAGCGCGATGGGCCCGAGGAACCGCAGGTACCAGTGCCCGCCCTCCGGGTCGAACACCTCCGCGCGCGGCCAACCCAGGTTGACCGCCATGCCGAGGCCGTAGAGCACCGCGAGTCCGTTGACCAGCACCCCGGCCCTGCCGAGCGAGAACAGCGGCCGCCCGGTCTCGTCGGTGTCCTCGCTGGCCAGCCGGCCCCGCAGCCGGGCGAACAGCATCGGCACCGTCACCATCAGGTAGGCCAGGTACATCAGCATGATGCACACGCTGGTCAGGCCGAGGAACAGCGCCGGGTTGCCGATGTTGACCACCAGCAGCGCGGCCGCGACCAGCCCGGCCACCACAGTGGGCACGAGCGGGGTGCGGGTGCGCTTGGAGACGGCGCCCAGCTGCCGTGAGAACGGCAGTACCCGGTCCCTGGCCATCGAGAAGATCATGCGGGTGGCCGACGTCTGGATGGCCAGCGTGCAGACGAAGATCGCCACCGCCACGTCGAGCAGCAGCAGCTTGCCTGGCACCGTGCCCAACCGGCTGGTCAGCACGTAGGGCAGGCCCTCGGTGGCCAGCTTGCCGTCGGTAAGGCTCGGCGCGGCCATCAGTGCGGCGACGATCAGCAGCGCGCCGCCGAGGCCGGAGGCGGCCACCGCGCGCAGGATGGTGCGCGGAGCGGTGCGGCGCGGGGCGCGGGTCTCCTCGGACAGCTCACCAGCGCTGTCGAAGCCGACCAGCACATAGGCCGCCATCAGCGAGGACACCAGCAGCGGGCCGAAGTAGCCTTTCGAGCCGTCCAGGTTGGTGGCATGCAGCACCACCGAGGGACCGCGCTCGGCGTGGGTGAACAACAGCACCACCACCAGCGCCACCCCGACCAGCTCGCACACCACACCCACCGAACTGGCGATCGCGGTCATCCGGATGCTGGCGGCGTTCAGCGCGGTGGTGACCGCGAGCAGCATCACCCCGAGTAGCACCGCGTTGGACGCCCCGGACACCGAGGCCAGCGCGGGGTCGGCGCCGATCAGCTGGAACCCCGACCAGACCACCGGCAGCACAACCTGCAGCGCGATGGCAGCGGCGGCCAGCGTGACGATCTGCGCGATGATCATCGTCCAGCCGGCGAACCAGCCGGCCACCGCGCCGCCGAGGCGCCGGGACCACTGGTAGATCGCGCCGGACAGCGGGTAGCGGGCGGCCAGCTCGGCGAAACACAGCGCGACCAGGAACTGGCCGGCGAACACCGCCGGCCAGGTCCAGAAGAACGCGGTTCCGCCGAACCCGAACCCGAGGCCGAACAGCTGGAACACCGTGGTCAGGATCGAGACGAAGGAGAACCCCACGGCGAACGAGGCGAACGTGCCCACCTTGCGTTCGAGCTGCTGCTGGTAGCCGAACTTCTCCAGATCGACGAGCGGACGGTCATCGAGGGCCGTCATCGGTCACTCCCTTGCGGAAAGGGACCTCGCGGCCGTACTACGACACGCCCGGGCCCATTCGGCCTCCCGGGCTTTTCTCCCGCCGTGGAGCAGCACCGGTGGCGCTGCCTGCGTCTCTTGGACCAGACCCGCTCTTCGTCGGCGGCGGAACCCTAGACGCGCCTCGCCAGGTGGCGAGTCGGCTACGAGTCCACCCTCCGGGTGTTTCCCCTGCTGTCCCCCACGGTGACGTCCACGTTTCCAACGGTGACAAACCCGTTTCGCCGCTCAGGGCCGGCGAGGATCTTGCCGGGGTTGAGCACGCCGGCCGGGTCCAGCGCGGCCTTGATGGCGGCCATCACCTCGACCGTGCCACCGTGTTCCGCGCGCAGGTACTTGCGCTTGGTCACGCCGATGCCGTGCTCGCCGGTCGCGGTGCCGCCGACCGAATGGGCGTGCTCCACCAGCCGGTCGGAGAAGGCATGTGCTCGCGCGGTGTCGTGCGGCGCGACCGGCACCACGGCGTGCACGTTGCCGTCCGCCACGTGTCCCGCGATCACCAGGTCGAGCGCCATCTCGGCGCACCATGTCAAGTGGACTTTGGCAGTCACACGAGCGATGTGGTGGCCGCGGCAGTCGACGCGGTCAATCTGCTGACCCCCGGCTGGTCGGGGGGTCGGCCCTACCCCGGCTCGGTGGGCGGCCCGATGGCACAGCGGCTGGGCATCTGTTCGGCGCCGAGCTGCGACCGGGTCTTCGTGGACACCTCGCGCAACGGCACCAAGCGGTTCTGCACCACGGCATGCCAGAACCGGGTCAAGGCCGCCGCGTTCCGGGCCCGCCAACGGCAATGACGACGTGCCGGTTCAGACGATGTTCAGCGCGTCCAGGAGCTCGCTGGCCAGCCGCTCGTCGCCGGTGATCGTCACGTCCCGCTGCCGCCACGGCACCCGGGC
The DNA here is from genome assembly GCA_036500625.1 of Pseudonocardia sp. Lineage (GTDB taxonomy): Bacteria > Actinomycetota > Actinomycetes > Mycobacteriales > Pseudonocardiaceae > Pseudonocardia. The sequence continues at coordinate 19,415 of DASYBQ010000081.1, read as the reverse complement.
GGTGCCCCAGCCGGGGAACTCGGCGGCCGTGCCGGTCACCGTGGCCGCGCAGTCCGCCGACTCGGTCGGCGTCACCGCGCCGTCCGCCCCGATCCGCCAGTACCCGCCGCCGGGTCCGCGCAGCCGGATGCCGACCGGGCGGTCCAACCATCCCGGCCGGGCCTTGCGCAGCTGGTTGGCCAGCACCGCGAACATCCACTCCAGCAGCACGGCGGTACGCAGCTCGTCACTGTCCGGCGCCGGGCGGCCCACCGCCGGCGCGATGTCGAACCGCAGGTGGGTGTGCTGGTCGAACACGAACGCCGAGTTGAGCAGCACCGCGGCCGGGAAGCTGCCCAGCTCGCCAAGCGGCATCGGCACCCGCGCCGCCGGCGTGCGCGAAAGCACGCCGGACAGTGCGGCGAGCCGGCGGCCCCAGCGCTCGAACTCGGCCAGCACCCGCGCCGGCGGCCACTCCCGCCGCTTGTCCACCAGCTCGTCGTTGGTCCGCTCGAGGTCCTTGCTCATCAGCAGCTTCAGCGAGGCCGGGGTGAAGATCGCGCGGCAGTTCGCGGACAGGTGCGCCACGACGTCCTGCACCCGCCAGCCGGAGGCGCCGCTCGGCGTCTGCCACGCCGCGCCGTCCAGCTCCCGACAGAACCGGGTGATCTCGTCGATCTCCCGCCGCAGTGCCGCCGACCGGTCCAGACCCATACCCAACCTCCTGGCGCTGACGTGCTCGTGAGTGAAAAGGGACGCTATAGCGTCCCTTTTCACTCACGAGCGGCTTGCCGCATCGAACCTAGTCGATCAGCGGGCGCCGCACTCGCGGGCCGCCCGAACGAGATCCAGGTTGCCCGTAGCGATGGACCCGTCCGGCAACAGCAGCACGTCCTCCAGCCCGATCCGGGTGTCCAGCCCGAGGTCGACCGCCATCCGCGGCACGGGCCATGCCGCCGTCCGTGCCGTGCAGCAGCACCGGCAACCCGGCGAGCTGGCCCACCAGCTCCGCGCGGCGCCGAGGGTCCGGCTCGACCCAGGCACCGGTGGTCACCCCGACCGGTATGCCGGGCGCCTCGGCCCGCACCGCCTCCAGCGCGGCAGCCACCGCCGCCGGCTCCAGGGTGTCCGCGCCGAGGGCGTCCTTGGGGTGCAGGTGCACCTCGGCCACCCCCGCCCTGGCGGCGCGGCGCACCGAGTCGGCCAGCTCCTCCGGGGTGACCGGCAGGTTCTCGTGTGGGCCCTGGTCCGCGCGCCGTTCGGGCACAGTTGCAACATCGGCCCAGTCTGCCCCGGCCCCGCTCGCCAGCAGTGCGGCCGCCCGGCCAGTAGCGTGATCCCCCGGACCGTTACCGAGCCACCGAAGGAGTCGGCCATGGCCGTCGACCGGATGCTGCCCACCGGCGAGGCGGAAGACCTCATCGCGCTGACCCGCGACCTGGCCGACAAGGAGCTCGCCACCAGGGCCGACGAGCACGAGCGCGCCGAGACCTACCCGGAGGGACTGTTCGGGCTGCTCGGCGAGTCCGGCCTGCTCTCGCTGCCCTACCCGGAGCGCTACGGCGGCGGTGACCAGCCCTACGAGGTGTACCTGCAGGTACTCGAGGAGCTGGCGGCCCGGTGGGCGGCGGTGGCGGTCGGGGTCAGCGTGCACGGGTTGTCCTGTTTCCCGATGGTCAACTTCGGCACCGAGGAGCAGCAGGACCGCTGGCTGCCCAACATGCTCGGCGGCGACACCGTCGGCGGCTACAGCCTTTCCGAGCCGCAGGCCGGATCGGACGCCGCGGCGCTGCGCTGCAAGGCGGAGTTGGTGGACGGCGGCTACCGGGTCACCGGCACCAAGGCGTGGATCACCCACGGCGGGCGGGCCGACTTCTACGCGTTGTTCGCCCGGACCGGCGAGGGCAGCCGGGGCGTGTCCTGCTTCCTCGCCCCCGGCAGCGCCGAGGGTCTTTCCTTCGGCAGGCCGGAGGAGAAGATGGGCCTGCACGCCATCCCGACCACAACGGCCAACTGGGACGGCGCGGTGCTTGATCCCGACCGGCTGATCGGCGATGAGGGCCAGGGGTTGCAGATCGCGTTCAGCGCGCTGGACTCCGGGCGACTCGGTATCGCGGCCATCGCCACCGGGGTCGCGCAGGCCGCGCTGGACGCGGCGGTGGACTACGCCAACGAGCGCACCACGTTCGGCCGCAAGATCGTCGACCACCAGGGCCTCGGCTTCCTGCTCGCCGACATGGCCGCCTCGGTCGACTCGGCCCGCGCCACCTACCTGGACGCGGCCCGGCGGCGCGACGCCGGCCGCCCGTACAGCCGCCAGGCCAGCGTGGCCAAACTGGTCACCACCGACGCCGCGATGAAGGTGACCACCGATGCGGTGCAGGTGTTCGGCGGCTACGGCTACACCCGGGACTACCCGGTGGAGCGCTACATGCGCGACGCCAAGGTCATGCAGATCTTCGAGGGCACCAACCAGATCCAGCGGCTGGTGATCGCCAGGAGCCTGGCCAAGGAGTAACAGACCGTTGGTCGACGGATACAGACCGGTCTCCCCCTGGGCAGCCGCGGCGGGAGCCATTCGGACCGTCGAATGCAACTTCTGGCGCAATTGCAGTTCGCACGGTGGACCGGCACGCGGCTTGGGGCCAATCTCTACCCCATGACTGAGCTCGACGGGCGACCCGGGTCTCTCGAGCCCCCCGCGAAGGGCGGCTGGATCGGACCGGCGCGCCGCGCAACCGATCATTACCTGGGGATCGGGCTCGCCGGCGTGGCGATCCTGTTGTGGCTGATCATGTTCCGGCTGGCGCTGCGGCACGACCCGGCTGTCTGGCTCTACGTGCTGCCGACGGCACTGGTGACCTACGGCGCGGCCGGCATGGTGCTCTCGCTGCGCAAGGACTGGGGGCGGCGCAGCCAGTCCAGGGCCAACCGGCTGGCGCGCCCGCCGGACAAGAGCTGGCCCGAGGTGCGGGACCGGCGGGCACAGCCTCCTCAGTGACCCGCGCGGACCGGGCCGAGGCCGAGCGGGCACTCCAGCTCGGCCCCGGCCGCCCGGACCGCTGAGCTCAGGCCGGCCGCGGCAGCGGCTCGCCGGTCTCCAGCAGTGTCTTGAGGCTGGCCAGGATGGCCGGCCAGCCGTGCCGGATGCCCTCGAGCACGCTGCTGCCCGGCGGGAAGTCGTCGTGTACCACGGTCAGCTTGACCAGCTCGCCGAATGGCTCGATGTCGAAGGTCACCTTGGACCGGGGCTCACTGGCCCACTTGTCGACCAGCTCGCGGTCGAAACCGTGCACGTCGCCGAACTCGCGAGTGAAGGTGTGCCAGGTGTAGGCCAATCGCTTGCCCGGTTCGGCCTCCAGCACCACCTGCGCCGGGTCCGCGATGCGCACCCCGCTCTCCAGCCAGGTAACGGTCGAGCCGACCCGCCAGTCCGAGGTGAGCTCCGCGCCCCAGTAGCGGCGGGTGAACGCGGGCTCGGTCAGCGCCTGCCAGAGTCGCTCCGGGGTGGTGTTGATGTAGGTCGTGTAGACAAACTCGGTGTTTCCGGTGTTGCTCATGGGGGTTCGCTCCAATGCGGTCGTCAGGTCGGCGAGCGCGTTCGCTCGTTCGCGGTGGTACCGGTTGATCCAGCGTTCGGCGATGGCGTTGATCGGCGCGGCGTTCAGGTAGTGCAGCTTTTCCCGGCCCTGCCACAGGGTGCTCACCAGTTCGGCCGCCTCCAGCACGGCGAGATGTTTGCTGACCGACTGCCTGGCCATGCCCAACCCGGCGCACAGCTCCCGCAGGCTCTGCCCGTTGCGCGCGTTCAACCGGTCCAGCAGCCGCCGCCGGTTCGGGTCCGCCAACGCCTTGAACACATCGTCCATTCACTCCGCCACCTAAAATGCAGCCATCCGGCTGCCTATATATAGGCAGCCGGATGGCTGCATGTCAACCCAAACCCGCCGAAACAGACACCAACACCCTTTGATCTTGAGAAAAGGGCGCTCAGGTGTGTTTCGGCGCGGGGATGCGGCACAGGGTGAGTGCGAGGGCGATCGCGCCTAGGAGCAGGGCGGTTACGTATACGACTACGCCTTGCCAGCCGGCGTGGTCGTAGGCCACGCCGCCGAGGGAGCCGCCGATGCTGCTGCCCAGGTAGTAGGCGAGCAGGTACAGCGAGGAGGCCTGTCCTGGCGAGCCGCCGGGCAGCACCGAGGCGCGCCGCCCGACCCAGCCACTTGCCACCGAGTGCGCGGCGAAGAAGCCGACCGTGACCAGCACAAGGCCGAGCAGCACACTGGGCAGCCAGCCCGGCTCGCTGACCCAGGCGCCGACGACCGCGACGAGCGTGCCGGCCCACAAGATCCTGCGGCGGCCGAGCCGGTCGCCAAGCCGCCCCGCCGCGGTGGACACCCAGGTGCCGGCCAGGTAGGCGATGAAGATCAGCCCGGCCAGCGCGGCCGGCAGGTGGAACGGCGGGGAGATCAGCCGGAAGCCGAGGTAGTTGTAGACCGTGACGAACGCGCCCATCAGCAGGAATCCGACACCCAACAGGCAGCGCAGGCCCGGGTCGGCCAGGTGCGCGCGCAGCGGAGCACCCAACTCGCGCAACCGCACCCTCGGCGGGTCGGCCGCCAGGGTCGGCGGCAGCAACAGCCGGAACACCACCGTGCAGGCCAGAGACAGCACACCGACCACCGCGAGCCCGACCCGCCAGCCACCGAGGTCGGCGACCAGGCCGGCGATCAGCCGGCCGGACAGCCCGCCGAGCGCATTGCCGGCGATCAGCATGCCCATCGCCCCACCCAGCCAGCGCGGCGACACCTCCCTGGTCACGTGGGACATGGCCAGCGCTGGCAGCGGGGCGAGCGCCACCCCCTGCAGCGCGCGGACCCCGACCAGCACGGCGAAGGTCGGCGACAGCGGCGCGAGCAGGCCCAGTACCGCGGCGGCGGCCAGCGCCAAGGTCATCACCCGCGCGCGGCCCCATGCCTCGGCGACGGACGACAGCGGCACCACCGCGAGCGCCAGCGTGCAGGTGGTCGCGGACAGCACCAGGCTGGCGGTGGAGGAGGAGACGCGGAACTGTACCGCCAACGCCGGCAGCAACCCCTGCACGCAGTACACCAGCACGAACGTGGCGAGTCCCGCGCACCACAGCGCCAGCCCGAGCCGCCGGTAGCCCGGTGTGCCGCGTTCGTGCAGCCCGGTCTCCCCGGCACTCGATCGGACGGAACTCATTGCCATAGCTAACGACCGTAGTCGACCTGCAAAGATGTGGCTAATGCATGATTTGTGCCTAGTTCATGCACATATGTAAGGCAGAATGACCGCGGTGACCGTCGACGAGCTGCACTGGTACGTGGTACTCGCCGAGACCGAGCACATGACCGAGGCGGCCAACCGGCTGAACGTCGCGCAGCCCACCCTGTCCCGAGCGCTCGCCCGGCTGGAGCACCGGCTCGGCACGCCGCTGTTCGACCGGGTCAACCGGCGGCTGCGGCTGAACCGCTACGGCGAGATCCTGCTCGAGCACGCGCGGCGCTGCCTGGCCGAGCTGGACACCGCGACCGAGCGGATCACCAGCCTCATCGACCCGGACCGGGGCACCGTGCGGCTCGCCTTCCTACACTCGGTGGCCACCTGGCTGGTGCCCGAGCTGGTGCGCGGCTACCGCGAGGAGGCGCCGGCGGTGCGGTTCGAGCTGCGCCAGGCGGCCGGCCACGAGATCCTCGCCGACCTGCGGGCCGGCCAGGTGGACCTGGCCGTCACCAGCCCGGAGCCCGGCGATGCGGACATGACCTGGCATCCACTGCACCGCGAGCGGCTCTGCCTGGCCGTTCCGCAGGGCCACCGGCTGGCCGGCGCGCCGAGCTGTCCGGTGGCCGCCGCCGAAGGTGAGCCGTTCGTGACGCTGCGCCCTGGTTTCGGGCTGCGGGAGATCAGCGACGAGCTGTGCGCCCGGGCCGGCTTCGCCCCGGCGATCGCGTTCGAGAGCTCCGAGATCCCGTCGATGGAGGGCCTGGTGGCGGCCGGGCTGGGGGTGGCGGTCGTGCCGACCCCCCGTGCGCACCGGACCACCCCTCGGGTCAGCTACGTGCCGTTGGCCGACGCCGGGGCGTACCGGGTCATCGGACTGCTCCGGGTCGAGCGCCGGCCCCGGCCGCCGGTCACCGAGCGGTTCGCCGAGTTCGTCCTGCGCAGGCAGTGGTCCTAGGAACGCCCTGCCGTACCGGCACCCGCTGCAGTTCTCGGTCACGACCCGTCGGACTCGGCGACGGCCTTGATCCGCCGCAGTGTGGTGCGCATGCCCTCGCGGTTCGTCCGGCCGCGCAGTGCGCCCAGCAGCGTCCAGTACAGCCGCAGCGCCAGGGTCTCGGTCAGCTCGAACGACTCGGTCACGTCGGTGCCCTCCCCGCTCGGGGCGAACTCGTAGCGCCAGGTGTTGATCGAGCGCCCGGCCGCCTCCACCACGAACCCGAACTCCCGGCCGGGCTCACAGGCCACCACCCGGCAGGTGGTCCAGTACACCGGGCCGCGCCCGTTGCGACGCACGTGGCCGCGGAACCGGGCATCGAGCGCGGGCCCCCGCGCTCCGTCCAGCCACTCCGCCTCGAACGTCTCCGGGCTGAACCGCCCGGTGTTCCTGATGTCGCTGACCAGCTCCCAGACCCGTTGCGCGGGGGCGTTCATGTGGACGGTCACCGAGTCACGCATGGCGCGATGCTACCGGTCGGTAGTTTCACGCGGCTCCTTCGGCGGGTAGCACGCCGATCAGTTGCATGTGCCGAGTGAGCAGGGTGCCGATGTGGGTGATGTGCTCGTGCATCGCGGCACGCGCGGCGGCCGGGTCGCCGGCGGTCAGCGCGGTCAGGACGGCGCCGTGGTCGTCGGTGGTCGCCTTCGCCCACCCTTCGACCTGGTCGTAGTACTTGCGTGGCACGTAGTGCACGAACAGGGTCAGCACGGCGGCCAGCCGGGGCGACAGGGCGGCCCGGTTGATCGTGCGGTGGAACTCGTGGTTCAGCGCACCGACCCGCGCCAGCTCACCGGCCACCGCCGCGGCCTCCAGCGAGGTCTGCGCCGCATGCAGCGCGGCAAGCTGCTCCGGGGTGAGCCGCGCGGCCGCCCGCGCGGCCAGCTCCCCCGCCACATGGGCCTGCAGCGCGAAGAGATCGGCCACGTCCTGGGTGCTCAGCGGCACGACCCGGAAGCCGCGCCGAGGCTCCCAGCGCACCGCGCCCTCGCTGTGCAGGATCATCAGTGCCTCCCGCACCGGGGTCGCGCTGACCCCCAGCCGGGCGGCCAGGTGCTCGGTACGCACGTACTCGGCGGCTGGCAGCTCACCGACCATGATTGCCTCGCGCAGGTACGCGGCCACCCGCTCACTGAGCTGGCGGGCGCCACCGGGCTCGGACAACTCGTCCAGCATGTGCGAAACCACCGGCCCAGTGTGCTGAAAACCCCGACTCAGTGTGCTGAGAACCCCGACTCGCGCGGCGGTGGGTCAGGTGGCGCGGGCGAGGAGCTTGGCGGACTCCTCGCGCATGGCCACCTTGCGGACCTTGCCGGTGACCGTCATCGGGAACTCCTCGACCACGTGCACGTAGCGCGGAATCTTGTAGTGCGTCAGCTTGCCGAGACAGAACTCGCGCAGCGTCTCGGCGGTCAGCGGCTCGGCACCGTCACGCATCCGGACCCAGGCGCACAGCTCCTCGCCGTAACGCTCGTCGGGCACCCCGACCACCTGCACGTCGGCGATGTCCGGGTGGCCGTAGAGGAACTCCTCGATCTCCCGTGGATAGAGGTTCTCCCCGCCCCGGATGACCATGTCCTTGAGCCGGCCGACGATCTTGACGTAGTCCTCGTCGTCCATGGTGGCCAGGTCTCCGGTGTGCATCCAGCGGGCCTCGTCGATCACCTCGGCGGTCCGGTCGGGCTGGCGCCAGTACCCGCGCATCACCAGGTAGCCCCGGGTGCACAGCTCGCCGGTCTGCCCGCGCGGCACGGTCAGCCCGGTCTCAGGGTCCACGATCTTGATCTCCACGTGCGGGTGCGGCGTGCCGACGGTGGAGGTGCGCCGCTCCAGGGATGCGTCCATCCGGGTGTGCGTGGCGACCGGCGAGGTCTCGGTCATGCCGTAGCAGATGGTGACCTGCTCCATGTGCATCTCGGCGACCACCCGCTTCATGTACTCCACCGGGCAGGGCGAGCCGGACATGATCCCGGTGCGCAGCGACGACAGGTCGTAGGAGGCGAAGTCCGGCTCGGCCAGCTCGGCGATGAACATGGTGGGCACGCCGTACAGCGCGGTGCAGCGTTCGGCCGCCACCGCGCGCAGCGTGGCCGCCGGGGAGAAGGACGGCGCCGGGATCACCACGCAGGAGCCGTGCGCCATCGACCCGAGGTTGCCCATCACCATGCCGAAGCAGTGGTAGAACGGCACCGGCACGCACAGCCGGTCCGCCTCGGTGAACTCCTGCACCTCGGTGACCAGGAAGCCGTTGTTCAGGATGTTGTGGTGGCTCAGCGTGGCGCCCTTGGGGAAACCGGTGGTACCCGAGGTGTACTGGATGTTGATCGGATCGTCGCGGTCCAGGACGGCGGCCCGCTCCGCGAGTGCGCCGGTATCGGCGGGGGTGGCGGCCAGCGCGTCCCACTCCGGGGAGCCGAGCAGCACCACCTCGCGCAGCGCCGGTGCGTCGCCGCGCACCTCGTCGATCATCGCCGCGTAGTCGGACGACTTGAACGACTTGGCCGCCACCAGCAGCGACACCTCGGCCTGGTTGAGCACGAAGCCCAGCTCGTGCGACCGGTAGGCCGGGTTGATGTTGACCAGGATTGCGCCGATACCGGCGGTGGCGTACTGGGTGAGCACCCACTCCGGCACGTTCGGCGCCCAGATCGCCACCCGGTCGCCCTTCCCGACGCCGAGCTCGTGCAGCCCGGTGGCCAGCGCGTCCACCGCGGCGTTCAGCTCCCGGTAGGTCCAGCGCCGGCCGCTGGGCACATCGACGAGCGCGTCCCGGTCACCGAATGCCGCCGTGGTCCGCCGCAGCTGGGCGCCGATGGTGGCGCCGATCAGCGGCGTCTCGGACGTTCCGCAGGCGTAGCTCGGCGCGGTGCTGCTCATCGAGGTCCCTTCGGCCCGGCGCGGACGTCCGATCCTACTGAATGAGCTGGGAGAGTCGGTCCAGTGCGGCCGCTATGTGCGCGCCCATCGCCTCGCTGCCGGTGTGCCCCGAATCCTCGACGACGATCAGCTCGGCGCCCGGCCATTCCTTGGCCAGCCGCCACGCGGTCTCCAGCGGTCCGCTCAGATCCAGCCGCCCGTGGATCAGCACCCCCGGGATGCCGGCCAGCCGGCCGGCATCGCGCAGCAGCGCACCCTCCGCCAGCCAGGCGCCGTTGCTGAAGTAGTGCGCGCAGATCCGCGCCATCGCCAGCAGGGCGTCCGGCGGACGGTTGCTGTAGGAGTTGCGCCGCCCGTTCGGCTCCGCCGAGATGACCGCGTCCTCCCAGGCCGCCCACTGCGCCGCGGCCCGGGCCCGGACCGCAGGGTCGGGGTCCGCCAGCAACCGCGCGTAGCCGGCCAGCCGCTCCGGCGTCCCTTCCGCCTCGGGCGCGGCGGCGCAGAACCGCTCCCATTCCGCCGGGAAGAACGCGCCAACACCCCGGTACAGCCAGTCGATCTCGGCGCGCCGGGTGGTGGTCACGCTGACCAGTAGGATCTCCGACACCCGGCGCGGGTTGCGCTGCGCGTAGGCCAACGCCAGGGTGGATCCCCAGGACCCGCCGTAGAGCAGCCACCGGTCGATGCGCAGGTGCTCGCGCAGCCGTTCCATGTCGGCCAGCAGGCGCTCGGTGGTGTTGTGCCGCATGTCGGTAGCCGGGTCGGCGGCGTGCGGGGTGCTGCGCCCGCAGCCGCGCTGGTCGAACAGCACCACCCGGAACCGCGCCGGGTCGAAGGTCTGGCGGACAGTGGTCGAGCAGCCCGAACCCGGCCCGCCGTGCACCACCAGCACCGGCTTGCCGTCCGGGTTGCCGCAGGTCTCCCAGTACACCAGGTTGGCGTCACCGACATCGAGCATGCCATGGTCGTAGGGCTCGATCGGCGGGAAACTCCGCACCAGGTCTCACCTCGCTGTGTCCGGTCGGTGCAGTGGCTTGTGGTAGGTCAGGAAGTCGCAGGGTGTGGCAAGCCGAGCCACCAGCTCCGGGTGACTGTCCCGCACCGGGCCGGTGTGCACCACTCGATATCCCATCCGGTCGTACCAGCCGGCCAGGCACTGTTTGGCCGGGTGCGTCCAGTCACGGGGCACCAGAAGCCCCAACTGCATCGTGGTGCAGCCTTCCCCCGCACAGCGCTGCTCGACGTAGTGCACCAGCTCGCGGCCGATCCCGGCTCGCCTGCGACCCGGGTCGGAGGCCAGCATGCCGAACTTGCCGGTCACCGCATCCAGCCGCCGCACCCGGACGCAGCCCACCGCCCGCCCGCCCTGGGTGGCCAGCACCAGCTGCCCTGCCAGGATCAGCCCGGCCATCTGCTCGCGCCCGGTACGCACGGCGGCGCCGCTCCACAACCCGGCCTCGGTCTCCACGAAGGCCGTGTTGACCAGGTCGGTAACCCGCTCGACCAGCATGTCGTCAGCGCTCGCGGCCGGGGACAAGGACTGGATTTCCATCGGTTCCTCGGCCATCACGACACAGTGTCCTATCACTGCGCGGACGGCCACCCGGCCGTCGTCACACGTGCGAGCGGAGCCAAACCCGGACGTGAGATTCTATAGAATATGGCCATGGCGAGGTTGAACAGCGAAGAGCAGGCCATCCTCGACACGGTGCGGGACTTCGTGAACCGTGAGGTCCGCCCGGCCGTGCGCGAGCTGGAACACGCCGACACCTACCCCGAGGCGCTCATCGAGCAGATGAAGCAGCTCGGCATCTTCGGGCTGGCCATCCCGGAGCCGTGGGGCGAGGCACCGGTGTCCATGGCCTGCTACGCGCTGGTCACCGCCGAACTGGCCAGGGGCTGGATGAGCCTCGCCGGAGCCATGGGCGGGCACACGGTGGTCGCCAAGCTGCTGCTGGCCTTCGGCACCACGGCGCAGAAGGACCACTACCTGCCGAAGATGGCCACCGGCGAGATCCGGGCCACCATGGCGCTCACCGAGCCGGGCGGCGGATCCGACCTGCAGGCCATGACGACCACCGCCCGCCGGGTCGAGCAAGGCGAGCAGTACCTCGTCAACGGCACCAAGACCTGGATCACCAACTCACGCCGCTCCCAGCTCATCGCACTGCTGTGCAAGACCGACCCGGCCGCCGAGCCAAAGCACAGGGGCGTTTCGATCCTGCTGGTGCAGCACGGGCCGGGCCTGACCGTCTCCCGGGACCTGCCCAAGCTCGGCTACAAGGGCGTGGAGAGCTGCGAGCTGTCCTTCGACGACATGCGGGTGCCCACCTCGGCGCTGCTCGGCGACGCCGAGGGGCACGGCTTCGCCCAGATGATGAAGGGCCTGGAGACCGGGCGGATCCAGGTGGCCTGCCGTGCCCTCGGCGTGGGGCGGGCGGCGCTGGACGACTCGCTGCGCTACGCCCAGGAACGGGAGAGCTTCGGCAAGCCGATCTGGCGCCACCAGTCCATCGGCAACTACCTGGCCGACATGGCCACCAAGTGGACCGCGGCGCGGGAGCTGATCCTGCTCGCGGCCGAGAAGTTCGATGCCGGCGAGCGGGTGGACATGGAGGCCGGTATGGCCAAACTGTTCGCCAGCGAGGTGGCCATGGAGATCGCGCTGAACGCGGTGCGGATCCACGGCGGCTACGGCTACTCGACCGAGTTCGACGTGGAACGCTACTTCCGGGACGCGCCACTGATGATCGTCGGCGAGGGCACCAACGAGATTCAGCGCAACGTCATCGCCGCGGCGCTGGTCAAACGCGGTGGAGTGGACTGAGGGTGCTCCGCCTAGTGGGGTGACACATCCGTTCCGGAAGTAGCACCCCCGGACCCCCGGTCCGGCGTCCCGCGAACCGTGGGGCGAAGATGGTTACCCTTGAGGCGCGGCGATGTGCGCAACTCGCACGGAGGCAGGGGGATGACGAGCCACGATGAGTAGCGGGGCCGGAGCGCTAGAGCAACCAGGCGCGCGACGCTGGGCCAGTGGCGCGCTCGGCGTTGCCGCTGTGCTCATCGCGCTGACCGCGCTCCTCACCGCGACCCGGGGCTCCGACACCGTGAGCCAGGCACTCACCCCGGCGCCACCTCCCCCGCCGCCGGCCCCGGTCGCACTGATCTCCGTGCAGTCCGGCGCCACCGAGCCGATCAACCCGATGACGCCGATCAGCATCGCGGTGCAGCAAGGCACGTTGCGCAACGTCACGGTGACCGACACCAACACCGGCAAGAAGCTCGACGGCACGCTCGCGCCGGACTCCGCCAGCTGGCAGACCAAGAACCCGCTGAGCTACGGGGACACCTACCAGGTCGCGGTGACCGCGGTCGGCACCGATACGAAGGTCGTGCAACAGAGCGGCTCGGTCAGCACGCTCAAGCCGGCACTGCAGGCCTATCCCTCGTTCATTCCGGCCCCCAGCCAGAACAACGTGGGTGTCGGGCAGCCACTTGTCGTCAAGTTCGACCACCCGGTCACCGACAAGGCGGCCGCGGAGAAAGCACTGGTGGTCACGACCAGCCCGCAGCAGACCGGCAGCTGGTACTGGATCTCCCCCAGCGAGGCGCACTACCGCCCGCAGGTCTACTGGCAGCCCAACAGCACGATCACGCTGGCGGCCAACATGTTCGGCGTCGACCTCGGCAAGGGCACCTTCGGCCAGACCAACCGCACCGAGACGATCCACATCCACGACTCATGGGTCGCCAAGGCGGACGGCAAGTCCGAGACAATGCAGATCTTCCAGAACGGCAACCTTGTCAACACGATGCCGATCAGCCTCGGCTCCCCCGGTCACCCCTCGCACAGCGGCCCGCACGTGATCTCCGACAAGCAGCCCTCGATCATCATGGACTCCTGCAGCTACGGCGTCTGCCAAGGCCAGAAGGGCTACTACAAGGAGAAGGTCGACCTGGACGAGCGGATTTCCAACGACGGGGAGTTCGTGCACTCGGCACCGTGGTCCACCGGCCAGCAGGGCGACTCGAACGTCTCGCACGGCTGCGTGAACCTGAGCCCGCAGAACGCCAGGTGGTTCTTCGACCACCTCGGTGTCGGGGACGTCGTGGAGATCACCAACTCCGGCGGCCCGCCGCTGCCGATCTTCGACACCTACGGCGACTGGGAACCCTCCTGGGAGCAGTGGCAGGCCGGCAGCGCCCTGAAGTAACCCCTGAAGTAGCCCGCCGGGCGGTCAGAGCCTCTCGGGCCGCATGACCTCAGCCCTCGGCGTCGGTCCGCTGGCACCGGCCGGCTGGGCGCACGCGCAAATCATGTTCTGCCGCCCAATCGTCAATTTCGACGTTGCCGGCTGGGGACACAGTGACCAGAGTGGCACCAGAACGTCTGATCGGTGCCCTGATCAGGTCAACAATTGCGCTCCCCTGGAGAACATGGTGCTATAACAGTGACACAGTCAGCTCGGCAAGCGGATGTGGTCGGGCATGGCACAGCGTCGCTCAACAGGCTAGTCAAGACAACAAAGTGGCGCGGTCCAGTGCAGCCGAGGGCAGTCGCGGCCGGAGCCGCCTCCCGGACAGACGCCTCGCCTCGGTGAGAGTTCTAGTAAATGGACTGTTTATTAGGATACCTTGACATTACTTAGTGCAGCCTTACAAGCTGGTCCCGTGATTGTTCGCTCAAGCATCTTCGAGCGTGCTCCCCGAAACGCTCGGCGCCAGGCTCCGACCCTCACGGCAGGGCCCCGCACGGAAGGACCGAGGACATGCGTGTCGGACTGCCGACCACGGATGAGTCGCAGCCAAGCGGCAAGCACCGGCTCGCGCGGGGCGCCCTGACCACCAGGGGGGTCGTCTTTCTGGTGGTGTCGGCTGCCGCCCCGCTGTCCATCCTGGCGGGCGTCGGCCCGCTGGCCATCTCGGTCGGCGGTGTCGGCGCCCCGGTGAGTTACTTGGCCGCCGGCGCTGTGCTCGCCATCTTCGCGGTGGGCTTCACCGCGATGGCCAAGCACGTCCGCAGCGCCGGCGCGTTCTACGCCTATGTCGCGCGGGGCCTCGGTTCGCCCATGGGGCTGGCGGCGGCCGTCCTCGCCCTGGTGTGTTATAACGCATTGCAGATTGGCATGTACGGCCTGCTCGCGGTGCAGGTACAAGGCACGCTGCTCGGCCTCGGCTACGACGTGCCATGGCCGGTGATCGCCATCGTGGCCATCTTCCTGGTATGGGCACTCGGCCACCGGGGGGTCGAGGTCGGCGCCAAGGTGCTCGCGGTGCTGCTCACCGCCGAGACCGCGATCCTGTTGCTGATGGCACTCGGCGTGCTGGCGCACGGCGGGGCGGACGGCCTCGACGCCGCGTCCTTCACCCCGCACGCGATCTTCAACCCCGGTGTCGGAGCCGCGCTGACCCTCGGCTTCGCCGCGTTCATGGGCTTCGAGTCCACCGCGCTCTACCGCAAGGAAGCCCGTGCGCCGGAGCGCACCATCCCGCGCGCCACGTTCATCGCGGTCGGGTCCATGGCGCTGGTCTACGGCTTCATCATGTGGGCCGTCGTGCAGGCCTTCGGCAGCGCCAACGCCCAGCAGATCGCCAGTGCCAACACCACCGACATGTTCTTCATCGCGGTGCAGAAGTACGTCGGCGTGTGGGCGTCGAACGCGATGCACCTGTTGATCATCACCAGCATCTACGCCGCCCAGCTGGCCTTCCACAACGCCATCAACCGCTACGTCTACGCACTGTCCGAGGACCGGGTGCTGCCGGCCTGGATGGGCACCGTGCACTCCCGACTGCACTCCCCCTACCGGGCCGGCCAGGTGCAGAGCATGCTCGCGCTGCTGGTGGTGTGCGTCTTCGCGCTGCTCGGCCTCGACCCCTACCACAACCTGTTGATCTGGGTGAACAGCCCGGCGGTTGTCGGCCTTATCGCGCTGCAGGCGCTCACCGCCATCTCCGTGGTGGCCTACTTCGTGCGGACCAAGCCGCGCGGCGCCTCCCGCTGGGTGGTGCCGGCGGCCGCGCTGGCCTCCATTCTGCTGATCGGCGCCACGCTGCTGATGGTCAAGAACATCAACCTGATCACCAACGCCGGGCCGGCCATCAACGCGGTCCTGGTCGCGGTGACGCCGGTGAGCCTGATCGTCGGGGTGCTGCTGGCCTGGCGGCTGCGCGCACTGCGCCCGGATGTCTACGCCTGCGTCGGCCGAGACACCGAAGGACCGAAGGTGCCGGTGCAACGGTTGACCACCCGCGCCACCCGAATGGCGCCGGGGCCCGTCTTCGAAGGGAGCACCGGATGAATATCGACCCGGTGGTATCGGCGCGTCGCCCGAGGTGCGCGCCCGGTTCGGTCGAGAGTGCGGCATGACCGCGATCAGCACCTGGGCGCAGCCGGCCGGCGCGGCAGCCATCGGCACCGGCACGGTGATGCCACCCGAGTGGGCCTCGCACGCGCGCACCTGGATGGAGTTCCCGACGCCGAACCCGGTTTTCGGCGAGCAGGACTCGCCGACCCTGCGGGCGGCGCAGCTGGCCTGGGCGGGAATTGCCAACACCCTCGTCGCCTACGAGCCGGTCACCATGCTGGCGCCACGGCCCTGGCTGATGGTGGCCCGCCAGATGCTGATGCCCGGGGTCCGGGTGTGCCCGGCACTGCTGCAGAACGCCTGGCTGCGTGACTCCGGGCCGACGTTCGTGCACACCGGGGACGGCATGCCGCACGCGGTGAGCTGGACGTTCAACGGCTGGGGCAGCGAAAGCCACACCCAGTGGGCCAACTGGGACACCGAACGCACGGTGGCACGCAGGGTCGCCGAGCTGGCCGACGTGCCGGTGCTGCGATCGCCGCTGGTCACCGAGGGTGGCGGCATGGCCGTGGACGGCGAGGGCACGGTGCTGCTCACCGACTCGGTCCAGCTCGACCCGCACCGCAACCCGGGCTGGACGCGCGCCGGGGTGGAGGCCGAGGTGCACGCCCGGCTCGGCACCGACACCGCGATCTGGCTGCCCCGGGGCCTGACCGGCGACCACACCCAGTTCGGCACCCAGGGCCACATCGACATGCTGGTCACCTTCGCCCGGCCAGGGGTGGTGCTGGTGCACACCCAGAACGACCCGGGCCACCCCGACTTCGAGGTCTCCCGGCGCACCATCGAGCTGCTGTGCACCGCGCGGGACGCCAGGGGGCGCCGGCTGGCCGTGGTGCCGCTGCCGGCACCGAAGGCGCTCGAGGTGGACGGGCAGCCGAGCCTGTACAGCTACGTGCACCACTACGTGGCCAACGACGTGGTGCTGATGGGCGCGTTCGACGACCCCAGCGACGCACTGGCCGCGCACATACTGCGGCGGGTCTACCGCGGCCGGGAGGTCATCCTGGTGGACGCGCGGACGCTGTTCGCCTACGGCGGTGGCGTGCACGCGATCACCCTGCAACAACCGTGCGGCCAGTGGCCGGGCTCACCGGGTCCCACCCCGTGGCGCGACACCGTGCGGGGCAAGATCGGGGCATGACCCCACCCGTGCTCAGCGTCGCCGGCGTCGACTTCGTCCGGGATGGGCGGGCCATCCTCTCCTGCGTCGAGCTGAGCGTGCGAGCCGGCGAGCACTGGGCGCTGCTGGGTGCCAACGGCGCAGGGAAGAGCACCCTGCTGAGCCTCTGCGGCGCGGTGACCCACCCGACAAGAGGCACCGTCGAGGTGCTCGGCTACCGGCTGGGCCGGGTGGACATGCGCGAGCTGCGCGGTTGGATCGGCCATGTCGACCCGCGCCAGCCGCTGGATGAGCGGCTGACCGTCGAGCAGGCCGTGCTCACCGGCGCGACAGGCAGCAACGGCTGGGTGCCTCGGTGGAAGCCGAACGCGGTGACCATGCACCGGGCCGACGAGCTCATGGAGTTGCTCGGGGTGGCCGGCCTGCGCGGTGCCGGGCTGACCACGCTGTCGCAGGGCGAGCGGGGGCGCATGCTGGTGGCCCGCGCGCTGATGCCCGAGCCGCACCTGCTGCTGTTGGACGAGCCGAGCACCGGCCTTGACCTGGCCGCCAGGGAGCGGCTGCTCACCTCGCTGGACACGCTGCGCACCGAGCACCCCGGGCTGTCCAGCGTGCTGGTCACACACCACCTCGAGGAGCTGCCGGCCAGCACCACCCACGCGATGCTGCTGCGCCAAGGCCTCGCGGTACACGCCGGAGCGGTTGACGACGTCCTGACCAGCGACAACGTCAGCGAGTGCTTCGACCACCCGGTACTGATCACTCGCTCGCTGCGGCGCTGGTCAGCCCGGGCCCAGCCGGTGGAGCACACCACACTGCCCGACTGGCACACCGAGGATCGCTGAGGCGACCTCAGGCTGTGGGATCGCAGGGCCGGCCCAGCGGCGCCTTGGCCATCCAGACCAGCATCGCGGCCACCAGATAGAGCGCCACGATCACGCTGACCGACGCCGGGCCGAACAGCATCGCGAACCCGGCCAGCGCCAGCGCGAAGGCACCGCCGAGCACACCGGCGCGCACCGCGTAGTACAGCAGCCCACTCCACGGCCGGGTGGACACCAACCAGGCCCACATCCAGGCGAGCCCGCCGGACACCGCCGCCAGCCCGACACACGCCAACACCGCGGCGGCGGGCAGCCATGCGGCCACCAGCGTCACCACCAGCGCAACACCGGCCAGCACGGCCGTCGCGTCCCACAACACCCGCCAGGACGACACGCCCTCGGCACCCATCATCACAGCTCTCCCCTTACGGCTACCTCTCCAGGGTGCGCCTCCGCACTCTCCACGTCCATTTCACGTTGCTTCATCGGAATGTACAATTCTGCTGCATGATTGACCTGCGCCGACTGCACGTTCTGCGCGTCGTCGAACAGCGCGGCACCATCACCGCCGCGGCCGGCTCGCTGCACCTCACCCCCTCCGCGGTCTCCCAGCAGCTGCGCCAGCTCTCCCACGAGCTGGACCTGCCGCTGCTCGAGCCGGACGGCCGGCGCGTCCGGTTGACCGCGGCGGCGTATGCCCTGCTCCGGCATGCCGACGACCTCGCGGCGCGCTGGGAGGCCGCCCGGGGCGAGCTGCAGGCCTTCGCCGAGCACTCCGGCGGCCTGCTGCGACTGTCCGGGTTCGCCTCGGTGTTCGGCTCGCTGATCCTGCCGGCGGTCCGCCAGCTGCAGCGGGAGGATCCGCTGCTGCGGGTGCGCGTCCTGGAGGTGGAGACCGCGGACTCCTACGAGCGGCTGTTGGCCGGGGAGCTGGACATCGCGGTCGCGCTGCCCGCCCTGGGCGGTCCCAGCGCCAACGACCCCCGCTTCGAGCAATACCCGCTGCTGGACGAGCAACAGGACATGTTCGTGTCGGCCGACCACCCGCTCGCCACCCGGGAGCGGGTCCGGCTGAACGAGTTCGCGCACGACGACTGGGTGCTGCCCGAGCCGCGCAGCTGCGACCAGTGCGACCTGGTGACGGTGGCCTGTGCGACCGCTGGCTTCACACCGAACGTGGTGCACAACGCCAAGGACTGGGGCGCGTCCATCGAGTTGGTCGCGCACGGCTTCGGGGTGTGCATGATGCCGCGCTCGATACCGGTGGCCGCCGGGTTCGCGGTGGTCCGGCTGCCGGTTCGCGAGCCGACGCCCCGGCGCCGGCTGCTCACCGCGACCCGCCGGGGTAGCCGGGGCCAACGACCGATCGCGCTCGGCCTCGCCGCGCTGCAGAAGGCCGCCGAGGAGGCTGCCGCCGGCCGCCCGCTGACCTTCCAGGCGCCGGTGGTCACCGCCACGCCGCAGAGCTGATCTCCTCGGCGCCGGCGGGCACCGTCTCTGCCACCGGCTCGCCGTCCGATTCGCGGACCGGCAGCAGCATTGCCAGTGCCGAGGCCACCAGTACCCCGCCGACCAGCACCGCCAGCGCGGTGAGGGTGAGTCAGTCCGGACGAATTAGCGACTGGCCACGCTCGGCCTGCCAGGTCACCAGCGCGACCAGTCCGGCGTAGCCCACCCCGGCGATCACGATCAACCGAGCCCTTCGCGGGGCCGGCCGCAGCACCGGCAACCGATCTGGCGGTCGGCGCTCGGGTCGAGCGTGGGCCGCACCGACGGATTCCGAACCGAGCCACCAACGCACCACAGCGCCTTTACCCAACCTTCAATGTTGAGCGATCATCCACAGATGGCCGAACGGGTCGCGCAGCCGTCCGCCCCGCCCGCCGTACGGCTGGTCGCGGACCGGGAAGAGCACCTGCGCACCGCCGGAAACCATCCGGTCCGCTACCGCGTCCGCATCGGTCACGTACAGCGCGATGATCACCGGTAGGCCGCCGCCGTCC
>DASYBQ010000080.1:0-21264 GCA_036500625.1 Pseudonocardia sp. | reverse complement strand
TATTTCCTATTCGCCGTACCAGAGTTCGCCCTGTTCTATTCGCGCGAACTCGCGGGGGCCTTCCAGTCCGATGTAGGGGCAACCGGCCAGTCCGTGCTGAATGGACAGTGTCTCGTCATCGGGTGCGATCCAGCGGAGCTTGCCGGAATCGATCCAGGGCTCGAGTTCGAAGTCGAGGTCATAGGCGTGGTCGCCGGTTGTGTCAACAGGGGTCTGGCTCCAGCCCAGCCAGTTACCGGCCTGATCGTAGGAATCGTATCGGTTACTACCCCAGTCGTTCACCAGTCCGAGTGTCGTCTGCCTGGATCCGAAGTAGGTGATGGGCCATCCGACATGGTGGCCGATAGGGAGCTGGGAGACCACCGCGAGAGTGTCGGTCTGGTGCAGGATCCGAGGTACCACATAGGGCGCACCCGGCCCAGGCACCGCGAGGAAGGGAGCCCTGGTGAGCGGCTCGTAGAGCCGCATCGCGCCGGCCAGGGCGAGAAACGTTCGCGGCGGGTAACCATCCCGGCGCACTTGGGCCCGGTATTTCCAGAACCAGCCGTCGAGGTCGACCGTGTCCATTGCCCAACTCAGCAGTTCCCCGGTGTGCGGGCATCGGGAGACCGCGATGTCCGGGAGCAGCCGGCGGTACTGGTCAACCGCATCATGGCGGATGTCGAGCTCGCCCCGGGCAAGGTCAGAGTTCCTGTCGTTATCCGACTCGTAAAGTTCACCAGCTCTGGCTGTGGCCGCGTTACCTTCCCGCAGCAGCCACCCGCGCTCAGCGCGGAACCGCTCTATCTCCGATGAAGTGCTGATCACGGCTCTACTCAACAATCGCCCAGGTTCATATGGCCCACCATGGCTCACCCCAAGTTGCTTATTTCCTTATTCGTCGTTTGTGACAGCAGCGGACGGGGTCATGCCGCCAGTCACCGGGCGTATTTTCAGTGTTTTTCTGATACGGCGCCGGCCCCGCCGCGACCCGATCGCGGATACGGTACCGGATGCGATGGCGACTCGGGAGCGGTCGGAGCTCGGTGCGGTAGTACCTGCACCGGTTGCGTCGGGGAGTCCAGCTGGGCCGAGGAGACCGGCTGGGCCCACGAGACTGGTTGCGTCGGGGAGTCCGGCTGAGCTAGGAAGTCCGGCTGAGTCGGGAAGTCCCGCTGGGTCAGGGAAACCGGCTGGGTCGGGGAGTCAGGCTGGGTCGGGGAGTCAGGCTGAGCCGAGGAGACCGGCCGGGTCGGGGAAACCGGCTGAGCCGGCAGATCAGGTTGGGCCTGGGAGCCCGGCTGGGGCGGCGACGATGATGCTGGGTTGGTGGCGCCGAACTCGCCGGCGAGCGAGTCGAGCAGGCGGATCAGCTGACCGCGCACCCGATCGTGTAGCCGGTGCAGCCGGCCCAGTTCTTGCTCCGCCGATCGGCGACTCTCACGGACCGCGTCCGCCGCGGCGGCCTGCTCCTGCTCGGCGCGCGCCCGCGCCTGCAGCCACAGCTGGTCGCACTGTTGTTGGGACTGGGTGAGCATCCGCTCCACCTCGTCCTGGGCGGCGGCGGTTTGCTCGGTGATCTGCCGTTCCCGCTCATCCAGCTGCACCCTGCGCTGGGCCACCTCCTGGTCCAGCGCGGCGCCGCGGGCGACCAGCGACCGCTCCATGTCGTGGCGCTGCGCCTCGACACTCCCGCGCGCGTGATCCAGTAGCGCGGTGGCCTCCCTCGCCGCGGCCGAACGCACCTCGTCGGCCTCGCTCTCCGCGGCGCGCAGCAGCTTCTCCAACCGATACCCGAACCCCCGGGCCGGCGCGGACTCACCATCCTCGCCGCCCGCCGCGACCCGCCGCGCAAGCTCGGTCCGGGCGCGGTGCAGCTGCTCCTCCGCCGAGGCGGCCCGCCGATGCTCGCGTTGGTAACTCATCCGCAGGTCAGCGACCTGCTCGGCCAACACCCCCAGATGCTCATCAACCTGCCCGCGGTCATAGCCCCACGGCACCATCCCGAACTCGCTCGTGCCCGGTGCGGACGTCGCCGGCTCGGTCACAACCGCCCACCCCTCCTGCTCTGGGACACCAGAACCCCCGGTTCGCCGCAAAAACTCTCGACCGTCAGTGACGCACACGAAGGCCGTCGACAGCAAGGATCGAGCCCGCCCCACATCGCGTTCAAGTAATCCGCTAATCGCGGCTAGCTAACACGAAAAGCATTTGCTAAGGCAATTTTCATCACCCGATAGGGTGGAACGATCACTGGTTCCTGGCGGCGCGGTCCACTGTCGTGTCCAGTTGCGACTCAGCCGCCCACCCGCACTCAGCCCCAGCTCAGCGGCGGTCTCTCGCCTCGTCGCCGGCCACCTCGGCGACCACCGAACCACAACGAATCTCTGGAACAGCCAACGGAGACTCTTCCGTGGCATGTGGTCCGGGCGAGGTCGGAGAATTTACCGTCTCACCGAACGAGAATGCCGATACGGAATGGAAGAAAGTGAATATTGATACATTTGTGGAAAGCAGCGAGGCGGCTGCCTCCTTCGACCTGGCGCCGACACACACGTCGTCGAACCTCTGACGAGATCGTGCCGGAACTTGGGTGATCGGGGCAGTGTCGGCGTACGCACGGAGTTCAAGCGCGCCGCTGGACAGCTCATCGGTGCTACCCCTGCTCCCCGCCGCCCCTTCGGCACGTGACGCACCATATGCGTTCGCGTCACATCACGGGTCAGGTTCGAGCAATCCACCCAGCGGCAGAGTGGTCCTCGGCTGGTCAAGCGTGGTGGAGACGAGGGGAATCGAACCCCTAACCCCTGCCTTGCAAAGGCAGTGCTCTGCCAATTGAGCTACGTCCCCGGCGCGAGCGGGACCGGGCCCGCTCGCCGTACGGTGTTGCCGCACTCAGCCGCTGGTCGCCTGCTGCCACATGTCGTCGCCGCTGCGCGACTTGGCCTTGTTGAAGACGAACAGCGCGGCACCGGCCAGGACGACGAGTGCTAGTAGTTTTTTCTTCATGTGAGTACCTGATCCTCGAGAGTAGGTAATCCGAGAGTGGGCCCAGGTGGACTTGAACCACCGACCTCGTCGTTATCAGCGACGCGCTCTAACCGACTGAGCTATGGGCCCGGGAACGAGGCGACCACGAGCCTAGCCGAGGCACCCCACCATCCCGCAACCGGGATCGGCTGAAGCTGTTAACGCTGGTCAGTCGCGTTCGGACAGTGTCACCTCCACGCCACCGACCAGGTCGGCGGCAACGTTGTAGACGAACGCGCCGACCGACATGGCCACCGCGACGAGCAGGCTGTTCACCGCGCCGATCACCGCCGCGACACCGAACACCCGGCCGGCGCTGATCAGCCGCTCGCCGGACTGCTCGGCGACCAGGTCGGCGTACTGACCGTTGAGCCGGTCCCACACCCCGATGCCGTCCAGCACGCCGTAGAGCACGCCGACTGCGACCAGCCACACCAGGTACAGCACCACGGCCAGCACCAGGGCGATCTTCAACACGGACCACGGGTCGAGCCGCTTGAGCTGTAGGGCGGCCTGGCGGGGGCGGCGGTTGCGCGGCCAGCTCATCGGGAAGCCACCCGGCGCGCTGCTGGGTCGGGGGCTCTCGGCGGGCGGCGGGCCGTCCTCGTCGACTCCGCCGGGGGGCATCCGGAACTCGGTGGTCGGCGGGTCCATTGTCACGGTGCGGGCGTTGGAAAGACCGCCGCCCTGCGGTGGGCCGGCTGTGCGGTCGGGCGTGGCCGCCGCACCGACACCGACTCCCGCCGCGGCCGACGTCGGGCTCGCTGGGCTGTTCGCCCTGCCGCCCGGCCCGGACTTCACGGACGGCTCCCGACCGGGGCTCGAAGCCGGCGTGCGATCGCCGCTGGTGGCGGCCGCTGGGACGCGCTGCCACGGCGGTGGCAGCGGTTGCGCCGACTCGCCACTGCCGCCCGGCGCTGTGCCGGGCGTGCCGGGCGCCGCCGGCTGGGTGCCGTTGGAGCCGCCCCCGCCGGTATCGCCGCTACGGGCACCGGGCGGCCCATTCGGCACCGGGACCTGCACCGTTACCGCGTCGGCGAGGCTGGGCCGCCGCGCGGTGTCCGCCTCGGCGGCTCCCCTCGGTTCAGCGGCCGGTGCCGGCGTCGGTGGCCTCGGCTGACCCGGCGCAGGCTGACCCGGCGCAGGCTGGGTGGACGACGGCTGGCCCGGGGCCAACTGACTCGATGCCGGCTGGGTCGATGCGGGTCGAGCGGCGCCGTTACGACCCGGCTCACCCTGACCGGCGCCCAACGCGGCGCTGGCCGCGGCCGCCGCCGCGGCGGAGCCACCCACACCCGCCGAAAAACCGACCGCGCCATTGGCAGTCGGACCAGGGCCAGCCGGACCCTCGGCGGCCGGTTCGGTCGAACCGGCCGCCGAGGGCAAGGTGTCGGCACGTGGCGCGGGAGAAGGTTTCCTCCGCTCATCGCGCCCGGCACCAACAACACCGGCCGGCGGCCCGGCGGGCTCGGCCGAGGTCACGCCGGGCCCACCGGACTTGCCGGCGAGGTTCCCCGCCGGCTCCGGGTTCGGCGTGCTGGCCGGGTCTTGCGGGTCGGTCGACTTGGTCACGAGCCTGCCTCGCGTCTCCTGGTGCCGGTGTACTCGTGCGGGCGTGGTCCGGGTGCGGAGCGTCAGGCCTGCGTCTCACCGGGGGTGTCGGCGAGTTCCTCGACGTTGCGCGCGATCGCCAGCAGCGTCGCACCTTCACCCAGGTTCATCAGCCGGACCCCCTTTGTCTGACGGCCTGCCTTGCGCACCTCGCGCGCCGAGGTCCGGATGACCCCGCCACTGGACGTGATGGCGAATATCTCGTCGCCGACGTCCACGATGAGCGCGCCCACCAGGGTGCCACGTCGGCGGTCGTACTGGAGGGTCAGGACGCCCTTTCCGCCCCTGCCCTGCACCGGGTAGTCCTCGATCGGGGTGCGCTTCGCGTAGCCGCCACCGGTGGCGACCAGCACGAACGTGTCGGCGCGCACCACGCCGAGGGACAGCAGCGCATCGCCGCCGTTGAACCGCATGCCGAACACGCCCGAGGTCGCCCGCCCCATCGGGCGCAGCGCCTCGTCGGTGGCGTGGAACCGAATGGACTGCCCCTCGGCGGAGATCAGCAGCAGGTCGTCCTCCGGGCCGCACAGCACCGCGCCGACCAGTTCGTCCTCGTCGCGCAGGTTGATGCCGATCAGGCCGCCGGTGCGGTTGGAGTCGAAGTCCTCCAGCTTGGACTTCTTCACCAGCCCGCTCTTGGTGGCCAGCACCAGGTAGGGCGCGGCCTGGTAGTCCTTGATCTGCATGACCTGGGCGATGTGTTCGTCCGGCTGGAAGGCCAGCAGGTTCGCCACGTGTTGGCCGCGCGCGCTGCGGTTGGCCTCGGGCAGCTCGTAGGCCTTCAGCCGGTACACCCGGCCCTTGTTGGTGAAGAACAGCATCCAGTCGTGCGTGGAGCAGACGAAGAAGTGCGCGACGATGTCGTCCTGCTTGAGCGCCGCGCCCTGCACGCCCTTGCCGCCGCGTTTCTGCGCCCGGTAGAGGTCGGTCTTGGTGCGCTTCGCGTAGCCGGTCTGGGTGATCGTGACGACCACGTCCTCGACGGCGATCAGGTCCTCGTCGGCGACCTCACCGTCGTCGGCGACGATGGTGGTGCGCCGGTCGTCGCCGTGCTGCTCGACGATCTCGCTGAGCTCGTCGCGCACGATGGTCCGCTGCCGCTCCGGGCGGGCCAGGATGTCCTGGTAGTCGGCGATCTCCCGCTCGATCTCGGCCAGCTCGTCGACGATCTTCTGTCGTTCCAGCGCGGCGAGGCGGCGCAGCTGCATGTCCAGGATGGCCTGTGCCTGGATGTCGTCGACGTCGAGCAGCTCGATCAGGCCGGCGCGGGCGATGTCCACCGTCTGCGAGGCCCGGATCAGCGCGATGACCTCGTCCAGCGCATCGAGGGCCTTGACAAGGCCGCGCAGGATGTGGGCCCGCTCCTCGGCCTTGCGCAGCAGGTAGCGGGTGCGCCGGACGATGACCTCGATCTGGTGCCGCACGTAGTGCCGCACCACCTGGTCCAGCCGCAGTGTGCGCGGCACGCCGTCGACGATGGACAGCATGTTCACGCCGAAGCTGTACTGCAGCTGGGTGTGCTTGTGGAGGTTGTTCAGCACCACCTTGGCCACCGCGTCCCGCTTGAGCGTGATCACGATGCGCATGCCGATCCGGTCGCTGGACTCGTCGACGATCTCGGCGATGCCGGCCAGCTTGGCGTCCCGGACCAGCCCGGCGATGGACTCGATCAGGTTGTCCGGGTTGACCTGGTAGGGCAGCTCGGTGACGACGAGGATGGTGCGTCCCTTGGCGTCCTCCTCGACCTCGACCACCGCGCGCATCCGTACCGAGCCGCGCCCGGTGCGGTAGGCCTGCTCGATCCCGGAGCGGCCGACGATCAGGCCTCGGGTGGGGAAGTCCGGGCCCTTGATCCGGGCCATCAGGGCTTCCAGCAGCTCCTCGTCGGTGGTCTCCGGGTGCTCCAGCGCCCAGATCACCCCGGCGCCGACCTCGCGCAGGTTGTGCGGCGGGATGTTGGTTGCCATGCCCACCGCGATGCCGGAGCTGCCGTTGATCAGCAGGTTCGGCACCCGGGACGGCAGGACCACCGGCTCCTGGGTCTTGCCGTCGTAGTTGTCCGCGAAGTCGACGGTGTCCTTGTCGATGTCCTGCAACATCGCCATCGCCAACGGCGAGAGCCGGCACTCGGTATTGTGGCTGACGAATCCGTCGGTGATGAACGAGTGGTCGTCCGTGTCCACCCGGATGCTGTAGACCGGCGCCACGCCGGCTTCGGTGACCGACTCGACCTCGGCGAAGTAGAACCGGCCGTCGGTCAGCTCCTCGGCGATCTGTCGGGCGTCCGGGTCGGTGACGTGCGACAGGATCTCCTCGGCGCGCTGTTCCCAGCGCTCGATCCGGTCCACGTCGTGCCGGCGAAGCCAGTCCCGGTCTGGGTAGCTGCTAGCGCCGTGCTGGCGCAGGAACGCACCCAGCCCTGGCACGTGGTCGTGGCTCATCGACGTGGACCGCGGCGACGTGGACCGCGGCGCCTCAGCGCCGATGATGCCGGTCAGCTTGGCCTGCTCGGCGCCCAGGAACCCGACCCGCTCGGCGAACAACCGAGCGTCGCGCCGGTTCGTGATGACCACCTTGTGCTCGCCCGTGGCGTGCAGATACCGACGAGAGATCACGCCGAACTCCAGCAGCAACTGCTGGACGTCCTTGGCGAGCTGCTCGCTGCAGGTGGAGTAGGACACCTGCACGGTGTCGCGCGGCAGACGGGAGCAGGAACCGTCGCCGGTGTACAGCGACTGCAGGAACAGCCGCTTGCCGGCGGCCGGGCCGGACCAGATGTAGTCCGGGACCCGCTCCTCGGCAGCCTTGCCGGTGACCTCGGGCAACACGCTGGAGCGCAGCGCGCTGAGCTGCTGGATGTCCAGCTCGTGCAGCAGTGAGCCGGAGGCAATCTGGCGCGAGTAGGCGTACCGCTGGCCACCGACCACCGAGTCGTAGGCGGCCAGCACCAGATCGAAGTAGTCCTTGTCCAGATTGTTGAAGCCGGCGCGCTCCGCCGAGATGAAGCCCTCACTGACGAATGCGCCGAGCAGGAACGCCTTGGCGGCCTCGGGCACCGAGCAGACACCCAGCTCCGGGTGCGGGGTGCGCTGCATCGCGACGCGGTCGCCGGGCTGGAGCTCCTCGAGGAGCTTCCAGAGCAAGGTGGGGACACCTAGCACGTCCACCAGGCAGAGCACCGGGTGGTTGTGCGTGCCGGTGATCTCGTAGCCCTCGGCGGTGCGGGCGCGCAGCGTCTCGTGCTCGCCGGAGTGGAACAGCATCTCGGCGCGTACCGGATTGCCGGAGCGGTCCAGCACCTTGGCGTCGATCTCGTTGTCGCTGTTCGGCGCGGCATCCGGCACGATGTCGCCGATCCGCACCGAGGAACCGTCTGCCATCCGGACACGTGATTGCGCCGTCAAGCAGTATCTCATCGCGGCAGCCGGGTCGTTGCCAGGGGAGCCGAAGTTGCCCTGGCCGTCGATCAGCGGGTAGCGCATCGACCAGGGCTGGGCCATCCGGACCAGCGCGTCGTAGATGGCCGAGTCGCCGTGCGGGTGGTAGTTGCCCATCACGTCGCCGACCACCCGGGCGCACTTGACGTAGGAGCGGTCCGGCCGGAAACCGGAGTCGAACATCGAGTACAGCACCCGGCGGTGCACCGGCTTGAGCCCGTCCTCGACCAGCGGCAGCGCCCGGCCGACGATCACGCTCATCGCGTAGTCGATGTAGGAGCGCTGCATCTCCTGCTGGATGTCGACCGGCTCGACGCGGTCGCCACCGCCCGGCGGGGTGGCGGTGGGATCCAGGGTGTCGGTCACGAAGACTTCCTTTCAGCAAGCGAGGCGCGGGCGCGCGCACTCATCCCACGACATCCGCGCTGGTCAGCGTCGGTCGTTCGATCGTTCATCTGGCATTGAGGTTCGGGGTCTCATGGTCTTTGCACATGATGTAGGTCGACTGGCTCATGATGAAGTCCTTGTTGACTACCTTCTCCACGGTTTTGCGTAGCGGATTTCCCGCACCGTCGAGCAGGGTCACCGACAGTTCCGGTCAAGGCTGGCTCAGACATCCAGGAACCTGACGTCCTTGGCGTTGCGGGTGATGAACGAGCGGCGGGACTCCACGTCCTCGCCCATCAGCACGGAGAACAGCTCGTCCGCCGTGGCCGCGTCGTCCAGGGTGACCTGCATGAGCAGTCGCACCGCCGGGTCCATGGTGGTTTCCCACAGCTCCTTGGCGTTCATCTCACCGAGGCCCTTGTAGCGCTGGATGCCCTCTTCCTTGGGCAGCTTGCGCCCGGCCGCGCGGCCGGCCTCGATCAGCCCGTCGCGCTCGGCGTCGGAGTAGGCGAACTCCGGCGCGGCGCCCCGGCCACCCCATTTGATCTTGTAGAGCGGCGGGCAGGCGAGGAACACGTGCCCGTGCTCCACCAGCGGGCGCATGAAGCGGAACAGCAGGGTGAGCAGCAGGGTGCGGATGTGCTGGCCGTCCACGTCGGCGTCGGCCATCAGCACGATCTTGTGGTAACGCAGCTTGGCCAGGTCGAACTCGTCGTGGATGCCGGTGCCCAGCGCGGTGATGATGGCCTGGACCTCGGTGTTCTTCAGCACCCGGTCGATACGGGCCTTCTCCACGTTGATGATCTTGCCGCGGATCGGCAGGATGGCCTGGAACATCGAGTCCCGGCCGGACTTGGCCGAGCCGCCGGCCGAGTCGCCCTCCACGATGTAGACCTCGGAGCGGGTCGGGTCGGTGGAGCGGCAGTCGGCCAGCTTGCCGGGCAGCCCGCCGATGTCCCCGGCGGACTTGCGGCGCACCAGCTCGCGGGCCTTGCGGGCGGCCATCCGGGCCTGCGCCGAGGACACCGCCTTGTTGATGATGATCTTGGTCTCCACCGGGTTGCGCTCGAACCAGTCGGCCAGCCACTCGTTGCTCACCCGCTGCACGAACGACTTGACCTCGGTGTTGCCCAGCCTGGTCTTGGTCTGCCCCTCGAACTGCGGCTCCTTGACCTTCACCGACACGATCGCGGCGAGGCCCTCCCGGATGTCGTCCCCGGTGAGCGCGGGGTCCTTGTCCTTGAGCAGCTTCTTCTCCCGCGCGTACCGGTTGACCGTGCTGGTCAGCGCGGCGCGGAAGCCCTCCTCGTGGGTGCCGCCCTCGTGCGTGTTGATGGTGTTGGCGAAGGTGTACACCGACTCGCTGTAGCTGGAGTTCCACTGCATCGCGACCTCTAGCTGGTGCTGATCACCAGCCGCCTGGAACGCCACGATCTTCTTGTGGATCGGGTCCTTGCTCTTGTTCAGGTGCGCGACGAAGTCCTCCAGCCCGCCGGGGTAGCAGAAGGTCTGCTCCTTGACCTTCGCCACGTACCCCTCGGCGTCCGGCTCCTCGGAGTCGGTGTGCTCGGTGTCGCCGTTGCGCTCGTCGCGCAGCACGATGGTCAGCCCCTTGTTCAGGAACGCCATCTCCTGCAGCCGCCGGGAGATCGTCTCGATGTTGTAGGTGGTGGTCTCGAAGATGTCCGCGTCGGCCCAGAACGTGACGACGCTGCCGCTGCGCTTGGTCGCCTCGCCCTTGCGCAGCTGGCCGGGCACCGAGCGCTCGTAGTGCTGGCGCCACACCACGCCGTCCAGGTGGATCTCCACGTCCAGCGCGACGGACAGCGCGTTCACCACCGAGACACCGACGCCGTGCAGGCCGCCGGAGACCGCGTAGGACTTGTCGTCGAACTTGCCGCCGGCGTGCAGCCTCGTCATCACCAGCTCGACGGCCGGCACCTTCTCCACCGGGTGCACGTCCACCGGGATGCCCCGGCCGTCGTCGGACACCGAGACACCGCCGTCGGCCTGCATGGTGACCTCGACGCGGGTGGCGTATCCGGCCATCGCCTCGTCGACCGCGATGTCCACCACCTCCCACACCAGGTGGTGCAGGCCACGCTCGCCGGTGGAGCCGATGTACATGCCGGGCCGCTTGCGTACGGCCTCGAGGCCCTCCAGCACGGTGATCGACGATGCGCTGTAGGCATTCTTCTTCGGGGCAGCCACGGGCAGCTACGTCTCCTCGCCTGGGTTCGTGTCGGCCGAGCCACTGCTGTGCGACGGCCGAGGTTGGCGCGCCGCTCCGGGTGGGACCGTGCCGTTCGTTACGACCCGGTCCGTGAGGTGTTCGCGCCCTCCGACTACATCTTACTGGTCCGTCCGACTAGAAGTGCGTCTAGGACACCCCTAGAACGCACCCAGAACGCCGTTTGCAGACTCGGGAGAGAAACGACGCCGATGCGCGGCCTTTTAGCTGCCGTTCGGCGTCACAGCGGGCGCTGAGCGCGTCTGTCCCGGCCGGCAGGTCAGCCGTAGGTGTCCCGGGGTCCCCTGCCGGGTGCGTGCCGAGGACCTTTACGCCAGCTCGGCGTGGTGGGCCCCTGCACCTTCAAACGGCGCACCACGTTCGGCCCCAGCCCGGCGGCGATCTTGCCGAGCAGTTGCCGCTGCAGCAGCCGCAGCTGGGTGGCCCACGCGGTGGAGCTGGCCGCCACGGTCAGCTCGCCGTCCCGCAGCTGCACCGGGGTGGCGTGCTCGGCAACCTCGGCGCCGACCAGCTCCGCCCAGCGGCCGAACACCGCGGCCGAGGTCAGCCGCTCGTTCCAGCCGCGCTCCATGGCCATCCGGGCGGCGAGGCGGCCCAGCTGCTGCGGGTCCCGCTCGTCCGGCCCGGCCCCGGACCAGCCGCGGCGGCGCCGGCCCGCGCCCTTGCGGCGCCAGTTGCCCGGCATGACCTGGCCGGGGCGGCGGCCTTTCGCGGCCGCCGCGCGTTGCGCCGCGCGCAACGCCTCGCGGGCCAGATCGGCGCCGGAGCGGTCGTCGATCAACGGTGCATCTCCGTCATCCCCAGGCCCTCGGACAGCTTCGCCGGGGGCTGCGGGGTCGAGCGGTCTGTTGGCTGCGGTGGACGGTTTTTCGTCACCACGGTCCCCAATCCGACCGGAGTTATCCACAGTATCCACAGTCCTGTCCACAACCTCGAAACTGCTGTCTCTCGTTGCCGCTAGCTCGCTGTAGGCCCGTCCACCTGCCCGGACGCCACCTCGAACCGGACGCCGCGCAGCCGCTCGGGCACGTCGTCGGCCACCGCCGCGGTGACCAACACCTGCTCCGCCCGCTCGGCGCGCTCGGCGAGCGCTCGGCGGCGCCGCACATCCAGCTCGGCGAACACGTCATCCAGGATAAGGATCGGGTCGGACACCACACCGGTCACATCCGCCGGGTCGGTGCGCAGCAGCTCGAACGCACCGAGGCGCAGCGCCAGCGCCAGCGACCAGGACTCGCCGTGGCTGGCGTAGCCCTTGGCCGGGCCATCGCCGAGGCGTAGCTCCAGGTCGTCGCGGTGCGGGCCGACCAGACAGACCCCGCGCTCCAGCTCCTGGCGGCGCAGTGAGGCCAGCTCGGCCAGCAACACCTGCTCCAGCTCGTCGACCTCGGACTTCTCCGACACGTCCGGCACGCTGGCCCGGTACCGCAGCCCGACCGGCTCCGACTCCGGCGCCAGCTCGGCATACCCGGCGCACACCGGCCGCTCCAGCTCGGCGACCAGCCGCAGCCGCCCGGCCAGCAGCGCCGCGCCGTGCCTGGCCAGGTGCCCGTCCCACACGTCCAGAGTGCTCAGCTCCGACCCGTCGGACCGGCCGGCGCGAGCCGTCTTGAGCAGCGCGGAACGCTGGCGCAGCACCCGCTCGTAGTCCGCGCGCACCCCGGCGTAGCGCGGCGACCGGGACACCAGCAGGTCGTCGGTGAACCGCCGCCGCTCGCCGGGATCCCCTCTGACAAGGGCGAGATCCTCCGGCGCGAACACCACGCAGCGCACAATGCCCAGCGCTTCCCTGGCCCGGGGCAGCGGCGACCGGTTCACCCGGGCCCGGTTGGCCTTGCCCGGGGTGATCTCCACCTCGACGGCCAGCTCTCGCCCGGCGTGCACAGCCAACCCGCGCACCACCGCCCGCGCCGCCCCCCGCCGCACCAACGGCGCATCGGTAGCCACCCGATGAGACCCGAACGTGGCCAGATACCCAATCGCCTCAACCAGATTGGTCTTGCCCACCCCATTAGGCCCCAGCAGCACCGACACCCCCGGCGAGAGGTCGAGGTCAGCGGCAGCCCAAGATCGAAAGTCCGTAACCGACAACCGACTCAGATACACCCCGCCCGCACCCCCTCTCACGAGCGCCGCGCAGCTCAGGAAGCGTCCCCGGTCCCCGACGTCGGCCCAGCCTTGTGCACCGCATGGCCGCCGAACTGCTGGCGCAGCGCGGCGACCGCCTTCATCGCCGGCGACTGGTCCTGCCGGGAGACGAACCGGGCGAACAGCGCGGCGGAGATCACCGGCGCCGGGACCCGGTTGTTGATGGCCTCCTCGACGGTCCAGCGGCCCTCGCCGGAGTCGTCAACGTAGCCGTCCAGCTCGGCCAGCCCCGGGTCCTGCTCCAGGGCCAGTACCAGGAGGTCCAGCAGCCAGGACCGCACCACGGTGCCCCGCGACCAGGCCTTGATCACCGCCGGGACGTCGTGCACCAGCTCGGCGGCGTCGAGCAGCTCGTAGCCCTCGGCGTATGCCTGCATCAGCCCGTACTCGATGCCGTTGTGCACCATCTTCGAGTAGTGCCCCGCGCCCACCGGCCCGGCGTGCGCGAAACCCTCCTCGCGCGGACCCTCCGGGCGCAGCGTGTCGAAGATCGGCATGGCTCGCTCGATATCCTCCGGGGCACCGCCGGCCATCAAGCCGTATCCGACCTCGCGGCCCCACACTCCGCCGGACACTCCGCAGTCCACGTAGCGCACCGAGTGTTCGTGCAGCAGCGCCGCGTTGTGCTGGTCGTCGGTGTAGCGGGAGTTGCCGCCGTCGATCACCAGGTCGCCGTCGGAGAGCAGCTCGGCCAGCTGGGCGACGGTGTCGCGGGTCGGGTCGCCGGCCGGCACCATGATCCAGACGACGCGTGGCGCGGTGAGCTTTTCCGCCAGTTCGGCCAGCGAGGACACGTTCGCCGACTCGGCGTGTGGGTCGTAGCCGATCACCTCGTGCCCCGCCGCGCGCAACCGCTCAGCCATGTTGCCGCCCATTCGACCGAGTCCGACCAGCCCGAGCTGCATCGCCGCTCCTTCAACGTTCGTCTGTGGGAGGTACCACCACAGATCTTAGCCAGGCAGCCGTACCGGCATCAGCAGGTGCTGGTACTCAACCTGGGAGGACGACTCGCCGTCGGTCACTGGGCGGGCCAGCGCCGGCCGGTTGGGGGTGGTGAACGCCAGGTGGGCCCGCTCGGTGTGCAGCGAGTTCAGCCCGTCGAGCAGGTAGCTGGGGTTGAACGCGATGGTCAGCGGTTCGCCGTCCAGCTCGGCGGGCAGCTGCTCCTCGGCGCTGCCCTCGTCGTCGCCGCCGGCGGTGAGGAGCAGCGAGCCCTCCTCGAACTTCATCCGTACCTGGGCGGCCCGGTCGGCCACCAGCGACACCCGCTTGATCGCCTCGACCAGCGGGGCCACCTCGAGCACCGCCGTCGAGGTGTGCTCGGTGGGCAGCAACCGCCGGTAGGGCGGGAACTCGGCATCCAGCAGCCGGGTGGTGGCGCGGCGGCCGTTGCCGGCGAGGCCGAGCATGCCGTCCCGATCTGCGAGGGCCAGCTGCACCGCCTCCTTGCCGGCCAGCGTCTTCGCGGCCTCGGCCAGGGTGCGGGCCGGGACCAGCACCGCGGTGTTGATCTCTTCGTCGGACGGCTCCCACGCCAGCTCGCGCACCGCGAGGCGGAACCGGTCGGTGGCGGCCATGGTCAGCTTCTTGCCGGCGATCTCCAGCCGGATGCCGGTCAGCATCGGCAGCGTGTCGTCCCGGCCGGCGGCCACCGCGACCTGGCTGACCGCGTCGGCGAAAACGTCAGGCCGGACGGAACCGGCCAGCCGGGGCATCTCCGGCAGCCGGGGGTAGTCCTCCACCGGCATGGTCGGCAGGGTGAACCGGGCGCTGCCGCAGGTGATCATGGCGCGGGGGCCGTCGACCACCACGTCGACCGGGTGCGGCGGCAGCGACTTGGTGATGTCCGCGAGCAGCCGGCCGGAGACCAGCACCCGGCTGGCCTCGTGCACCGTGGCCTCGACCTCGACCCGGGAGGAGACCTCGTAGTCGAAACCGGACACCGTCAGCGACTGGTCGGCGTCGGCACCGGCACCGGCACCGGCCTCCAGCAGCACGCCACCCAGCACCGGGACCGGCGGGCGGGCCGGCAGGCTGCGCGCCACCCACGCGACCCCGTCGGCCAACGCGTCTCGTTCGACCCGGAACTTCATGGCGGACCTCTCACCCGGCGGTCTGACCACTTGCATCCTCGTGGCCGGCTCGATGCGGCATCGAGCGACTGTTGGCACAACGGTAGAGCCTGGGACCGACAAGCTTTTCGCCGGGACTGGGGTTCGGCGCTCGGTCGCACCACCGGGGGCCGGGCGGGAGATCTTTTTTCGGGCGGTCCGGCCGGACCGCCCGAGGTGTGCGCCGGGCCCGGCGGGGGTACCCGGCGTTCGTTGCGGTGCCGGTGCCCACCGGAGCCCCCGGGCGAGCTTCATGCACAGCGTGGTTTCTGTCTTTCTTTATTGAGAGAGAGAACAGCAGTAGTAGTAGGGCCTGTGGACGCTGGGGAAGACCGTTGTCCCCGCTGTTCAGCCGGCGTGGGCGGTTGGGGACAACCGCGTTGTCCCGCTGCGGACAAACCAGGCACCCGGTGGACAGTTCGAGGTTGGGCGGTGTTCGGCCCACACCGGATGCCGGTTCGTCCCCGGATGGTCCACCGGATCCGGCGGACCATCCACCTGCCATCCACGGCCGGCCGCCGAACCATCCACAGGGTTATCCCCAAGTGTGGGTAGAGGGTTCGGCGCGGCAACCCTTCGCGATCGGTGCCCAGGTCAGCGGCCAGATGGGTTGCTGCTCTCCGCCACGCGAACGGCGGATACCGGCAACTGAATGGCTACCCACCGTCGCGAGAAGACGTCGAAACCAGCGTCGGGTAACCGACACCGCAGACCCCCCTGTGAGTGGTCCGGGTACCGAGGCAACAACGCTGGGACAGCCTGACCGGGCCGGCGCGCGGCGGGACCAGTACCGGATGGAACGAGCCGGCGGCGGGTCGGCGGTCAGGAACGGGCGCGCTGTTTGATCCGCGCGGTGAGCTCCTGCACCTGCTCGAAAGTCCGGCGGCGCTGGGCGATCTCGTTGCGGATTTTCTTGTCCGCGTGCATCACCGTGGTGTGGTCGCGGCCGCCGAAGGTCTGCCCGATGCGGGGCAGCGAAAGGTCGGTGAGCTCGCGGCACAGGTACATGGCGATCTGCCGGGCCTGCGCGACCGCCTTGGTCTTGCCCGGTCCGCACAGCTCGTCCATGCTCAGCTCGAAGTACTCGGCGGTGACCGCCATGATGGTCGGCGCGGTGATCTCCGGGGACTGTGAGTCCGGGATGAGATCCCGCAGCACGATCTCGGCCAGCTGGGTGTCCACCGGCTGCCGGTTCAGCGAGGCGAACGCGGTCACCCGGATCAGCGCGCCCTCCAGCTCCCGGATGTTGCGCTCGACCCGGGACGCGATGAACTCCAGCACCTCGGCCGGCGCGGCCATCCGGTCCTGGGCGGCCTTCTTGCGCAGGATGGCGATCCGGGTCTCCAGCTCGGGCGGCTGGATGTCGGTGATCAGCCCCCACTCGAACCGGGTGCGCATCCGGTCTTCCAGGGTGGTCAGCTGCTTCGGCGGCCGGTCCGAGGAGACCACGATCTGTTTGTTCGCGTTGTGCAGCGTGTTGAAGGTGTGGAAGAACTCCTCCTGGGTGCCTTCCTTGCCCATCAGGAACTGGATGTCGTCCACCAGCAGCACGTCGACATCGCGGTAGCGGCGCTGGAACGCCACCTTGCGGTCGTCACGCAGGCTGTTGATGAAGTCGTTGGTGAACTCCTCGGTGGAGATGTAGCGCACCCGCATGCCGGGGAACAGCCGCTGCGCGTAGTGCCCCACCGCGTGCAGCAGGTGCGTCTTACCCAGACCGGACTCGCCCCAGATGAACAGCGGGTTGTACGCCCGGGCCGGCGCCTCGGAGACCGCGACCGCGGCGGCGTGGCTGAACCGGTTGGAGGCGCCGATGACGAAGGTGTCGAAGGTGTACTTCTCGTTGAGCCGGCTGTTCATCCGGGCCTGCGCGGACGACCCGGTGTCGCCCGGCTTCATCGACCCCAAGGTGGCGGCGCCGCCGAGGTGCGCGCCGGGAGGGCCGGCCGAGTAGGTGGGCCAGTTGTCCACGTCCCTCGCTGCCCGGATCTCGTGCGGCTCGGCGGCGCCCTGCCCCTGCCTCGGGTCCATCGGGTGCCCGGTGCCCTGGGGGTATCCGCCGGTGTGCCCGTCCCGGTGCGGCTGGCCGGCGTCACGGCCTGCGCTGTTGTCGCTGGTCCCGGCGTAACTACCGGGTCCGAGGTGACCGTTGCCTTCGGGCTCGCCGGGGTGCCGGGGCGGCAGCTCACCCCAGTCCGGTGACCGGCCGCCGCCCTGCTGGTAGCCGTCGACCGGCAGCGCGCCGTCGGCGTAGCGCGACGCTTGCGGGGAGCCGTCGTCCGCAGGGCCGGGCGGCGGGACCTCGGTGCCGTCGCCGGCGCCGGCCGCGTCCACCACCACGGCCAGCGCGATCGGCACGCCGAGGTGGCGGCCCAGCGCCTCGCTGATCGGGCGGCGCAGGATGCGTTCGATGGCGTCCTTGGCGAACTCGGTGGGCACGGCGAGCAACGCGGTGTCGTCCAGCAGTCCGAGCGGGCGGGTCAGCCGGAGAAACGCGCGCTGTTGCGCGGAGAGTGTGCTGCCCGGCAGGCCCGGCTCACCGGCCGGTCCCCGGGTGGGCGCGCAGAGATCGGCAACGACTCGCTCCCAGACCTCGCCGAGGTCGTTCGCCTGCCCTTGCTCGGTCATCCGCTGGCGCTCCCCCCTCGATCGCTGCCCGTTGCCCGCCCACGAAGCTGTCCACAGAGTTATCCACACGTGTGCGCGGAACGGTACGCGAGGAGGAGGTCGCGTCGGCGGGTGGGCCCGAGGGGAACGTAAGGGTGCGCACGCTAACAACGGGGGCACCCGATCCACAAGGTCGAGCCCCCATCGAGCGCCGGCCAGCCGGCCGTTCCGCCGCGCTCGCCACCCGGTTTGACCACTTGAAAGCGTGCTGCGTACCCTTGACCCAACCGCGCCGCATGCCGGCGCGCTGTGGCATGCAGTCATATGGTCGCGTCCTCGGGCCCACGCCAGGCGACAGCGTGTGCACAGTTTCACTCAGTTCATCTGGATGCACGTCGTTCCGGAACGGGAGAGGTCTCAAGTGACCAAGGGCAAGCGCACATTTCAGCCGAACAACCGCCGCCGTTCCCGGGTGCACGGCTTCCGGCTCCGGATGCGGACCCGTGCCGGCCGGGCGATCCTGGCCGGTCGCCGCCGCAAGGGCCGGGAGAAGCTGTCCGCCTGAGCGGACCGACTCGACAGGAGGCCAGGTGCTGCCGGCGGACGCCCGGTTGACCCATCGGGACGACTTCTCCTCGGTGATCCGCCGCGGCCGTCGGGCCGGGCGCACACTGGTGGTGATGCATGTGCTCATGCCGGACCAGCTCGCGGGCCGGCTGGTTGGCACCCCCACCCGGTCCCGGGTGGGTTTCGTGGTGAGTAAGGCCGTCGGAGGTTCAGTGGTCCGCCATCGGGTGGCGCGTCGACTGCGGCACGTGATGCGCGACCGGCTGGCCGATCTGCCGAGCGGCACCCAGGTCGTGGTGCGCGCCCTGCCCCGCTCCGCCGATGCCGACTCGGCCCGCCTCGGCGCCGAGGTCGACCGTGCGCTGCGCACCGTGGCATCCCCGGACCGCTCATGAGCGGCGCCCCGGACCGTACCCCCCCGCTGGCGAAGCCATTGATCGTGCTGATCGCCGGCTACCGGCGCTGGATCTCCCCCGGCCTTCCGCCGACCTGCCGCTTCTACCCGAGCTGCAGCGCATACGCGGTCGAGGCGCTGCGCGAGCACGGGCTGCTGAAGGGCACCGCGCTGGCCGTATGGCGGCTGGTGCGCTGCGCGCCCTGGCACCCTGGAGGGGTCGACTTCGTGCCACCGCGGCGCCACCGGCCGGCCGAGACGGTCGATGAGCGAAACACCTGTGCCACCGAGGAGCGAGCGAAGTGCTGAACTTCATCTACTACCCCGTCTCGGCGATCCTGTGGTTCTGGCACTACGCGTTCGGGAAAGTGTTGGGCGACTCCTCCGGCGTCGCGTGGTCGCTGGCCGTGGTCTTCCTGGTCTTCACGCTGCGGGCGATCCTCTACAAGCCGTTCGTGCACCAGGTGCGCTCGATGCGCAAGATGCAGGAGTTCTCTCCCGAGATCAAGAAACTGCAGAAGAAGTACTCGAACGACAAGCAGAAGCTCGCCGCCGAGATGCAGAAACTGCAGAGCGAGCACGGGGTGAGCCCGCTCGGTGGCTGTCTGCCGGTGCTGGTGCAAGTACCGGTGTTCATCGGCCTGTTCCACGTGCTGCGTGAGTTCGCTCCCGGACACACCCAGAACTACGTGTTCGATGCGGCAGGGGTGAACAGCTTCGTCGGGTCCCACCTGTTTGGCGCGAAGCTCGGTGCGACCGTGATCCCATACGGCAAGGGTTCGGTCCCGCTGGCCGACTTCCACACCACGGTCGCCAGCCAGCTGGTCGTCATGATTCCATTGATGATCATGGCGGGTTTCTTCACCCACCTGACCGCCCGGCACAACGTGGCCCGGCAGACGCCCGTGCAGCTGGCCAACCCACAGTCCGCGATCATGAACAAGATCACCATGTACCTGATGCCGATCGGTGTCGTGGTGGGTGCCCCGTTCCTGCCGCTGGCCATCCTCTTCTACTGGGTGTCGAACAACCTGTGGACGCTGGGCCAGCAGCGCCTGGTCTACAAGAAGATCGACCAGGAAGAGGCCGAGCAGGCCGCGCGCAAGACCGAGACGCAGCGCAACCTGGCGCCGAAGGTCGGCCAGAAGCCGGACCCGGAGGGCCGGCAGCGCAAACCCGGCAGCAAGCCGGTCACCTCGGGTGGCTCGGCTGACACGAAGACGGCCGGTTCGGCACGCAACGGTACCGATGGCGTGGCCAGCACCGAGGTATCCGCAGGGTCGTCCGCCGCCGCGGGCAGCAGCAACGGGAACGGCAAGACCAACGGCGCCGAGCGGTCCTCGGCGAACGGGTCGGCCGACGTTGGCAGCGCCGAGGGCCGGCGGAACGGGCCGGCGCGCCCGCAGGCAAACCGGGGACGTAAGCGGCAGCGCTGACGGCGCAGGTCAGGGCAGACCATGCGGTGGACAAACCCGGTGCGGCCGTGCGCCGGCCGGTACTGTCCCGCGCAAGTATGGCGAGAGGAGCAATCGTGGCGAAGACCGCGCAGGCGGAGCAGGCGGCGGGCGGCGGCGACGCGGCCGCGGCCTCCGGTTCCGGTTCCGGTTCCGGTTCGGGTGAGGACCTGCTGATCCGCGAAGGCGATGTGGCGGCGGACTACCTCGAGCGGTTGCTCGACGTGCTCGACTACGACGGCGACCTGGACATCGACGTCGAGGCCGGGCGTGCCGTGGTCAGCGCGGACGGCGGCAGCGACCTGGAGAAGCTGGTCGGCGACAAGGGCGCCGGGCTGGAGGCACTGCAGGAGCTGACCAGGCTCGCGGTGCAGCAGGCTACCGGCGCCCGCAGCCGACTCATGCTGGACATCGCCGGCTGGCGGGTGGCTCGCCGCACCGAGCTCGCCGAGCTGGGCAAGCGCAGCGCGCAGGACGTGCTGCACACCGGCGAGGCAGTGCGTATGCGGCCGATGACGCCGTTCGAGCGGAAGGTCGTGCACGACGCGGTGGCCAACATCCGCGGCGTGTTCAGCGAGAGCGAGGGCGAAGACCCCCGCCGCCGCGTGGTCATCTTCCCGAAGGTCTGATCACGCACCAGGTTGCTACGTCAGAAACCTCACCCGACATCCGGCGATTCGGCTGGATGTACACGAGGCAGTGTTTACCCGGAGCGGCCGACACCGATCAGTCTCGGCCGCTCCGTTGTGTGCCGGCATCACTCGTTCGTGTGGTTCTGGGCTGAGCTGAAGTGGCCGGTCGTCGTTCTCTATATGTTGAGGTAGCTTGAGTTTCCCCAGCGTACGGCCCATGCGCCTGGTTTGCCCTGGATTGAAACGGAGTGACGGTACACGATTTTGGGGGATTCATATGTCTCAACGGTCATCGGCCGTTTTGGCCGGAAGTGCTCTCGCACTGGCTGTTTCGATGGGTCTGCTACCGGGCACGGCTGCGGAGGCAGCAGCGTCCGGCGTGAGTTGCGACAATGACTCGACGAAGGCTATCCATGATCCACAAAGCAGACTCTGCATCAGGGTCGTGGGAACAGGTCTGCATGTCGACTCGGTGCAGGCCAAGGCGAACGATCAGGCCTGTGGTAAAACCGTGTCGTATCAGTTGAGGTTCTCCAACGGACCGTGGAGCGTAACCACTCCTGAACGACCGTTGCAGCTGTCCTGCACCGCCTGGTACCAACTCGTCTCCGATCCGACCCCGGTGAACAAGGACTTCCCGGACGGTTCCTCCTTGT
>DASYBQ010000079.1:0-28431 GCA_036500625.1 Pseudonocardia sp. | reverse complement strand
GCGCCCAGCGCGCGCAGCACGCCGTCGATGCCGGCCGGGTCGGCGCCGTGTGGCTGGGCGGCGTCGTGCGCGGTCCAGGAGTGCGCGTAGACCGCTGCGCCGTCGGCCAACAGCCGGCGGGCGATGGCGAAGCCGATCCCGCGCCGCCGGCCCACCCCGGTCACCAGCACCCGTCGCGCGCCCACCGGACCAGGCTGGCCGTCGCGCTGGGCACCGGGCAACCGGGTTTTCCACGGCCGCGGCGAGATGGGTGTATCTGAGCCGGCCCGGCGTGCCTCCTGGTTATGATTGCCGCCGCGTTCGTTGGCCGCGTGCGCGGTGGTGCCCACTGGCGCACGCGAATCGGAGACCAGCCGTGGTGGATGCTCTGGTGATGTTGCTGCCGGATCCGGATGTCGACGAGGAGGAGCGCGAACGGCTGATGCGGCGGCTGCGCGGTGAGCTCGCCGAGCTGGACGTCGAGGAGATAGTCCCGGTGGCCGGCGGGCCGGCGCCGGCAGGGTCGAAGGGGCTGGACCCGGTCACCCTCGGTGCGATCGTGGTGGCGATGAGCGCGTCCGGTGGCGTCTTCGCCTCCGTCATCGGGGTGGTGAAGGATCTGCTCGAACGACACTCGGCCCGCCACCGGATATCGATCACCATCGACGGCGACACGATCGAGCTGGAGCGGGCCACGGTCGAACAGCAGTCCGAGCTGGTCGGTGCCTACATCAGCCGGCACAGCGCGGCGAAGACCTAGCCGATGGCCCGGCGGCTGGCGCTGCTGATCGCGACGTACCAGCACGAGGACAGCGACCTGCGCGGACTGACCTCCCCAGCGGCGGACGTCGACTCCCTCGCCGAGGTGCTGCGCGACCCGGCGATCGCCGGGTTCGAGGTCAGCGTGCTGACCAACCAGCCGCACCACCGGGTCGGCGAGGCGATCGGCAGGTTCTACCGGGACTGCCGCCGCGACGACCTGACCCTGCTCTACTTCACCGGGCACGGCCTCAAGGACGAAGACGGCCGGCTCTACCTGGCGATGAGCAACACCCACCGCGACGACCTGCTGTTCACCGCGTTGCCGGCCGAGCAGCTCGACCAGGCGATGAACTCCGGCCGGTCCCGGCAGAAAGTGCTTGTCCTCGACTGCTGCTACAGCGGCGCCTTCCCGGCAGGGCGCATTGCGAAGGCCGACACCGAGGTGCACGCGCTGGACACGCTGCGCGGCCAGGGGCGCACCGTGCTGACCGCCTCCGACGCCATGCAGTACTCCTTCGAGGGCGACCAACTCCACGGCCAGGCCACCAGCTCGGTGTTCACCCGCTGCCTTGTCGAAGGCCTTCGCGACGGCAGCGCGGACCTGGACCGGGACGGCAATGTCACCCTCGACGAGCTCTACGCCTACGTCTACGAGCGCGTCGTGGAGGAGATGCCGCAACAGCGGCCGAAGAAGCAGGACAACGTCGAAGGCCGCACCGTCATTGCCCGCAACATCAACTGGACGCTGCCCGACCACCTGCGCAACGCCATGGACAGCCCGATCGCCGTCGAGCGCCTCGCCGCGCTGGACGGCCTTGCGCATTTGTACAAGATCGGCAACCAGATGGTGCGCGGCCGGGCCCGCGACGAGATGCACCGGCTCGCCGAGGACGACAGCCGAATGGTCTCCAGCGCCGCGGCGGCCCGGCTGGCGGCACTCGAGCCGCCCGAGGCCACCGCCGAGCAACGTGCCCAACAGGAAGCCGGGCAGCTGGCTCAACGAGACGCCGCGCAGCGGTCCCGGCGCGAGGCCGAGCAGCGGGCACAACAGGAAGCTGAGCAGCGGGCCCAACGGGAAGCCGAGCAGCGGGCCCAACAGGAAGCTGAGCAGCGGGCCCAACGGGAAGCTGAGCAGCGGGCACAACGGGAGGCTGAGCAGCGGGCACAACGGGAAGCCGAGCAGCGGGCCCAACGGGAAGCTGGGCATCGGGAACGGGACGAGCAGGCGCGGCAGGCTCGGCAACAGGAGGCGCGGCAGGCCGCTGGGCAGCAGGAACGGTACCGGCAGGAATCGGAGCGGCAGCGGCGGGAGCACCAGGCCCGCCAGGAAGCCGAGCAGCAGGAACGGGTAGCGGAGCAGGCCCGGCGGGAACGTCTCGACCACGTGCGCAAGGTCGGCCCGTGGGTTGGCGCCGCCGCCGTTGTGGTGACCCTGGTGCTCCTGCTCGGTTACCTGGTCTCGGGGTCGTACGGAAAGGACGGCGGTGCAACGTCCTCCTCGGTACCGAAGCCACCCCCGGGGCTCCCGACCGTCGTCGCCAGCGTGCCCGTCGGCCATCAACCTGGCCGGGTGGCGGTCACCCCGGACGGCCGGCACGCCTACATCACCGACTACGGGGCGAACACCGTCTCGGTGATCGACACCGCCGACAACGCCCTGGCGGCCACCATCCGGGTCGGGCAGAAACCGACGGTTGTGGCGGTGGCGCCGGACGGGCGGCGCGCCTACGTCACCAACTCTGGCGCGGACACCGTGTCGGTCATCGACGTGGCCGGCAACGCCGTCACGGACACTGTCCCGGTCAAGCAGCCCACCGGCATCGCCGTTACCCCCGACAGCGGGCACGTCTACGTCAGCAACAACGGCTCCGACAGCGTCTCGGTGATCGATGCCGCGACCTTCTCCGTCGCCACCATTCCCGCCGGTCGCAGGCCCGCCGCGGTAGCGATCAGCGCGGACGGTCGCTACGCCTACGTGACCAACCTCGGTTCCGGATCCGGCCCGGGAAGCGTGTCGATGATCGACATCGCCACCAGCAAGATCGTCGCAACCATCCCGGTCGGCGCGGTCCCCGGGTCCGTGGCGGCCGCTCCGGACGGTCGCTATGCCTATGTCACCAACTTCGAGTCCGACACCGTCACGGTGGTCGACACCGCCAGCCGGGCGGTCGCCGCGACGATATCGGTCTCCCCGAAGCCGGCGTGCGTAGCGATCGGCCCGAACGGCGACCGCGGCTACGTCACCAACCAGGACTCCGGCACCGTATCCGTGATCGACACGGCCAGTAACGCGGTCGTCGGCACTGTTCCGGTCGAGCAACCCAACGGTGTGGCGATCAGCCCGGACGGCAGCCACATCTACACCGCGAACACCGGCACCGACACGGTCTCGGTG
Source organism: Pseudonocardia sp. (assembly GCA_036500625.1). GTDB lineage: Bacteria > Actinomycetota > Actinomycetes > Mycobacteriales > Pseudonocardiaceae > Pseudonocardia. The sequence continues at coordinate 25,295 of DASYBQ010000079.1, read as the reverse complement.
CTCGGTGTCGCGTCGGGTTGAACGTCGGGTCAGCTCTCTAGCCCTCCGGCCCTCAGGCGGCGGGAACCTTGTCCAGGAAGCCGTACACCTGGCGCAACCGTCCGCCCTCGGCGACCGCCACGTCGAAGCCGACCACCAGTGGTTCGTCGGCACCGGGCGCCCCGAGGTGCCAGTGGAACCGGGCTGTGCCGTGGTGGGTGTCCACCGTCCCGGCCAGGCTGAACACCAGCCCGGCGAACTGCTGCTGCGCCCCGGCGATGGTGGCGTCGATCTGCTCGACCCCGCGCGCGTCCACCAGGGGGTCGGTGTAGCCGGCGTCGGCGGTGTACAGCTGGTCGATCTTGGCGCGGCGGGTTGCCGGGTCGGTCTCGTTCCACGCCTCGATGTACCGCGCCACGATGGCCTGCATGTCCGTGTTCATGGTTACCTCCTCGATCGGCTGTAGCTGTCAGGCTGCCCCGTCGAGGTAAGGGTTGCGATTCCCTCGGAGGTAATATTTTGGGGGAAGCAGGGTGGGCAGGGCGGTGGCGGCGGAGCTGGTGGTTGAGGGGCGGACATCGCCCGGGTGTCATTGCAAATGGCATCGACGATGGTGCCGGCATCGAAGACGAGTTCGGCGGCCACCTCGAAACTGTGGAGAAGTTTCGGTGTATTCGTCATTCATCTCCCTCTTTCTTAATGTACACGACCGCATGCTCGTACCCGGCCCAGCACATACCAACCCTGTCCCAAGGAATTGGCCCAGGCGTGCCGGTACCGTCCACCGAAGAACCACGTTCACGCCACCCGGAAGCGTGGCGCTCAACGCGCCGATACGTCGGATGTTCGCCGAAACGGGTCAGGATCTTTACGTCGGCATCGGCTTGTTCAAGCGATGGCCAGTAGTAGTCGGCGTCCACCGGGGGGTCGAGCCACAGGCCGCAGTCGCACTTGTCAGCCACGGCGGCACCGCCACCAGGTACGGAGCTTCACCCTGTAGAACCGACCGATCTCGCGTACGGGGACTGCGCCGTAACTCTCCATAAGGCGAAGTTATGCGCGACATCACACGCCTCGGTATGCCACCACGTCCTACTAGGACAGCCAGCCCTAGTTACTTGCCGGTATCACCCGATTGGCATTGTGACCTGGAGCCGACGCGCTAGTTCACGCAGTTTCGAACCCCGGCGCCGTTCACGCTGCAATAGCTCACCGATAACCACCCTGGGTAGAGCCTGGTATTGCATCCAGTCCGGCGCGAGATGATCCATAGTCAGCAAAGTTGTTGTCGCATCCTCATCGCGACCGAGACGTGATAGGGCTAGTGCGCGGTCGGCGAGGTGCCGGGACTTGGCCGCCAACGGCAGCGGGGTGGTCCGGGGAAGCTTCCGCGCGGTAGTCAGAGCGGCGGCGTAGTGCTCGGTCACCACGTCCACGCCAACAGCCTGCATGGTTACCTGGTCCGGGCCGAACGCGGTTTCGAAGTCGTTGCGGTGCCCGGTATGGGCCGCAACCTGGCGGGCTTGGTCGAGCATGTGCGCCGCGTTGTCGCGTTCGCCCATGCGTCCGGCCGCCGTCGCGCCGGACAACAGCAACGACCCCCACAAAGACATTCGGGGTAAGTCGGCACGGTCGCCCGGCTCGATGTCCCGCGCGGTGCTCAATGCCAACTTCCGCGACTCGGCGAGCCGTCCTTGCGTGAGCAACAACCATGCCAAGGAACTACGCAACGCAGCCGCTTGCAACGGGTCGTCACCACGGCTGGCCAGCCGCATGGCTTCCCGCAGTGCCAGGTGCGCCGCGTCGGGTTGCGCAAGGTGGACCAGTGTGCAGGCGGTGACCTGGTACAGCCGCGACGCCAGAACGTCTATGCGCGGGTCGTCAACGGCGCGCACCGACAACAACATGCCGGGCAGCACCTCGCCGAGGTGCCCGTATCTGCCGGCCCAGTACGACCCCCACGCGTACGTCGCGGCTGAACGAGCTTGTGCAGATGTGAACTGTGCAACGTCGGGGTTAGCGTCCAGAAGGTCATCGATGCCGCTGACCGCGCGTCGCATGGCCAGTACGCCGGAATGTTCGGTCGGGGCCGGCAAGGTGTGAGGCTTGCTGAGCAGGGTCGATAGTTCAACATCGAGAGCCGAGGCGAGCTTGTGCAACGTCGGCAGACTCGGAATTTTCCGCCCCTGCTCGGCCTTGCGCACCACGTCGACGGACACACCAGCCGCCGTTGCGAGTTCTACCTGGGTAAGGTCCGCGTCCTTTCGCAGGTTGCGCACCTGGCGGCCAATCGCGTTGTCTAACACGCCGAGCATGCTACTTGGTAGCAAGTGCGGCCACGCTGTTGAACGTGACCACGGCCATGCGATGCTCGGTCACTTGACCACCCACTTGGCTGCGGCCGCCAGGTACCCGAGCATGGCCGTCGGAGTAATGAACCACAGGCCGGTGGCCACGGGCCCCGATGCCGCAGCAGGCGGCCAGGTCCGTGGCCACGTTGCGCCTAGTCACTCGATCTCCTCTGGTGGGTAGGTCGAAGCAGCGGAAACCGCTCGCGGGCCGGGGTGCGCGCGGGTAACGTCGGTGCCGTGCACCGCTGGTTCCCGATCTCCCCGCCGCCCGCGCGCTGAGCGGGCGAATCGACACCTGGCGCTGACCTGAGCCGCTGCTCGGCGCGCCCGCTCTCCGCGACCCTTTTCCTTTTCCGCCGCGGGAGCGCGTGTGTCCTCGTCCTCTGCTCGTTCTTCTTTGTCGTCCCTGCTGGCCGTCGTCGTGGCTGGTGTGCTGTGGGGGACCGGTGGCCTGAGCGGGGCCTTGCTTGGCCGGCTCGCCCACCTGGACCCGTTGGCCGTCGCCACCTACCGGCTCGCCGGCGGCGGGCTGACGCTGCTGGTGGTGCTGTCGGGTACCGGCCGGCTGGTCGGCCTTGCCGGTACCGGTCTGCCGGGGCTGCGCCGGGTGCTGGCGGTGGGTCTGCTGGCTGCGCTCTACCAGGGCTGCTACTTCGCCGCCGTCGGGCTGACCAACGTCGCGGTCGCCACCCCGATCGCGCTGGGTGCCGCTCCGGTCCTGGTGCTCGGTGTCGAGGCGTGGTCGGGGCGTCGCCGTCCCTCGGGCGAGTCGCTCGCCGCGATCGGGCTGGCCGTGCTGGGCCTGGTCCTGCTGGTCGGGCTGCCCGGCACGGGGACCGGCGGTGTGCGGCTGTATGCGGGGGTGCTGCTGGCGCTGGTCACCGCTGCCGGGTTCGCCGCGCTGACCTTGCTGGGCAGGCGGCCGGTGGTCGGGCTGGACATTTCGAGCACGGTCGGTCTCGGCTTCGCGGTCGGTGCCGTCCCGCTGGCCGCGACCAGCGCATTCACCGGCGGGCTTGGCTTTGCACCGAGCGCCGCCGCGCTCGGCGTGCTCGGCTACCTTGCGGTGGTGCCGACCGCGCTGGCCTACGCGCTGTACTTCGCCGGGCTGCGCGGGGTGGCGGCCAGCTCCGCGTCGGTGGTCGCGCTGCTGGAGCCGGTGACCGCGGCGGTGCTCGCGGTGACGTTGCTGGGTGAGCACCTGGGGCCGGCCGAGGCGGTCGGCGCCGCGCTGCTCTGTCTTGCCGCGCTGGTCGCGAACCTGGGTCCGGCCAGGCTGCGACCGCACGGGTTGGGCCACCGGTAACCGCATGGGCAGCGCGTCGGCCGGTCAGTAACCTCGTTCGTGACGGTACCCAGTGGTGTCGAGGGAGTCAGCGAGCGGGAGTGCGGTATGGCTGTCGATGAGCCGGGTGGCGCGGCGGCGCCCTCGGTCGAGGTTCCCGAGCACGAGATGCCGAGTACCGTTCGGGAGCTCGGGTTGATGGCCTGGGTGCGTGAGCCTCTGGACGGCGCGGTGCGCGGCCGGCGGCAGGTGATCGCCCCGCCGGCCGCCGCCACGCTGGGCACCCCGGCGCACGGTGCTAAGGCGAAGCTGCTCGCCGAGGTGAACGCACCGAACACGGTCTTCATGACGGGCGACAACCCGGCGCTGCCGAAGATGCCGGGGCGGCCGACGCTCGGCGACTTCTTCCGGCTGCGCTTCGATGAGTTCAACGCCTCGCACATGCTGCAGAGCGCCGCGATCGCCCGAGGCCGAGGCCTGGATGAGAAGGTGGTCCTGGCCTGTCTGCTGCACGACATCGCGGTGGCCGGGCTGCTTTCGGCCGACCACGGCTACTGGGGCGCGCAGTTGGTCGCCCCCTACGTGGACGACGAGGTGGCCTGGGCGATCGAGAAGCACGAGGCGCTGCGCTACTTCGCCGACGAGTCGGTGGGCTACGAGTACCCGGAGGCATACCGGGCCTTCTTCGGCGAGGACTACGACCCGCCGGAGTACATCCACCGGGAGTACACCGCCGCCCGCGCGCACCGCTGGTACATGACCTCGCGGCTGATCACGCTGAACGACGTCTACTCGTTCGACCCGGCCGCTGCGGTGGACTTCGCGGAGTTCGACGACCTGGTGGGCCGGCACTTCCGCCAGCCGGCGGAAGGCCTTGGCTTCGACGGCTCACCCGTTGCGCACATGTGGCGCACGATGATCTGGCCGAACAACTTTCTGTAGGGCCGCTCAGAAGCGGTCGGTGCCGGTGAGTTCCTGCTCCAGTGCGTCGGCGCCGCGTACCACCAGCTGGAACGGCTCGTCGAAGCGGTCCAGGGCCAGCTCGGCGAGGCCGGCGGAGTGCCGGAACAGCGCCACGCCCCCAGTGATCACCACGCCGCCCACCACGGAGCGCCCGGCCAGCTCGAGCAGTCGCCGCAGATCCACGTCGTCGGCCCTTGCCACCGCCGACTCGATCATGATCCAGTCGGTGCCGCCGGACTCGACGTGGTGCACCGCGACGCGCTGGGTCCGCTCGCCCTCGGTGGGCAGGTGGAACCGCAGTGTCCGGTCGGTCTGCTGGAAGATCTCGTAGCGGACCCGCACGTATGAGACGAGGTCGCTCCAGGTGGTCGGCACGCCGGCAACTTAGCGCACCCGCCGCCGGTAGGGTCGTCGACCGTGGCCGAGTTGACTACTGAGATCGATCCCGGCGAGGTCGGTATGGACGCCGACCGGCTGGCCCGCATCGATCGGCACTTCGCGCGATACGTGCACGAGGGCCGGCTGGCCGGCTGGCTCGCGGTGGTGACAAGGCGCGGGAAGATCGCGCACGTCGCGATGCGCGGGCAGCGGGATGCGGAAGCCGAGCTGCCCGTCCAGCCGGACACCGTGTGGCGGCTCTACTCGATGACCAAGCCGGTCACCTCGGTCGCGGCGATGATCCTGCTCGAGGAGGGCCGGGTCGAGCTCACCGACCCGATCAGCCGATACATCCCGGCGTTCGCGGACAGTCGCGTCTATGTGAAGGGTTCCGCGCTCAAGCCGCTGACGGTGCCGCTCACCGAGCCGATCCGGGTCTGGCACCTGCTGACCCACACCTCCGGGCTCACCTACGGCTTCCACCACACCCACGTGACCGACGCCATCTACCGCCGGCACGGCTACGAGTGGGGTGTGCCGGCGGGCACCGACCTCGCCGCCGCCTGCGAGGCATGGGCCGGGATGCCGCTGGCCTTCCAACCGGGCGCGGAATGGAACTACTCGGTGTCCACCGACGTGCTGGGCCGGGTGGTCGAGGTGGTGTCCGGGCAGACGCTGGACGAGTTCTTCGCCGAGCGGATCTTCGGGCCGCTCGGCATGACCGAGACGTCGTTCGGGGTGCCCGAGCAGCGCGCCGACCGGCTGGCCGCGCTGTACAGCCCGAACCCGAGTACCGGCCGGTTCGCCCGCAACGACAACATGGGCAACGCGGCACTGGGCACGCCGACCTTCCTGTCCGGCGGCGGTGGCCTGGTGGGCACCGCGGGTGACTACCACCGCTTCACCCAGATGCTGCGCCGGGGCGGCGAGCTGGACGGTGCGCGGATCCTCGGCAGTCGCACGCTGCGCTACATGACCCGCAACCAGCTGCCCGGCGGCACCGACCTGGAGCAGATCGGCCGGCCGCTGTTCGCCGAGTCGTCGATGGAGGGCACCGGGTTCGGCCTCGGCTTCTCAGTGGTGCTCGACGAGGCCGCGGGCAAGGCGCTGTGCAGCCCCGGTGAGTTCGGTTGGGGCGGCGCGGCCAGCACCAATTTCTGGGTCGACCCCCGTGAGGAGATCACCGTAATGTTCTTCACCCAGCTGTTGCCTTCGAGCACCTACCCGATCAGATCCCAGCTGCGCACGCTGGTCTACCAGTCGCTGGTGGACTGATGGCACTCGCATTCGTACTCAAGGTCGTTGTCAACGCGGTCGCACTGTGGGTGTGCACCCTGCTGATCGCCGGGATCGAGCTCGGTGGCGCCAGCCAGAGCACCCGGATCGGCACGCTGCTCGGCGTCGCACTGGTGTTCGGCCTGGTCAACGCGGTGATCAAGCCGCTCGTCAAGACGGTCGGCTGCGCGTTCTACCTGCTGACCCTCGGCCTCATCGGGCTGGTGGTGAACGCCCTGCTGTTCCTGCTCGTCGGCTGGATCAGCGGGCAGGTCGGGCTGCCGTTCGAGGTGACCGGGTTCATTCCGGCTTTCTGGGGCGCGATCGTGGTGGCGATCGTCAGCTTCGTGCTGCACTTGGCCATCCCGGACCGCTTCGACCACCGGGGCGGCCTCGGCTGACCCCCGACTCGCGGGAGGTGGGGGTGAGGGTGGCGGTCATCCGGTCGAAGCCGCGCAGGTTCGAGGTGGGGCGGCGGTGCGGCTCGCCGACCAGCGTGAGGTCGGGGAACCGCTGGTAGAGCGCACGCAGTGCCACCTCGCCCTCCATCTTGGCCAGCGCGGCGCCAAGGCAGTAGTGGATGCCGCTGGAGAACGCAAGGTGCTTGCCGGCGCCGCGTCGGGTGACGTCGAACCGGTTCGGGTCGTCGAACACCTTCGGGTCCCGGTTGGCGGCGCCGAGCAGGATGATCACCAGCTCTTCCCTGCGCACCGGCACGCCGCTGATCTCGGTGTCGTGCAGCGCCCGTCGCGCGGTGCGCTGCACCGGGGAGTCGAAGCGCAGCATCTCGTCCACCGCGTTCGGCCACAGTGCGGGCTGTTCGGCGAGCAGGGCCCGCTGCTCCGGGTGCTCCTGCAGCAGCGCGATGCCGTTGCCGATCAGGTTGACGGTGGTCTCGAAGCCGGCCGCCAGCACCAGCAGCGCGGTGGCCAGCAGTTCGGTCTCGGTCAGCCGCTGCCCGTCGGTGTCCGCCGTGGTGACCAGCTCGGAGAGGATGTCGTTGCCCGGGTTGCGGCGCAGGGCATCGAAGTGTCCGCGCATCCAGTCCAGCAGCGCGTCGATGCCCTGCTGCGCCTGCAGGAACCGCTGCCGGCTCATGCCGGGGTCCAGCGAGGTGGCGGCCGCGTCGCCCCAGGTCAGGAACTGCTCGCGCATCGAGGTCGGTGCACCCAGGATCTCGCAGATCACGATCACCGGCAGCTGTGCGGCATAGCCCGAGACCAGGTCGACGGGTTCGCGGCTGCCGTCGATGCCGTCCAGCAGCTCGGCCGCCACCTCTTCGGTGCGCTCGCGCAGCGCCTTGACCGCTTTCGCGGTGAACGCGCGGGTGACCAGCTTGCGGTAGCGGCTGTGGTCCGGCGGGTCGACCGCGAGCATGGACGGTGGCTCGATCACGCTGCGCGCCCGGCCGGAGGCGGCGGCGGCAAGCACCCGGCGGATCGGCCGGGGCGCACCGCCGAACGAGGCTGTGCCGAAACCCTCGGCGCGCAGCACCTCGGTGCCGACCGCGTGGTGCACGGTGACCTTGCCGGCAAGGCCGGGCGCGAACGGGCGGTCGTCGCGCAGCGTCTCGTAGTGCGGGTACGGGTTGAGCTGGACCTCGCGGTCGGTGAGGAACCGGCTGTTCAGGTTGCCCTTGCGGGTTTCCCTGCGCAGGACCAGCCGGATCAGCCCGTGGGTGAGTGCCCACCGTGCGGTGTCTGGGAGTTTCATGATCTTCCTCCGAGCGGGACCGGCAGCCTCGTACGTACACTGTACGTGTTGGCGCAGGGAATTGGCCAGACTCACGTATCGGACCGGTAACAAGCGTCGCCGCACCGCGACGCGCGAGGGCCCTTTATCATGGAACTCTCGCGGGAGCGCCTCAACGCCGAGCGCGGCCGACGGTTGTGACCCACCAGGCGGAGGTGCGGTATGAACGCACATGCATCGATGGATCATCACGAGCGGATGCGGCTGCGCGCCGCGGCGTTCCGGGCCACCCGGGTGTACCCGGGCCCGGTAGGTGAGCTGTTGTCCCGCGAGCTGCTCTCCTGGGAGGAGTTCGGCTACCGGCTCGGCTCCCGGGGGATGATCATGGGCATCGTGGATGCCGTGATGAAGGCTCCGGTACCTCGGCCGGAGGCCGCCTGACCGCCAAGGGTCGCTCAGAAGCCGTCAGGCGTCAGGTACGGATCTTCGGTGGCGCGGCTGTCGCGGGTGCTCGAGTCCGGGCCGAGATCGCGCGACCGGGCCCTGGTCGTCGGGTCCTCGGCGGTGGTCCGGGGCGCGGTGGTGCGCGGCGTGTAGGTGTACCTCGGCTGCGTGGTCCGGGCGGTGGTCTTCGGCGCGGTGGTCAATGGCGCGGTGCTCAGCGGGGCCGTGGTCAGGGGTGGCGTGGTGGTAGGGGTGATCTGCGGCGACGCGGTGATAACTGGTTCGCTCGTGGTTGGTGGCGGCGGGACCACCGGTATGGGGGACGGCTCGGGCGGCAGGGCGCTGGCGGTGTCCATGTTGCTGGCCGGAGTCTGCACCAGCGGGGGCGGTGGCTCGGTGCTGCCGCCCAGCACGCTGAACAGCAGCACGCCGACCAGCACCAGGGAGCCCGCGAGCAGCCAGCCGAGCTTGCGGTTGGAGCTGGTGGTGGCCTCGTCCTGAGCCGGTGTGGTCAGCACCGGCATCAACGTGGTGGCCTGTTCGCCCAACGCGGACTGGTTGCGGTAGCCCGCCGGGTCACCCAGCGCCGGTCGGGCCGGCGCGGTGGGCGGCGGCGTGGCGTCGCCCGCGCCCGAGGAGTCCGGCCGGTCCGGCTGATCGGATGCCATCTGGTGAGCCGCCCTGAGATGAGTGCGGAGGGCCACTCGCAGCCCTAACCTGTCACCCGAATCGTGACATGCTGGATTGTCGTTACGGCAAGCGCTCCCGCAGCTGCCGCTTGAGCACCTTGCCGGCCGCCGACACCGGGATGGTGTCGATCAAATAGATTTCGCGAATTCGCTGGTAGGGCAGCAGCTGCTCGTTGACCGTTGCCCGCAGCCGCTCCACGTCGACCGAGCCGGGCCGCTGGGGCACCACGAAGGCGACCGGAAGCTCGCCCAGCGCGGTGTCCGGCCGGCCGACCACCGCCGCGCTGTGCACCTCGGGCTGGGCGAACAACAGTTCTTCCAGCTGGCGGGGGTACACGTTGTAGCCCTTGTAGATCAGCATGTCCTTGGTGCGGTCCACGATCGAGAGGTAGCCGTCCTCGTCGAGTACCCCCACATCGCCGGTGCGCAGCCAGCCGTCCACCAGCGCGGCGGCGGTCTCCTCGGGCCGGTTGCGGTAGCCGAGCATCACCTGCGGACCGCGGATGCACACCTCACCGGGCTGCCCTGCCGGCAGCGGCTCCTGGCTGCCCTGCGCGACGACCTTGACCTGGGTGTCGGGTACCGGCAGTCCGACCGTGCCCACTTTGCGCACGCCGGCCCGTCCCGAGGGGCCGGCCGTCGCACCCATGGTGACCTCGGTGAGCCCGTAGCCCTCGGTGACCCGGACGTCCTCGCCGAACCGGGCGCGCAGCGCGTTGATCAGCTCGACGGCCAGCGGTGCCGCGCCGGAGGTGATGCTGCGCACGCTGCTGAGGTCGCGGGTGGCGAAGTCCGGGTGCCCGATCAGCGCGGCGAACACCGGCGGCGCCCCGGTCATGCTGGTGACCGCGAAGCGCTCCGCGTCGGCCAGGTACTCGCCGGGGTCGAACCGCCGGCACAGCACCTGGGTGCCGCCGCCGAGGAACGCCACGCTGAGGCCGCCCACCGTGCCCATCGCGTGGAACCAGGGTGCCAGCGCGACGCCCACCCCGGTGCCGACGTCCTCCGGGTACTCGCCGCGGTCGCCGACCTGCTCGATCCACAGCCCGCCGTCGGCGTCCAGCCTCGGTTGCGCCCCGCTGGCCCAGCAGGCGTACTGCAGTGCGTTGGCCACCACGTTGCGGTGCGGCAGCGCGACGCCCTTGGAGCGGCCGGTGGTGCCGCCGGTGTAGGCCAGGTGTGCCAGGTCCCTGCTGATGTCGATCTCGATGTCGGGGCGGGTGGTCGGCTGAGGGGCGATGAACTCGTCGAACGCGGGCCCGAGCCGGACGACGGTGCGCACCGAGGTACGGTCGCGCACCGCGCTCAGTGCCTCGGCCGCCGGTCCGAAGCTGACCGCCAGCACCGCGCCCGAGTCGGCAAGCTGGGCGGCCAGCTCGCCCGGCGGCAGCAGCGGGTTCGCCGGGGTGTACGTGGCCCCGGCGAGCAGGATGCCGTGGTAGGCGATGGCGAACTCCGGGCAGTTGCCAAGGTGCACCGCGACCACATCGCCCCGGCCGATGCCCTCGGCGTGCAGCGCGTTGGCGAACCCGCAGGCCGCTCGGTACAGCTCGCGGTAGGTCACCGCGCGCTCCCCGGCGTGCAGCGCGACCCGGTCCGGCCAGCGGGCCGCCGTGCCGGCCAGGATCGCGCCGACCGGCACCTCGGGGTAGCCCAGGCTCATCGGCGAGTCGACGATCACCGCGCGCCTCCGGCGGTGAAGGCCACCGGCAGGTGCTTGATGCCGTTGATGAACGCGGACTTCAGCCGGACCGGCTCGGCGGTGGCGTGGATGTCCGGTATCCGGGTGAGGAGCTCGCGGAACATGACGGTGATCTCCCGGCGGGCCAGGTGTGCCCCCAGGCAGAAGTGCGGGCCGGGGCCGCCGAAGCCGACGTGCGGGTTGGGCGAGCGCAGCACGTCGAACCGCGCCGGCTCGGCGAAGTGCTGTGGGTCCCGGTTGGCCGCCCAGTAGAACATCAGCACCTTCTCACCGGCGGTCAGCCGCTGCCCGGCCAGTTCGGTGTCGACGGCCAGCGTGCGGCGCATGAACATCACCGGCGAGGCCCACCGGACGATCTCCTCCACGGCGGTCGGCGCCACCCCGGCCACGTCGTCGAGCCAGCGCCGCCGCTGCTCGGGGTGCTCCGAGAGCGCGGTGAGGCCCCAGCTGATCGCGTTGCGGGTGGTCTCGTTGCCGGCCACCACCAGCAGGATGAAGAACGAGGCCAGCTCGTCCGGGGTGAGTGACTCGCCGTCGACCTGGGCGTTGATCAGCGCCGAGGTGAGGTCGCCGGTGGGGTGCTCGGCGCGGCGGGCGGCCAGCTCGCGCACCAGCTCGGCCAGCTCGGCGCCGGCCTGCAGCAGTGCGGCGACGATGTTCTCCGCGTCCGGTACGTACTCCGGGTCGGTGGCGCCGAGGACCACGTTGGTGCGGTCGAACACGAAGTCGTGCTGGCTGGCCGGGATGCCCATCATGTCGCAGACGATGGTCAGCGGCAGCCGGGCGGAGATCGCGGTGACCGCGTCGCACTCCCCGGCGTCGATGATGTCGTCCACGATGGTGGCGGCCACCCGTGCGACGTTCTCGGTGAGCGCATCGAGGCGCCGGGGAGTGAAGCCGCGCGAGACGATGCGGCGCAGCCGGCTGTGCCGGGGGTCGTCCATATTGATCATCGAGCCGTAGAACTCGAGGAACTCGGTCGGCAGGTCGGCGATGTTCGTCGCGCCATGGCCGGAGGTGAAGATCTTCGGCTTGCGGCTGGCCTCCACGATGTCGTCGAGCCTGCTCAGCGCGTAGTAACCGGGGCCGGCGGGCAGGAAGCTGATCTCCCGCTCGGCGAAGAACGGCAGGCCGGGCTGTTCGCGCAGCGCGTCGAACGCGGCATGCCGCCGCTCGATCGGCTCGGTCCAGAACCCGTCGATGTCCGAAAGGTCGATCCGCGTGCTGGTCATGTGACCCACCGTGCCGTACCGCCGGCTACCGTCGCAATCCGCCGAACGTACGGCGTACGTGTGTGACACCGTGTCACACTGACCTGATGACCGCCGCGGTGCCGGAAGCACTCCAGGCCGAGATCATCGAGACGCTGCGCGGCTCGGGGGCACGGTTCGCGCTGCTGCACGGTAGCCGCGCCAGTGGCAGCCACCGGCCCACATCGGACATCGATGTCGCCGCCTGGTGGCCGGCGGATGCGCCGGCGTCGTTCGAGATCTTGTTGCCGCCCGGTGTTGACCTGCTGGTGCTCAACGGAGCTCCGCTGGAGCTTGCCGGCCGGATCGCGTTGCACGGCGTAGTGCTCTTCGACGACGACCCGCCCGCCCGGGTGCGGTGGGTCGCCACCACCCGCAAGATTTACGCCGACGAGCTGCCGCGCATCCGACGTAGCCATCGGGAGTTCGTCGAAGGTGTGCTGCAGGGTCGACATGGTCGATGAGGTCCGGCTGTTGCGGCTGCTCCGGTCGGTCACCGACGACCTCGCGGTACTGCGGGGCGAAGAATCGGCCGACGACGCGACGGGGCGACCCGCTGTGGTTGCGGGGCGTCAAATACACCTTTGTGACGGCGATCGAGGCCTGCGTGGACGTGGCCCAGCACATCTGTGCCTCGGAGGGATGGGGTCCGCCGAACGACAACGGGCACGCGCTGAGCTTGCTCGGTGAGCACGGTGTGCTGCCGACGGCACTCGCCCGCCGGTTGCGCCAGGCGGTCGGCTTCCGGAACGTCCTGGTGCACGAGTACGTCGATGTCGACGACGACATTGTGCGCGCCCGGCTTCATGATCCATCTGATGTGGCCGACTTCGTCAGAGCCGTGACCGAATGGACTTCGAAGCTGCATTGAGCGGGTGTCCTCCGGCGGCCCCAGTGTTCAGGCCGGCGGGTCGGGGCGCAGCGCGGCCAGCAGCGGGATCGCGGAGATCTTCGCCTCGGTCAGCTCGGACCACAGGATGCCGGTCTCCGGGTAGGCGCCCCGGCGCGGTCGGCAGTCCACGATCCGCTCCGGGGTGACGATGAGGTCCACCGGCGCGTCGTGTGCGCTGGTCGGGACCGCACCGGCCGGGCGCACCTGCAGCTCGTGCACCGTGGTCACCACCACGGTGCGCGGCCCGATCAGCCCGGCCGCCCTGGCCAGCGCGAACTCCAGGTCGGCGAACCCGCCGCCCTTGCCGAGCCGCGCGCCGTCCTCACCGACCGCGACGCAGCCGCTGACCACGAGGTCGACCGGTTCCAGCTGGGCAACCGCGACCCGCCGCGCCGAGCGGGTCGCGCCGGAGATGGAGGCCGCCCGGCGCGGCGAGTCGGTCAGCTCGTCCGGGTCGAGCAGGAAGAACGGGTCCCGCTCGGCGAGCCGGGGCACCGCCATGTAGACGGTTTTGCCGTCCTGCAGCGCGCGTTGCCGCACCGGCAGCTGCGCGGAGTCCGGGTTCGACTTGACCATGCGGGCAGCGCGCCAGACATCGGTGTCGCGCAGTCGCTCGGCGGCCCGTTCGGCGCCGACGAAGTTGGGAATCCGGTTGCGCGCGCCGGGGAAGCGGTGCGCCTTCGCCTCGATGAGCGCGCTCCACACCTCGTCGCGCAGCGCCGCCTTTGCCTCGAGCAGCTCCGGGGAGCCGCCGGCGTCGTGGTCGTGTCGCTGTGTCCGCACGATCCACGACGTTAGCCTCGTGGTGACGAGGCTGGCGTTTGGCGGTACCTTCCGGCGGGTCGGGCAAACCTTCCACGGATCGAAGCTCGACAAACTCTTTATCGAGCGCTTAGCGTTCGTAACATTCGCTTGTGCTGCTCCGGACCTCGGTGGCGCGACCCGCGAGAATCGGGTGTGTAGGGGGTCCGGGTGCGTTTCGAGCGGCCAGCGACATGATCAGGCCCTCGCGGGTGGTGATCTGCACGGCACAGGATGACCAGGGTCAGGCCCGCATCACGGTGACAGCTGAGATCGACCGGGAGCTGGTCGAGAAGCTGCGCCAGCACGTGCAGGCAGTGGTCCGTGCCGGCGCCCGGTTCGTCGTCCTTGACGTGTCCGAGGTCCGCCGGTGCGACCCGATCATCTTGAACCTGATGTCCTGGGCGCAGCACCGGTTGACCGCGCGGCAAGGGATGATCAGCGCCGTCGGCCTGCACCCCTGCAAGCTGGCCGAACGCGCGCCGTACTCGGCCGACCCCGGCGCAGCTGCAACCGTCACGCTGTTGCGATGAGCCGGTGGCTCAGCCGGGCACCGACAGACCGCTCGGGGTGCGGGTCCAGGACGGGCCGGTGTGCAGTGCCGCCGGCTTGGGCTGCCCGGCGCCGGCTTTCACCGGACGTGCCAGGGTGACCACGTCGATCTCCTGGCCGAGGTCGTTGATGGTCCGCACGGTCATCGTGGAGTTGCCGCCGGGCGGCCCTGGCGCCACATCCACCGCGAGCATCGCGTAGTCCAGGTAGCGCGACTGCGACCAGTCCACCGCCTCCGGCTGCTTGCCGCCGCCCGCGACGTTCACGAAGCTGGCCACCTGCGTCCCGCTGTCCGGGCCGGTGTTGCCCCGGTAGCGGTCGGTCTCGCCGGGCTGCCAGGTGTAGCGGGGCCGCCCGCCGGAGCCGACGCAGATGTAGGTGGTGCCGTCGGTCGCCGGGTGCACCGTGGCACCGTCCGGAGCCTGCGCCCCGCTGCGCCCGCCCTTGATCGGGTTGCTGCGCTCGTACTGGTGGTTGTGCCCCTGCACCACCAGGTCCACGCCGAACTCGTCGAACATCGGGGCCAGCACCCCGCGCACCCCGGCGTCCGAGGCGTGCGAGGCGCTGGTGGCGTAGGCGCAGTGGTGGAAGAACGCCACGATGAAGTCGATGTTCGGATCGGCCCGCAGCGCGGCGAGGGTCTGGCGCACCCAGCTGGCCTGCGCGCCGCCGCTGTAGCCGGCGTTGGTGGGGATCTCGGTGGAAAGGTCGTTGGCGTCCAGGCTCAGCACGCCGACGTTCGAGTAGCGCAGCGAGTACACCGAAGGGCAGCGGCTCGGCCCGTTGGCCGGCAGGTCCATCCGGGCAAGGTGGCCGCCGTAGCCGTGCGTCGCGCCGCCCGGCGAGCGGTTGTCGTCGTAGACCGCCTCCATGTCGTGGTTGCCGGTGGCGAACATCCACGGGGTGGTGGCCGCGCTGGACTCGATGCTGGTGAAGTACGCGGTCCAGGTGTGCGGGTCGAAGTTGTCGAAGCCCTTCGCCGGCTCGTTCGGCGCGGCGTTGCGGATCGGTTCGCCGTCCCCGCTCGGGTCGGCGTAGCAGATGTCCCCGGCGAGCAGGTGGAACGCCGGCCGGCGCTGCGCGATCAGCGAGACCAGTGCGCTCGCCGGCTCCGGGGTGCGGCGGGAGTCACCGGACTTGTAGTAGTCGTCGGTGAACCCGTTGCCGTTGGACTTGGGGCCGTTGACGCCCTGGTCGCCGAACGCGGTGAAGCTGAACGGCGCCCGCTGCCCCGGCGCCGTGTGGAACACCGCGTCCGGGGTGGCGCCGCCACCGGGCAGCCGGAACCGGTAGTGGTACTCCTGCCCTGGTGTCAGCCCGTCGGCGAGCCCGTGCACGAAGAACTGGTCGGCGGAGGCGATCGAGCCGTCCTGCTGCGGCACATGGCTGATCAGCTCACGGACCTCGGCCTCGATGGTGGTGCCGTAGCGGGCGTCGGTGCCGAGGTCGAGCAGCACCTTGCCGTTCGGCTTGGTGGTGAGCTCGCCGCTGATGGCCATCCGCCGGGTCGGGTCGGTGCCGAAGGACAGGTGCCGCCCGGACATGCCCAACGGGGTGGCCGAGGCGGGACCGCCACCGCCGGACGGCGAGCCGCACGCCGCGAGCACCGAGGCGAGGCCGCCGGCCAGGCCGAGCCCGGCCACCGAACCGGCCGCGCCGCGCAGCGCGCCGCGCCGGCTCACCGGGCGGGCGGCCAGGAACCCGCGCAGCCAGTCCCGCTGCTCGGCGATGGTCATCCGGGCAGCCAGTGCGGCGGGAACGCCGACGTCCGGGGTCTCGCCTGGTGGGTTCATGGCTGGGGGAACGGGCGTCATGGGGGAATATCATCAACCCGCCCGTCACTCTGTCAGGCGACGACAGGTGAATGCTGAGTGAACGGGACCCGTCCAGCCTGGGGCGTGGGAGCCGATTTCACCCAGTCCCGTGGTGTTGTGTACTCTCGACCATGCCTCGCGCGGAGCCGCTCCGAGCTGCTCTGAGCTTCTCCATGCGAGGCTGACTTCGCCCCTTTAGCTCAGTCGGCAGAGCGTCTCCATGGTAAGGAGAAGGTCTACGGTTCGATTCCGTAAAGGGGCTCGACACCTCATGGGTGTACGGCGGTGTAGCTCAGTCGGTAGAGCAAGCGGCTCATAATCGCTGTGTCGCCGGTTCAAGTCCGGCCACCGCTACTCAGGGCCAAGCAAGGCCAATCACAGACCGAGCAGGAGACACCAGTGGCCGCCACCGACGTCCGTCCGAAGATCACCATGGCGTGCGAGGTGTGCAAGCACCGCAACTACATCACCCGGAAGAACCGGCGCAACAACCCGGACCGGTTGACCATGAAGAAGTACTGCCCGAACTGCAAAGCCCACCAGTCGCACCGCGAGACCCGCTGACGCGGGTGCCTGACGAGTCCTACCTGGGTCGCGCTCTCCCGCCCGCACCGCCGTACCAGGTGGGGCGGGAAAAGGTTCGCGACTTCGCCACGGCCATCGGTGAGGGCAGTCCGCTGTGCCACGACCTGGATGTCGCCAGGGCAGCCGGTTACCCGGATCTGCTGGCACCGCCGACGTTCCCGGTGGTGTTCACCATGCCGCTGATAGAGCAGTTCCTGCGGGAACCCGGCTTCGGATGGCGCTTCGAGGGCACCGTGCACGGCGACCAGAAGATCGAGTTCAGCCGGCCGATCCATGCGGGCGACGAGCTGGTGACCGTGCTGCACGTGGACGCCCTGCGTACCAGGGCCGGCACGCACATGCTGACGCTGCGCTGCACGGTCACCTCGCCCGACGGCGCGGCGGTCTGCGAGACCGAGGCGCTGCTGTTGAGCCAGGAGCAGTCGTGAGCCCGTTCGAGGAAGGCGCGGCGGGCTTCGAGGAAGGCGCCGCGCTGCCGCCGCTGTCGGTGCGACTGAGCCGGACCGACCTGGTCCGCTATGCCGGCGCCTCCGGCGACTTCAACCCGATCCACTGGAGCGACCGGGTCGCGGAGTCCGTCGGGCTGCCCGGGGTCATCGCGCACGGCATGCTCAGCATGGCGTTCGGTGGGCGGCTGGTCACCGACTGGCTCGGCGACCCGGGTGGGGTGCTCGCCTACCAGGTCCGGTTCACCCGCCCGCTGCCGGTGCCGGACGTGGTCGCCGGGGTGGACGAGGACGAGAAGGGCGCGTTGCTCGAGCTGTCCGGCACACTCAAGTCAGTCTCCGAGCAGGACGGGGTGCGCACCGGCAAGGTCGACATCACCGCCACATTCGAAGGCAAGACGGTGTTCGGTCGGGCAAGCGCGACGGTCCGACTGCCGAGCTGATCTGCCCGATCCCGGGCGCAGCCGGTCACGGTTGGGTGAATGCGGCACCTGATTGGGCCATTCGGGCGTATTTGCGGCCGCCGGGGGTATTGGATGAGCAGTCTGCCCATAGCGAGGACCGCGCCATGCTCATGCATCCACGGCAAGGGACCGGCCAGCCCCTGCTCGAGGTCCAGGATCTGACCGTGCAGTACCCGGGGCTGACCGGGTCGCGCCGCCGTCCCGCGGTGCGGGACCTTTACCTGGCAGTGCATGCCGGCGAGTCGGTCGGGTTGGTCGGCGCGGCGGGCTCCGGCAAGTCGACCGTGGTGCGGGCGCTCACCGGGCAGGTCAGTCCTCGGTGCGGGCGCATCACGTTCGCCGGGCAGGAGCTGCTGGGCTGCTCGGCCTCGGTGGCCCGGCGCCGCCGGCGCGCCATGCACGTCGTGGAGCAAGACCCGTACGCCTCGCTGCCGCCCAACCGCACGGTGGGCGCGATCCTGGCCGAACCGCTGCGCAGCACCCATCTGCTGACCAGCCGACCGCACGATGAGCTGGTACGCGAGGCGTTGGAGCTGGTACGGCTGACCCCGGTGGCGCGCTACCTTGGCCGCTACCCGCACCAGCTGTCCGGCGGCGAGCGCCAGCGGGTCACCTTCGCCAGTGCGCTGATCACCCAGCCCCGGTTGGTGCTCGCTGACGAGCCGACCCAGATGCTGGACGAGTCGCTGCGCGATGAGTTGGTCGACCTGCTCGACGGGCTGCGGACCGACCGCCAGATGGCGGTGGTGCACATCACCAACGACCTGGAGCTGGTGCGGCGGGGCTGTGACCGGCTGGTGGTGCTGCGCGGGGGCAAGATCATCGAACAGGGGCGGACCGAGCAGGTGCTCTGCCGCCCCGAGCACCCCTACACGGCCGACCTGGTGGCCGAGGCGGGTGTCCGGCTCGTCGCCTGAGCGACGGCTATCGACCCGCCGCGACGACCGGTCCACGGAAGGTGCAGCCGCGCTAGCTGGCCTCGGCGAGCAGGGTGCCCATCCGCTGCACGCCGGTGTGCAGGTCGTCGTCGCCCAGGGCGTAGGACAGCCGGAAGTAGCCGGGTGTGCCGAACGCCTCGCCCGGTACTACCGCCACCTCGGCCTCGTCCAGAATCAGCGCGGCTAGCTCGAGGCTGGTCCGGGGCCGCTGCCCGCGAATCCGGCGGCCGAGCAGGTCACGCACGCAGGGGTAGGCGTAGAACGCACCGCTCGGCATCGGGCAGCTCACCCCGGGGATGGCGGCCAGCAGCTCGACGATGGCGCGGCGGCGGCGGTCGAAGGCGGTGCGCATCTCGGCGACCGCGTCCAGCGGGCCGGACACCGCCTCGAGCGCGGCACACTGCGACACGTTGGCCACGTTGGAGCTCAGGTGCGACTGCAGGTTGCCGGCGGCCGCGATCACGTCGGTAGGGCCGATCATCCAACCGACCCGCCAGCCGGTCATCGCGTAGGTCTTGGCCACCCCGTTGAGCACCACGCAGGTGTCCGCCAGTTCGGGGACCACCACCGGCATCGACTCGGCGCGCACCCCGTCGTAGACCAGGTGCTCGTAAATCTCGTCGGTGATCACCCAGGTGCCGTGCTCGACCGCCCACCGGCCAACCTCGGCGACCAGCTCCGGTGGTGCCACCGCGCCGGACGGGTTGGACGGCGAGCACCACAGCAGCGCCTTGGTGGCCTCGGTGCGGGCCGCCTCCAGCGCCTGCACCGTTGGCAGGAAACCGGACGTCTCGTCGGTGCGCACCACCACCGGCGAGCCGCCGGCCAACGCGACCGCCTCCGGGTAGGTGGTCCAGTACGGCGCCGGGAGCAGCACCTCGTCGCCCGGGTCCGTCAGGGTGGCGAACGCCTGGTAGACGGCCTGCTTGCCGCCGTTGGTGATCAACACCTGGTTGCTGGTGACCCGGTATCCGGAGTCGCGGGCGGTCTTGTCGGCCACGGCCTGCCGCAGTTGTGGCAGGCCGCCGGCGGGGGTGTAGCGGTGGTTGCGTGGGTCCGCGCAGGCGGCCTTGGCGGCGGTCACGACGGCCGGCGGGGTCGGGAAGTCCGGCTCGCCGGCGCCGAAGCCGATCACCGGCCGGCCGGCCGCCCTGGGTGCCTTGGCCTTGGCGTCCACCGCCATCGTCGCGGACTCGGAGATGCCGCCGATGCGGCCGGAGACGCGGGCAGGGGTCCGGGACGGCGCCGGGGTGGAGGACATGTGGCTTATCCTGGCAGCAGGGCAAAACCGGTTTCCGGTCGTAATCCGGCGCCGTGCCCGGCGCGGGTGGGGGCGACCATGCCCGGTGCCGTACACTTGCTGCGGTTGACCCGTCGCAGCCACGCTGCGGTGTGTCCGGATGTGTCGGCTTCTCGCCGAACGCGGGAACTTCGAGAAGCCAAGCCATAGGGGTGTAGCTCAACTGGCAGAGCAGCGGTCTCCAAAACCGCAGGTTGCAGGTTCAAGTCCTGTCACCCCTGCCACCAGGTTCGAATGGCGCGGGAGAAGAAGGCAGGGACGACGAGTGGAGCAGCGGACGTGACCGAGGAGCGTGAGTCGGAGCGAGGCAGCCGCCCGGCAACCGCCGGTGACCGCAAGGGCCGCCCGACGCCGTCCCGGGATGGCAGGGCGACGAAACAGTCCCCACCCGCGCGGCTCATGCGGTTCCTGCGCGAGGTGGTCGCCGAGCTTCGCAAGGTCATCTGGCCGAACCGCAAGGATCTAGTGGCCTACACGATCGTCGTTCTGGTGTTCGTCTCCTTCATGATGGCGCTGGTCGCGGGGCTCGACGCGGTCTTCGCCAAGGCAGTCTTCGCCGTCTTCGGCAACGGGTGACCCTGGCCTGCCGGCCAGGACAGCCGGCGGGCGTCACGAACGAGACAGCGAACCAGGTACGAAAGGAAGCGAGACTGCAGTGACCTCCCACGACGCCGGTCCGGAGGCGACCGATTTCACCTCGGTCGCCCAGGCGCTCTCCTCGAGCGACGAGGCCGAGCGACCGGCGGCCGAGACCACCGGGGACCAGCTCGAGCAGGCTGACGCCGCCGAGACCACGGCCGACGCGCAGGACGTCGAGTACGTCGCTGCTTCGGACCCGACGGACCACGGTGGCCAGGACGCGGCCAGCGAGGCCGGTGTCGACGAGGCGCACGAGGTGGATGCCGACGACGCCGACCCTGCCGAGGAGATGCGCGCCGCCCTGCGCCGCGCCCCCGGCGACTGGTACGTCGTACACTCGTACGCCGGCTACGAGAACAAAGTCAAGAGCAACCTGGAGACCCGGGTACAGACCCTGGACGTCGAGGACTACATCTACCAGGTCGAGGTGCCGACCGAAGAGGTCACCGAGATCAAGAACGGCCAGCGCAAGCAGGTGCAGCGCAAGGTGCTGCCCGGCTACATCCTGGTCCGGATGGAGCTCAACGACCAGTCCTGGGGCGCGGTGCGCAACACCCCCGGCGTCACCGGTTTCGTCGGTGCCACTTCGCGGCCGTCACCGCTGACCGTGGACGAGGTGCTCAAGTTCCTGCTGCCCAAGCAGGAGCAGCCCCGCAAGGCGGCCGCCGGCAAGTCGGCTGGCGACGCCGTGTCGGGCAAGCCGCTGGTCGAGGTCGACTACGAGGTCGGTGAGTCGGTGACCGTGATGGACGGGCCGTTCGCCACGCTGCCGGCCACCATCAACGAGGTCAACGTCGACGCGCAGAAGCTCAAGGTACTGGTGTCGATCTTCGGCCGGGAAACGCCGGTCGAGCTCTCGTTCACCCAGGTGTCGAAAATCTAGCGCTCGGGGGCTCGCCCCCGAGCGCCCCCCGAAAGGCCCGCTGGTTGCCAAGGCGACACAGCGAAGTACTACCCAGGACACGCTGGTCGCGGCAGGGCGACCCGGCGAGGCAAGAGAAGGAAGCACAGACATGCCCGGGAAGAAGCGGAAGCTATCCGCGATCGTCAAGCTGCAGATCAAGGCCGGCGCGGCCACTCCGGCGCCACCGGTTGGCCCAGCGCTGGGTCAGCACGGCGTCAACATCATGGAGTTCTGCAAGGCATACAACGCGGCCACCGAAGCCCAGCGTGGCAACGTGGTCCCGGTGGAGATTTCGATCTTCGAGGATCGATCCTTCACCTTCCAGCTGAAGACCCCGCCCGCGGCGAGGTTGCTGCTCAAGGCGGCCGGCGTGGAGAAGGGCAGTGGCGAGCCGCACATCAAGAAGGTCGCCACGGTCACCATGGACCAGGTCCGCGAGATCGCCACGCAGAAGCTGCCCGACCTGAATGCCAACGACATCGACCAGGCCGCGAAGATCATCGCGGGTACCGCGCGGTCGATGGGCATCACCGTCCAGGGCTGACCGGCCCCCGGACAGCACCGCACCACGTGGGAGAGCCGTGCGCGGCTCGTCACCACAACTGACTCGATTGACACGAGAAGAGACAGCAGATGAAGCGCAGCAAGGGATACCGCGCCGCGGCCGCCCAGATCGACCGCGACAAGCTCTACAGCCCGCTGGAGGCAGCCGGGCTGGCCAAGGACACCTCCACCGCGAAGATGGACGCGACCGTAGAGGTCGCCCTGCGGCTGGGCGTTGACCCTCGCAAGGCCGACCAGATGGTCCGGGGCACCGTGAACCTGCCACACGGTACCGGCAAGACCGCCCGGGTGATCGTTTTCGCGGCCGGCGACAAGGCCGACGAGGCGACCGCCGCCGGCGCGGACGAGGTCGGCTCGGAGGAGTTGATCGCCCGCATCCAGGGTGGCTGGCTGGACTTCGACGCCGCCATCGCCACCCCGGACCAGATGGCCAAGGTGGGCCGGATCGCCAGGATCCTCGGCCCGCGCGGCCTGATGCCGAACCCGAAGACCGGCACGGTCACCACCGACGTGACCAAGGCGGTCAACGACATCAAGGGCGGTAAGATCAACTTTCGGGTGGACAAGCAGTCCAACCTGCACCTGGTGATCGGCAAGGCGAGCTTCGACACCGAGAAGCTGGTGGAGAACTACGCCGCCGCGCTGGACGAGATTCTGCGTGCCAAGCCGTCCGCGGCCAAGGGTCGTTACGTCAAGAAGATCACCTTCAGCACCACGACGGGCCCTGGCATCCCGGTCGACCCGAACCGCACCCGCAACCTGCTGGCGGACGAGCCCTCGGCCTGACCGCCACACGACGGCGGCCGGGTGAGGCCAGTTCGGGTTCACCCGGCCGCCGTTGTCGTTCGCCTTGCCGAGCCGGCTAATTCAGGACTTCCACTCCCACACACCCTGGGCGATGGTGTCCACCGCCCGGCCGGACGGGTCCCGCCGCTCGACGGTGTAGTGGTACCGCCCCGGCTGCCAGGAGTCCTGTACGGCGACCTCGCCCAGGTGCTCCAGCGCCCATTCCTTCCAGGCCTTGTCGCTGTCCAGCTCCTGCTCGGGCTGGTCGCACTCGACGTCGGTGAACGGCTGGACCTTGCCGCTGAGGCCGGTCCACATGCCCACGTCGATCCACATCGCATCGGTAGCTGAAGAGCTCACGGTTCCTCCCGGTCCTCTGCTGGGCAGGTCAGCGAGCCTAGCCCGTTCGGCCGATGTTATTTTCCGGGCGCGTTGCGCCATTCGGGTTTTCGCGGCGGCCGGTTGCCGCGGCGCCTCGGAGGGTGCGACCCCCTGCACGGTGCGGCACGCGCTTCACGTACAGTATGAGACGTTCCACCACAGACCGCTGGTCTTCGGTCGTCCGTCTCGGCGGTTCGGCTGAGCTAAGGTCCCGCCTCCCGGCGGGCGGCCCGCGCAGGAGAACGAGGTCGTTGCTTTCGCACGGCGGTTCACCCGCCAGTGCCTTCACGCCCCGTGCGCCCTGCGCCGGGGCGTTCGTCGTCCAGAGGCTCGGCCCGGTCGAGCGGCCGTGCGGTGGACACATCCCTGATACCGCTAGATGAGGAGTACCGGATGGTACGGCCCGACAAGGTGGCCGCCGTCGAGGAGATCACCGAGCGCTTCAAAGGCGCCACCGCGTCAGTGATCACCGAGTACCGCGGTCTGTCCGTGGCGCAGATCTCCGAGCTACGGCTGGCTCTCGGGGATTCGGCCAACTACCGGGTGGCAAAGAACACGCTGGTCAAGCGCGCCGCCGCGGAAGCCGGCGTGCAGGGTCTCGACTCGCTGCTCGTCGGCCCCACGGCCATCGCTTTCATCACCGGCGAGCCGGTCGACGCGGCGAAGGCGCTACGCAACTTCGCCAAGACTAACAAGGAGTTGGTGATCAAGGGCGGCTTCATGGACGGCCGCCCGCTGAGCACCACCGAGGTCAACCAGCTCGCCGACCTCGAGTCGCGTGAGGTGCTGCTGGCCAAGCTGGCAGGCGCGATGAAGGGCAACCTGGCCAAGGCCGCCGGCCTGTTCGCCGCTCCGGCGTCACAGGTGGCCCGGCTGGCGCAGGCGCTGGCCGACAAGCGCGCGGCCGAAGCCGAAGGCAGCGCCACCCCGGCCGAGTAGTTCTCCCGAGCCCTACCCCCACCCAAGAGCTGTCGACGACCAAGACCGTCGACTGTCAAGAGAGGACCGCCACCATGGCGAAGATGTCGACCGACGAGCTGCTCGACGCGTTCAAGGACATGACGCTGCTCGAGCTGTCGGAGTTTGTGAAGAAGTTCGAGGACACCTTCGAGGTCACCGCCGCCGCGCCGGTCGCGGTTGCCGCCGGCCCCGCCGCCGGCGGCGAGGCCGCCCCGGCCGAGGAGGAGAAGGACGAGTTCAACGTCGTCCTCGAGGCCGCCGGTGACAAGAAGATCCAGGTCATCAAGGTGGTCCGTGAGCTCGTCTCCGGCCTGGGCCTTAAGGAGGCCAAGGACCTGGTCGAGGCAGCGCCGAAGCCGATCCTGGAGAACGCGCCGAAGGAGGCCGCCGAGGCCGCCAAGGCGAAGCTCGAGGAGGCCGGCGCCAAGGTCAGCCTGGCCTGATAGCGGCACCGAGACAGCAGCGGGGCGGGATCCGATCCGGGTCCCGCCCCGCTGTCGCGACTGCTGCCCGGGGCGGGCTGGTGCCGGTCAGCATGGCGACGGGTCCGGGTCGGTGTCCGGAGTTGTGCGCGGCAGCACTGGTGATGACGTTGTTGCCGCCGTCGGTGTGCGAGGCGAATCTCAACGGCGGCCACGAAGAAGGATTCTTGTGATGATTGCGCCGGTTCTGCGACCATGCTGATTATTCGCCTGTCGTTGCTTCGTCGACTGGCTGTACCACGGGATGGGACTTACCAGCCCAGCAGTTGCCTACGTCGCGCCACGGGATTACAGCCGGCCGGCCGCAGCGCACCGAGGCGCCGTCTTCCTGCCAGCCACCCGCCACGCTCACAACGCGCCGATACTCTGGCCTATCGCCATATCGAACCACCACGCGCACAGCCGGGCCGGATCACCCTCACGGGTTGGCCGCCACGCCTTGACGTCAGTTGGCGCGTGCAGAACTAGAAAACATTTGCACCTGTCGACACCCGCCTGGGTCGGAGCTGAGTCGGGCAATGGATTCTCCTTACGGCCGGGTCACGAGGCGGTCTGACCGGTGCGAGAGTGGAATCCTGGTCGCTGGGGAGCGGCCCGGCCAGGATTCCACTCTCATACGGGCGTCCCTCGCGAAAATCGCCCCGCCGGCTCAGTTGGCGCAGCACCTGGCCGGGGATGCGTTGCGGCAGCGAGGGCGGCGCAGAGCGCCGTGTACGCACTCTGTTGTCACCAGCAGACGTCGGGCCTTGCATGTGCTGGCCTTTGGGCGGACGGCGAAT
>DASYBQ010000078.1:0-10189 GCA_036500625.1 Pseudonocardia sp. | reverse complement strand
GGGGTTGACCGCGGCGTGGCGTAAGAGCGGGATGCAGAAGAAGCAGAGCTACAAGCGGGTGTTGACCTACCGGGTCGACCCGGCCGCTCCGCTGGGTGTGGTCCCGCTGGAGGAGAAGGACCGCATCACCGTCGACCACCTATAGTAGCTCGCGCCCGTATGCGCAAACGGCGAAGCGGCCGAGCGCGGCAACCCCCCGGCTCGTAAGGTGCGGGTCAAACCTGAGGGGGCGGCCCGTGGCATCCGGTGAGCCATCGTCGACGCGGCGCAGAGCACGCAACATTGCGATCTGGTTCTTCGGTGCCCTCGGCGGCATTCTGTGGGGCTACGACACCGGGGTCATCTCCGGCGCGCTGCTCTACATCAAGAAGGACATCCCGCTCAGCCCGATCGTGCAGGGCTTGGTGGTCTCCGGCCTGCTCGCCGGCGCCATGGTCGGCGCCGGCCTTTCCGGCAAGCTCGCCGACTCGCTCGGTCGGCGCCGGCTGATTCTCGGCGCCGGCGCGGTGTTCGCCGTGGGCACCCTTGGCGCGGCGGTCTGCAACACCGCGACACTGTTGGTGCTGTTCAGGTTCGTGATGGGTGTCGGGGTGGGCATCGCGTCGGTCGTTGTCCCGATGTACCTGTCCGAGCTGGCGCCGAAGGAAGCAAGGGGCAAGCTCACCTCGCTGATGCAGCTGCTGGTGACGGTCGGCATCTTCATCGCCTACCTCACCGACTACGCGTTCGCGAGCAGCGGTGCCTGGCGTTGGATGATCGGGCTCGGCGTCGTCCCCGCGGTGTTGTTGATGCTCGGCATCTACACTCAGCCGGAGAGCCCCCGGTGGCTGGCGCTGAACAAGCCCGGTAACGAGGACGCCAGGCGGGTGCTCGTGTCGCTGCGCGGCAGCGAGCAGGAGGCGGATGCCGAGCTGGCCGAGATTCAGCAGAGCGCCCGCAAGGAGGCCGAGCAGACCGAGCCGCTGCGGCTGCGCATGCTGACCAGCGGGCGGCTGCGGCCGATCTTCGTCGTCGGGATGCTGCTGGTGTTCTTCCAGAACTTCGTCGGGATCAACACCATCATCTACTACGCCCCCACTCTGCTGACGAACGTCGGCTTCGGAGACAAAGGCGCAATTCTGGCCAACGTCGGGATCGGCGCGGTGAACATGCTGATGACGTTGCCCGCCATGCGGCTGATAGACGTTTCCGGTCGGCGGCCGCTGTTGCTCTACGGCGCGCTCGGCATGTGTGCCGCGATGATCCTACTGGCGGTGGTCAACCTGGTCGGGCTTTCGGTCGGCCCATTGTTGCTGGGTATCACGCTGGTCGGAATCGTGCTCTACATCGCGTCGTTCTCCATATCCTGGGGACCGGTGCAGTGGGTGGCGCTCCCGGAGCTTTTCCCGCTGCGTATCCGGGCCGGTGCGGTCGGCATCTGCGTTATTTTCAACTGGCTTTTCAACCTTATCGTCGCGCTGGTCTTCCCGGTGCTGCTGGACAAGTTCGGCGCCGGGCCGAACTTCCTGTTCTTCGCGGTGACGACGGCGCTGGCGTTCCTGTTCGCGAAGAAGCTGATGCCGGAGACCAAGGGCCGCAGCCTGGAGGACATCGAACGGGACCTGGTCTACGGCGGTTAACCGGGCCCGGTCGGCTCAGCGGCCGTGCCCGCCGTCGGAATTGCCGTGTCCTCGGCCGGACTTGCTGTGCCCGCTGTCTGAGCCGGAGCTGCCTGAGCCGGAGCTGTTCGAGTCGGAGCTGTTCGAGTCGGAGCTGTTCGAGCCGGAGCCGCGCTTCGAGCTTCCGGTGCGGCTGGGCTTGCTGGCACTGTTCTTGCCGCTGGTGCTCTTGGCCTTGCTCGATTTCTTGGTCTTGCTGGTGTTCTTGGTGCCGCTCTTGCCGCTGGCCGTACCGCGCGCCGGTGAGCTGGGGCTGGTCTTCGCGGTGGCAGCGGGTGTGCCTTCCGCGCTCGGTGCTTCCTGGGTCGCCGCCGCACCGGGCGAGCTGCCGGGGTTGGCCGGGGTGGGGTTGGCCGGCGCGGCGGGCTGGACGTTTGCCCGCGCTTCTGGCGCGGGACGCGCGGGTGCGGCATCGGCGTGCTGAGCATCTGGGGAGGTTGATGCCGGATGCTCGGTGGTACCGCGGTTGGCGGATGGGTCGGGGTCGCCGCCGTGTTGCCGTGCCGGGGGACTGATCGGAGCAACCAGCCCTTGCTCGGCACTCTTCCTGGCGCCGTCAACGTCGGTGGCGCCGCCGCTGCCACTGACCGCGCCGGCGCCGGCGTTCCCGGCGCCATTGGCATGGCCGGCGCTACCGGCGCTGTCGCGGGGGAGTCCGCCGAGCGCGATGGGCACGCTGGCCGTGGTGTGCGTCGTGCTCCCGGCGATCGCGTTGCCGACGTCGCGAACCGCGGCCACGACCGGGCCGGTGGCACTGGTGCCGCCGGCTACCGACACCAGGCCGAGCGTGCCGACCGTGAGCACCGCGCCGCTCGCGGTGGCCATCCGCAGCCACGGCATCGACGGCGGGCAGGCGGCCGGCGCGGAAGACCCGGCGCGATGGTGCCGAGGACCCGCCGCCTGGCCGCGTGCATCGGGGTGTCCCTCACGCCGCAGCAGCGCGTTGGCCGGTACTCCGGTGCGCTCGGTCGGCGCGCGCCCGACTCGAGACCGCGGTGCGGCACCGGGCGTGACGCTGGGCCGCCCGAGCAAGCCGGACAGCGTGAGAACAGCCGGGCCGGGTGCGACGGGCGGCGTAGCAGAGCCGCGCAGAGCAAGTCCAGGGCGCAGCGTGGTCACAACGGTCACCTCAACGTTCCTAGCGGGGAGCTTTACTCGAAGTTAACGGAACGTAACAGGCGACTCTCGTTATAACGGGCCGATTGCCGGTCAGCTTCACCTAAACAGCCCAACAATCGTCGGTAAATGTTCACTCTGTGCTTGCTGGATTGTTCCGAACAGTGACTTTCCGCTGCCCCCGCCGGGTCTCCTTCGGGATGTCTCCGGCAAGCAATCGGACACCTAGGGTCATGTCTCAACTACAAGGAGTTACATAAAGTGTGGGGAGCGGCCGGTTGCAGGTACTGTCAACTGTCGCAACAGAGAGGAAGCGGCTCGTGGTACCCGGCATGGACACCAATCTCGGCTCGCCGCGTAGCTGGGATCCGCCTAGGTCGGCGCGATTGAAGCGCTTAACTCGCCCGAGAGAGTCGGAGCTGGACGATCCGTGCCATTCTGCTCGGGGGGTAGGTATCTGATCTGAGGCGCCTGTCGGCGCTGGTCTCCAGATCACCTCGGTTGTGACATTACCGAAGTCACGGGCGCGCGCGGGCTCCACATCGGAGTTTCGCGGGTTCCCGTGGAGTACGCAAAGAATGTGGTTAGGACTGCACAAAAGAGGCAACGGTAAGGGGAGCTCAGTGACTGTTAGCCAGGAAGACCGGGAAACCGATGGGCAGGAAACCCGAGCGGAACACGTTGGCGCGACGACCAGCCAGGTGCAGACCGATGCGCACCCGGAGCAGGCGTTCGGCGAGGATCCGTTGACCGTACGTGACACCGACCACTACACCGACGAGTACGTCAAGGGGTTCGTCGAGAAGTGGGACGAGCTCATCGACTGGCGGAAGCGCCGGCAGAGCGAGGGCAGCTTCTTCGTCAACCTGTTGAAGTCCCGGGGCGTGAAGTCGGTCCTCGACGTAGCCACCGGCACGGGTTTCCACTCCGTGCGGCTCAAGGAGGAAGGCTTCGACACGGTCAGCGTGGACGGCAGCGTCGAGATGCTGGCCAAGGCCTTCGAGAACGGCCGCAACTACGGCGGTCACATCCTGCGCGTGGTACACGCGGACTGGCGCTGGCTCAACCGCGACGTGCACGGGGTCTTCGATGCGGTGGTGTGCCTCGGCAACTCGTTCACCCACCTGTTCTCCGAGCGCGACCGACGCAAGGCGCTCGCCGAGTTCTACGCGGTGCTGAAGCACGACGGTGTCCTGATCCTGGACCAGCGGAACTACGACTCTATTCTGGACAACGGATTCTCCAGCAAGCACACCTACTATTACTGCGGTGAAGAGGTGACCGCCGAGCCGGAGTACGTTGACGCGGGGCTGGCGCGGTTCCGGTACCAGTTCAAGGACAACTCGAGCTATCACCTCAACATGTTCCCGCTACGCAAGGACTATGTACGCAGACTGCTGCGCGAGGTCGGTTTTCAGAAGGTCGAGACGTACGGCGACTTCCAGGAGTCGTTCACCGCTGACGAGCCCGACTTCCTCATCCACGTCGCCGAGAAGAACTACATCCGCACGAGTGATGACACGCTGACCTACTCGACCGCGGTCAATACCGCGCGGGACTACTACAACTCCGGCGACGCGGACAATTTCTACTACTCGATCTGGGGCGGCGAGGACATTCACGTCGGCCTGTACCAGTCGCCGGATGAGGAGATCGCGCTGGCCAGCCGCCGGACCGTGGAGCGGATGGCCGGCAAGCTCGAGATCACCCGCTCGACACACGTGCTCGACATCGGCTCCGGTTACGGCGGCGCGGCTAGGTACCTGGCAAGAACCTACGGCTGCCAGGTGACCTGTCTCAACCTCAGCGAGGTGGAGAACCACCGCAACCGGCAGAACAACGATGCCCAGGGCCTCGCCGGCCAGATCCATGTGGTGGACGGGTCATTCGAGGACCTCCCGTTCGAGGACAACAAGTTCCACGTGGTCTGGTCGCAGGACGCGATGCTGCACAGTGGTGACCGGTCATTGGTGCTGCAGGAAGTCCATCGGGTGCTCAAGCCGAACGGCGACTTCATCTTCACCGACCCGATGGCGGCCACCAACTGCGACAAGAGTGCCCTGCGGCCCATCCTGGACCGGTTGCACCTGGACACCATGGGCTCGCCCGGTTTCTACGAACGTGAGCTGCGCCGGCTCGGCGTGTCCTCGCTGGAGTTCGAGGACCACACTCCAGAGCTGGCCACGCACTACCAGCGGGTACTCGAGGAGACCGAGCGACGGGACAGCGAGATCGGTGGCAGCGTCAGTGCGGACTACCTGACCCGGATGAAGACCGGCTTGCGGAACTGGGTGAACGGCGGCCGCGCCGGCAACCTGGCGTGGGGCATCTTCCACATCCGCACCTGAGGCCGGCCCCAGAGGCAATACCCGGTACGCAGGGCCGCCCGGCGGTGTGATGCCGCCGGGCGGCCGGCCGAAAAACTGAACTCTGGGTGGATGTCGGCGCGCACATTCACTCTAGCGGAGTTGATACTTCTCTCGCTCTGTGCACGTTCAGTGGTCGCGTGGTGCGGCCTGGCTTCGTGCCGAAATCTTGAATTAGGGCGAACCTTTGAGAATTCTCAGTCTTCCGGACCGCCCTACGGGAAATCGACGGTTTCTGGCTCGGCGGAATTATTGAGTGCCCGGTTTACTTCGATCAAGGTGGTTCCCCTAGCCTAAACCTCTCAGCTATCACTCGCCTGGGTGGCATTAGGAAAGACATCGTCATCGAAGGCCGTACCGGCTCGTTGCGCGGTGTAGGAGCGCATACCGGATGCGTACTCTTCCCAGGCTCAGGAGATATAGATCATGACTCGCACTCGGCGTATCGTGGCTGCGGCTTCAATCGCGGTTGTCGGCGTTCTCGGAACCGCCGGAATTGCCAGCGCTGGCGACTACAGTGGTGACGACGGCTCGCACGGTGACCACCACGGCCACCACCACGGTGACCATGACGGTCACGATGGTCACGACGGCCACGATGGTCACCACGGCCACCACCACCACCACGAGAGCGGACTGTTGGGCCTGCTCGACCTGGGTTACTGATCACCCAGGGTTACCTCTAAAGCCTGGGCGCCGGAGATGAAACCTTCCTGGCTAGGAGTCTTTTGACCTGGCGCCCGAATGAATCGGCCCCTGACCGCGCCATCGCGGTCAGGGGCCGTTTTCTGTCTCCGGTCGCTGCCAGGCCGTGGTGCCTACGACACTAGTGCCCCGCCGTGTCCAAGATGATCAGCCTGGAGTCGTCGAGGCATGTCACGTAGGCACGAGCGCCGTCCGGGGTCACCGTGACGCTGGTCGGTTCACCGCCGACCGGGACCTTCGCCGTCACCATGTTGGTCGCCGTGTCGATCACCGAGACGGTGCCGTCCAGCACGTTCGCGGTATAGGCATGGCGCCCGTCGGGCGCGTAGTTGACGTCCTGCGGGTTGAGGCCCACCGGGATGATAGCGACGACCTGGTTGGTCGAAGTGTCCACCACGTAGACGTTGTTGCTGTCGAAGTGCACCACGGACACCCGGCGACCGTCCGGCGAGACCGCCACACTGTGCGGGCTGGCGCCCATCGGGATCGTGGCCAACACGGCGTAGCTCGACGGGTCCAGCACGGTCAGCAGGTTCGACTCGTGGTCGGTCACGAACGCACGCCCGTTGCCGAAGGCCACCCAGTGCGGGTTGCGCGCCACCGGGACACGCCGCACCAGGGCGTTGGTCGAGGTGTCGATCACGTCGATCGTGGCCGAGTCGTGGCTCGGCACCCACAGCGTCCGTTGGTCCGGCGACAGGGCCAGCGCGAACGGGCGCTTGTCCACCGGGATGTTGGTCAGCACCGTGTTCGTCGCGGTGTCCACCACAGCAACCAGGTTCACCGTGTCCTGGTCGTTGTAGATGCTCACATAGGCCCGCTTGCCATCCGGTGCGAACGCAATGAACCGCGGTGGGCTGGCCGGAATGGGGATGGTCGCGGTCACCGCGTTGGTCGTGGTGTCCACCCTGGTGATGAGCTGGCTGTTCCGGTTGGCCACGTAGAGGAACCGACCGTTGGGGGCCACCTGGGCATAGCCGGGGGTGGCGCTGGTGGCGATCGACCCGACGACCTTGGGGACCGGCAGGCTTGCCCTGATCGCCGCGGCCGCCGCCGGGGGTGCACCGCGGGTGGCGGGTGGCGCGGTGCGGACCGGCCCGGAGTTGCTGACCACCACTATTACCAGCCCGATGGCGAGGATCAGCAGTAGCACCGAGCCGGCCCAGATCGCGGTCCGCTGGCTGGTGCCACCCTCGGCTGAGCTCGGCTCGGATCGGCGCACCGGGTGCGGACCGGGTGCTTGCTCCGGCCGGTCTTGCGGACCGAGCGCCGGTGGTGGTGTCGGTGGCGTGGCGGGTGCCCGCTGTGCGGCGGGTGATGGCTGCGGGCCGGGTGGCGTTGGCTGCGTCGACTGCACCTCTGGCGGGATGGCCGGTTGCGCTCGCCGCGGTGCGGCCACGGTGTCCACCTGGGTGTCCTCCGGACCGGGTGCCGCTGGGCCGGGTGCCGCTGGGCTGAGTGCCGCCGAGTTGGGTGCCGCCGAGCCAGCCGACGCCGGGTCGGCGGCCGAGCCGTTCGTCGAGGGCTCCGCGCGCGGCGGGCCAACTGCCGTCGGCTCCGCCGAGCTGATCATCGGGAGCGTCACGCGCTTGGTACGGGCCCCGTTCAACCGCTCCGCCTGGCGGCCCGAGGGGCGCGCCGCGCCGGCCGGGCGCAGTGCCGCGTTGGCCGCCTCCGCCAGTGCGCCCGCCGTGGCGAACCGCTCGTCGGGCTGCTTGGCCAAGCCGGTGGCCACCACCTCGTCCAGGTCGGCCGGGATGCTCGGGTCGAACGCGCTCGGTGCCGGCGCAGGTTCGTAGAGATGCGCGTACATCAGCTTCGGCAGGTCCGACCCGGTGAACGGCTTGCTGGCGGTCAGGCACTCGTAGAGCACGCAGGCCAGCGAGTAGACGTCCGCGCGGCAG
This sequence comes from Pseudonocardia sp., assembly GCA_036500625.1. Lineage (GTDB taxonomy): Bacteria > Actinomycetota > Actinomycetes > Mycobacteriales > Pseudonocardiaceae > Pseudonocardia. The sequence continues at coordinate 2,440 of DASYBQ010000078.1, read as the reverse complement.
TCCACCGTGCGGCTGCTGAACCGCTCCGGGGCCATGTAGTCGAGGGTGCCGACGGTCGTCCCGGTCATGGTGAGCGAAGAGGCGGTGTGGCCGATCGCGTGCGCAATGCCGAAATCCACCACATACACGAAGTCGTGCGGGGTGACCAGCACGTTGGACGGTTTGACGTCGCGGTGGATCAACCCGTCGTGGTGCGCGGCGTCCAATGCCTCGGCCACCTGGCTGATGATGTGCACCGCGCGTTCCGGCCGCATCGCGCCGTTGTCCCGCAGCAGGGTCGCAATGTTCGACCCGCCGTCCACCAGACGCATATCGATGAACAGCCGCTTCTCGATCTCACCGTAGTCGTGGATCGGAATGATGTGCGGTTCGCGTAACCGCGCGACCACCTGCGACTCTCGGCGAAAGCGCCGCTCGAACTCGCGGTCCCCGCTGAACAGCGCGGGCAGTAGCTTGAGCGCGACGGCGCGGCCCCGCTTGAGATCGAAGGCATGGTAAACGTCACCCATACCGCCTGAGCCGATCAAGGACTCGAGCCGGTAATGCCCGAACTCCTGTGGACTCATGCGACCACCACCCCCGCCCCAGGCAGCTTGCTCGCACCATCGTCGTCCGGTGAGGCGCTCACGACGACTTCGTAACCATACGCAGCCCGTCCAGCGCTTAGTGTAATGCGAACCACCGAGAAGGCCCCACGCTGAGCTGGCCGAACGGATCGGCCCCGAGCCGAGTGCCGGGCCGAGTGCCGGGCCGAGGTCTGGGGGACCGCGGCCGGAGCGACCTTTGCTCAATTTGATTCGCAAGTAACAAATGGTGTCGTCCGGGCGACTAGCTGGAGGTAAGCGACGTCCAGAAGGGCCAGCCATGACCGCACCGCGGCAGTCGTCCTCCCAGGACCTGCTGGGCGCGGTCACCTTGGCGCTGGTTCTGCTCAGCATGGTCCTCGCGCTGTTCCGCACGACGGCGGCGTTGGGGCTGCTGCTGTGCCTCGCCATGATCGGCCCGGCGATCGTGGCCTTCCTGCGGGCCCGCGAGGGTTCGGCCGCCGACCGCCGCCGGTCCTTCGCGGCGCTGCTGCTGGCACCCGCGTTCGTGCTGGTGGCGGCTAGTGTGCTGCCCACCCGGCCGGCGGATCTGCCCACTCACCCGGCGCCGATCGCGCCCGCGGTGGCGGCAGTGCCGGCCGACGTACCAGTCGCCGTACCGGTACCCGTGGCTCTGACCGGCGACTGACCCGGCCCGCGACAAGGTCCGGCGGGTGGCGGCGCACGGGCCGGTGGTACTGGTCGGACACAGCATGGGCGGCGCGACGGTCACCAGGGTCGCCAATGCTGTCCCCGAGCTGCTCGCGCGAATCGTTTATCTGAGCGCGTTCTGTTGTGTCGAGCGGCCCAGGGTCGTCGACTACGCGGCCGCGCCGGAGAATCCCGATGACCCGTTGGTGCGCGCGCGGGCGTTGGCCTGGGTCGGCGACCCGGCCAGCACCGGCGCGGCGCGGACCGACCCCCGCGCTGACGATCCCGCCGTGCTCGCCGCCCAGCATGCGCTGCTGATGGCCGAGCTGGATCCCGCCCGCACGCCGGCGGTGCTCAACTATGCGTTGCAACCCGACGAGCCCGTCGCGGCACTGCTGGGGAACGCCCAGGTCGACCCGGCGACCTGGACCACGGTGCCGCGAAGCTACCTCCGCACCAGGCAAGATCGTGTCCTGCCGCTGGCCGTTCAGGACCGCATGATCGCCGAAGCGGATGCGCTCAGCCCGGCCAACCGGTTCGACGTCCACACCATCGACGCAGGCCATCTCGTGCCGATCATCCGCCCCGCCGAGACCGCCAGAATCCTGTCGGGGCTACTTGCCTAGCGGCTCGGATGGCAGAAGGCGCCTGAGCGATTGTTGACCCGGCCGCGCACCGCAAGCGTTCCCGGTGAGCAACCGGCGCCAGTGTCCGCACGCCGTATGCGGCGCGTCGCGACTGGCTCCGCATCTGAGGGCTCGCGGACAATGCGCGTATGTCGGTTCCGTTGCGGAAGGTTGTGTTCGGGCCGGTTCGGCGGCGTTCCGTGCTGTGGACCCACCATCCCTCGGTGTCGGCGGTCGGTTTGGTGGCGTGCTGTTGGGTGGGGAGCCGGCGCAACGGTGTTGGGTCCCGCACTGTGGGACTGCGCGGGGCAGCCGGTGCCGGTGGCCGAGGTTGTCCAGGGACCCGCGGTAGCTGTGGCCACCCGGCTGGAACAGCAACTGGCGGACACGGCGGACCCGGAGCAGGTCCGGCGGATGCTGCAGCGGGGGAGTCGTGGGCTGGCCGGGGACCGGCGCCCGGATCGCGGCGTCGAGGCGGCGGCGCGGCTGCTGACCGACCCGGGCGCCCGTGCCGCCAGGGTCGCGCAGCTGGTCGGCTGGAGCCAGCGCACCTTGCGGCGGCGGGTTCGCGCCGAGACC
>DASYBQ010000077.1:0-20886 GCA_036500625.1 Pseudonocardia sp. | reverse complement strand
CCGCGAAACTGCGCGAGGCCGGTGTCCCCACCACCGCGGTGCGCTACCAGGGGATCATCCACGACTTCGTCATGGTCAACGCCATGCGCGACACCCACGCCGCCCGCGCCGCCACCCGCCAAGGCGGCGAGTTCCTCTACGACGCCCTGCACGCCTGAACCACCCCTCCGCCCTGATGATCACGAAGGGACAGTCATGAGCACCGAGGCGGGACCTTCCGCGCCGGTCCTGGTCCTCGGCGCCACCGGCGGGCAGGGCGGAGCGGTGCTGCGAGCACTGCGCGGACGCGGCCGACCGGTACGGGCACTGGTCCGGGACCGGGGCGCCTCCGCCGCGGGCCGTCTCGCCGCCGGGGGTGCCGAACTCGCGGTAGGTGGGTTCACCGACCGCGAAGCCCTGGCCGCCGCGATGAAGGGCGCCGCGGCGGCGTTCGCCCTCACCACCCCGTTCGAGTCCGGAGTGGACGCCGAACTGGCACAGGGCCGGGCCATTCTCGGTGCGGCCGCCGACGCGGGCCTGCCGCACCTGGTGTTCGCCTCGGTTGCCGGGGCCACCTCGGGCTCCGGGGTGCCGCACTTCGAAAGCAAGGCCGTGGTCGAGCGCGAGCTCGCCGAGGGGGATGTGCCCTTCACCGTGGTTGCGCCGACCTACTTCTACGACAACGCCCTTGGCGGCGAGCGCGACATCCTCGACGGCGTCCTTGCGCTCCCCCTCCCTGCCGACCACCCGCTGCAGCAACTCGACCGCGACGACCTCGGCCGGTTCGTCGCGGAGGTCCTGGATGCACCAGCCCGCTACACCGGTCAGCGGATCGAGCTGGCCAGCGACGACCCCACCCCCGACCAGATGGCGTCGACGCTGGCCGAGGCGCTGGATCGGCCCGTTCACTACGACGAGGTACCGATGGCCGCCGTCCGGCGCGGCAGCGCGGACATGGCGGCGATGTGGGACTTCCTGCGCGGCGTCGGGTACCAGGTCGACCTCGCCGCCCTTCGCCGCGACCATCCCGGCCTGGGATGGACCTCCTTCGCCAACTGGGCCGGCCGCGCGTTCGCCGGAGGTACCCGCTGACGGAGCTGTTCGCCGGGTGCAGTCCCGGGTGTAGTCCCGGGTGTAGTCAGAGTCCCAGCGGTAGGCCGGCGTAGTTCTCGGCCAGCCCGGTGGCGCCGGCGGTGCTGGTGGTGACCCACCGCAGTTGGGACAGCTGCAGCTGGGTGTCGAAGGGATCGGTGCTGGTGTGCAGCATGGTGGTCATCCACCAGGAGAAGTGCGTGCACCGCCACACCCGGCGCAGCGCGTCGTCCGAGTAGGTCTCGGCGAGTCGCGGATCCCGGTCGCACAGCAGTGAGTGCAGTGCCCTGGCCAGCAGCGCGACGTCGGCGACCGCGAGGTTGAGCCCTTTCGCGCCGGTGGGGGGCACGATGTGCGCGGCGTCGCCGGCCAGGAACAGCCGGCCGTGCCGCATGGGCGTCATGACGAAGCTGCGCATGGGCAGCACACCGCGGTCGGTGATCGGCCCGGCGGTGAGCTGCCAGCCGTCCGCTCCGTGGCCAAGCCGCGCGGCCAGTGCCGCCCAGATCCTCTCGTCGGGCCAGTCAGCCAGGTCCGTGCCGTTGGGCACCTGCAGGTAGAGCCGGCTGACCGTGTCCGAGCGCATCGAGTGCAGCGCGAAGCCGTCCGGGTGCCAGGCGTAGATCAGCTCGTCGGTGGACGGCGCGACGTCGGCCAGGATGCCCAGCCAGGAGTACGGGTAGGTCCGCTCCCAGGTCGACCTCACGGCGTCCGGCACGGCGGCCCGGCTTGGCCCGAAGGAGCCGTCGCAGCCGGCAACCACGTCGGCGTCCAGTCGCTGTGCGCGCCGGTCGGAGTCGGTGAAGGTGACGTGCGGTCGGTCGGTCTGCAGCTCGTGCAGAGCGACCTCGGTCACCTCGTGGTGGATTTCCTGGCCGGCGGCCTCACGGGCCCTGCCGAGGTCCCGCTGCACCTCGGTCTGGCCGTAGATCCACACTTTGCGGCCCACCAGGTCGACGAAGTCCATGTGGTGACGCTCGCCGGGCCACCGCAGGTAGATGCCCCGGTGTGGGTCGCCCCGTTGTTCCAGCCGCTCCCCGAGCCCGACGGACTTGAGCAGCTCGACGGTGGAGGTCTCCAGGATCCCGGCCCGGACCCGGGACTCCACGTACTGCCGGGACCGGGTCTCCAGGATGACCGACTCGACGCCGCCGAGGGCCAGCAGGTGGGACAGCAACATGCCGGCCGGCCCGGCCCCGATGATCGCGACCTGAGTGCGCATGGAGCGGAAGTGAACGGGGTCGGCGCGCGCAACACCACGACCGATTTCCACTGAGCAGAAGATTTAGCTGTGAATGCTGCGGCCGATACCGTGCGCGGCGACTTCGAGGGCGGCGACCAGCCTCGGCCGACCGCCTTTGAGGCTGGGCACCACGATCCCCAGCGCGGCGACCACGTTGCCGTCCGAGGCGCGCACCGGCACCGCGACCGAGGACGCGCCGAGGCTCATCTCCTCGTGGGTCTCCGCGAAGCCGTCCCGGCGGACCCGGCGCAGCTGGGCGCGCAGTTGCCCGGGTTGGGCGACCGTGAACGGCGTGACCCGGGTCAGGCTGGACAGCACGGACGCCTGGACATCCTCGGGGGCATAGGCGAGCAGTACCTTGCCGACCCCGGTGGCGTGCAGCGGCAGCCGCGACCCGACCTGGCTGACCACCGGCACCGAGGCGTGCCCGGAGAGCCGGTCGACGTAGAGCGCTCGGTCTGTGTCGCGCACCGCCAGGTGCACGGTGGCGAGGGTGGCTCCGTATAGGTCGTGCAGGAACGGGGAGGCCACCTGCCGCAGACCGGCCTGCACCGGTGCGAGCAGCCCCACGTCCCACAGCCGCCGCCCCACCACGTAGCGCCCCGACGCGCGCCGGGCGAGCGCACCCCACTCGACGAGCTCGCCGACCAGCCGGTGCGCGGTGGCGATCGACAGCCCCGCGCGGGCCGCGAGGTCGGTGAGGGTGAGCTCACGGTGCTCGGGATCGAACGCACCGAGCAGCGCCAACGCCCGCGAGGTGACGCTGACCCCAGCGGTCCCGGTGTTACCTGCCACCGTGACCATGATTCCACCCAGCGGAAACCGCGGCTATGGCCGCCGTGCCCTTCCCCCTAGCGTGCGGCGGGTGACAACCACTTCCGAGCGCATCGCGCCCCCCGATCCGGACGCCACCCAGGCCGAGGTCAGCGCGGAGATCGCCGAGCTGGCGTCGGCGTCCGGCGCCGGGTCCACCCAGCCCCGGCTGAACTACCCGCCGTACCGCGGCAGCGCGCTGCGCCACCCGACGCAAGCTCTGGTCACGGTGGATCCGGAGTCGGTCGAGCTGTACGCCCCGGTGTTCGGCGCCAGGGACGTGGATCCCCTGGAGTCCGACCTCACCATCACCGGGCGCGGCGAGCCAGTCGGTGAGCGGATCGTGCTCGCCGGTCAGGTGCGCGACGGCGAGGGCCGGCCGGTCGCCGGGCAGCTGGTCGAGATCTGGCAGGCGAACGCGGCCGGGCGCTACATCCACCAGCGCGACCGGCACCCCGCGCCACTGGACCCGAACTTCACCGGCGCCGGGCGGTGCCTGACCGGGCCGGACGGCTCCTACCGCTTCACCACCGTCAAGCCGGGCCCGTACCCGTGGCGCAACCACCGCAACGCGTGGCGCCCGGCGCACGTGCACTTCTCGCTGTTCGGACCCCTTTTCACCCAGCGGCTGATCACCCAGATGTACTTCCCCTGCGACCCGCTTTTCGACATGGACCCGATCTACCAGTCGATCACCGATCCGGTTGCGCGGGCCCGCCTTGTCGCCGCGTACGACCACGACCTCACCGAGCCCGAGCGCGCGACCGGCTACCGCTGGGACATCGTCCTCGTCGTCGGCGGCGGCGCTGTGCTGGCGGATCCGTCGTGACCGGCGCCCGCCCGCCGTCCCCGGGCCAGACCGTCGGCCCGTTCTTCGGTTACGCGCTGCCCTACAACGGCGGGGGCGAGCTGGTGGCGCCGTCGCACGCGTCGTCGTTGCGGCTGCACGGCACGGTGCGCGACGGCCACGGCGACCCGGTACCGGACGCGCTGCTGGAGATCTGGCAGCCCGACCCGTCGGGGGCGGTGGCCAGGGAACCAGGTTCGCTGCACCGCGACGGCTACACCTTCACCGGCTGGGGCCGCGCCGGCACCGACAACGCCGGCCGCTACACCTTCACCACCGTCGAGCCGGGCCGGCCCGAGCCCGCCCGGCCCGCGTTCATCGCCATGGCAGTGTTCGCCAGGGGGCTGCTCGACCGGCTGTTCACCCGCGTCTACCTGCCCGGCGACGACGTGGCTCTGGCCGCCGACCCCCTGCTGGCCAGGCTCCCGCCGAAGCGGCGCGCCACACTGGTCGCCGACCGTGACGAGCACGGTCTGCGCTTCGACGTCGTACTGCAGGGCCCGGGGGAGACCGTGTTCCTCGCCCATCGGAGCCGGCCGGCCGGCGGGTGATGTCCGGGGCCGCGGCTGGTCGTGCACCAGACTGAGCCCTATCGCGCGCGAAGGTCGTCTGGCAGGGTTTCGGGTGTGAAGCTGACCGGGGCATGTTCGGGAACAGGGTGGGGTGATGTTGGACGCCCAGCAGCTCTGCGCTGGCGTACGGCAGGATTTGGTCGACGTCGAAGAACGCATCAGGGGCAACCCGTGGGTGGCCGAACTGGAAGCCGGCCGGCTGTCCACCGAGGCACTGCGAGCCTTCGCGGGCGAACAGCACCAGGTGATCGCCAGTGACCTCCGCAGCTTCGAGGTGCTCACCCAACGGTTCACCGCGGAACCGGCGCATGACTACCTGGCGAGCATGACCGGCGGGGAGCGGGTCGCCCTGCAGGCGCTGGGAGCCTTCGCCACCGCGGTCGGCCTCGACAGTCCGGCCCTGCAGAGCTATGAGCCGGTGTCAGGTTGCCAGGCCTACCCCTCCTACGTGGCTCGGCTGGCCCGGGACGGCACACCAGCCGAGGTCGCGGGCGCGCTTCTGGTGAACCTGGATGCCTGGGGTAGCTGCTGTGCACGGATCGCCGACGCCTTACCCGACACACACCAGCTCGCGCCACAGGACTGCGCCTTCTTCGCGCATTTCGCCGGTCCGACCACCGAACTGGAGCGAAGCAGCCTTGAGGTGATAGACGCCGGGCTTGCCCAGGGCGTCGAGCCGGCCAGCATCAAGCGGGCGGCCAGGCTGCTGCAGGCCTACGAACTGCTTTTCTGGGAAAGCCTGCCCCGCTGAGCACACAGAATCGGGATCCGAGTAGGTCTATCCCTTCAGGAAGACCTGGAGGCGAGTTCGGGAGGTGAGCACCGCGCACGGATCATCCCACCCGGAAGGGCCGCCAAGGCGGGGACAGGGCGCCGGCACGGAGGACCACAACCGGCTGCTTCCGCTGCTCGCGGCGGAACGGGCACTGCGGGCGGTGCTGTTGATCGGTGTCGGTGTCATCCTGGCTACCCACGCCCACACGAACTGGGCCGAGATTGCCAGGCAGTTCGCGCAACGGGCCGGCCTGGACCCCAGTCGCAACGAGACCGGCCGGCTGGTGTCGAGCCTCGGCGGGTTCGGACCTGGGCAGGCTGTCCGCGACGCCGGGATCGCAACCGGCTACGGGGCGCTGGAGGCGGTGGAGGCCTACGGGTTGTTGCGCCGGCGCCGCTGGGGCGAGTACCTCACCGTGGTCACTACCGCGCTGCTGCTGGTCCCCGAGGTACACGAACTGCTCACCAGGCCTACCGCGCTCAAAATCGGCGGTCTCGTACTCAACGTCGTCGTCGTCGGCTATCTGGTCATCCGACTGGTCCGGCACCGACAACCGGCGTCCGCCAGCTCCGAAGCACCGACAACGTAGTAGGCACCAACCCTGGTGGGGGAGGGAGCCTCAGGCGAGCCGTGCGGCGCGTAGCGCAAGATACCGCCGCCGCGGGGTGCTCGCGGTCATCCTGGCGGCCCGACGGCGCATCAGATCACCCCGCCGACCTGCGATCCGTCACCGCGAACGGGCCGTTGCGGGCCCGAGACCCACGATGCGGCAGGGAATATCGGTGTTCTCGTCGAGGTGGTAGCTGGCGCAGACACGGTGGTAGCCGTCGGCGATCTGGGCATCGACGCCGTCGGTGATGTCGCCACGGATGATCAGCACGGGTGAGAGCGCTTTCTGCTTCTTCGCTTTTTTCAGGTCCGCCGCGACATGCGGATTGTCCACCGGCAGCAGAGCCAGCCGCGACGCGCGCAGAATGTCCTTGGCCTTGTAGTGCTCGACGGGTGCGGCCTTCAGCCGCTCAACAAGGTCGTGGACCTGAATGGCGGGGGAGATCAACGAGAGGTAGGAGCTCGCCGCCGGATAGTCGTGCTTATCGGGTTTAGGCTTCCAGACAACCGTTGTGCTCATGGTGGGGGCTCCTGCCTGTTTCTTCTGTTCGGATCGAAATCGAATTCTTCGTCGGACCGGAATCGTGATTGCCACCGCCGGGCGTCGAGGTAACGCAACAGGGGCAGATGACCGATCTCCAAAGCCAGCAGCACCAGCGCGGCGGCGACCGTGGCCACCAGGAACAGTCTCGCCCTCGGCCGCCCCGATCGCCGAAGCCGCCAGGATCGCCGCTCCGGTGGTGACCCCGCGCAGGACCTGCCGTTCGTTTAACCCGGCGCGCGCCGGAGTGGTGGTCGTCGTCTCCGCCTCAATGTTCCCTCAGCTGGCGGGATCGTCGGATGCTCGATGCCCGCGTCCATTGTGTTCGCCGCCCGTTGTCCGAGTGTGATGATTCGCAAATTCGCCCCCGTCGCGGCCGCTGGGCTGTTTCTGTTGCTCGCTGGCTGCAACCAAGGGAACTCTGCGCCCGACTCGTCCTCGCAGTCAGCAACCCCCACCACGTCGAGCTCCTCGGACTCTGGCTCCACCGAGGAGACCGAAGCGCCGGCTACCGTTACCCAGGCGCCGGCCACCGTCACCCAGGCGCCGACCACCGTTACCGAGGCGCCCACCACTACCCAGCAACCGCAACGGTCTGAGCACCGGGGGCAGTCCGGAGACTCCGGCCAGCAGGGTCACTCCGGTCAGCAGGGTGGACATCACTCCGGCTGAGACTAGTCGGGCCAATCAAGGAAAGACCCCGCGCTGTCCGGTTGTCGTGTGTCTACTCATTGCGGCCGTCGTTTTCACGCTGTTGCGCGGTTTGTCATGGGATTGTCCAGTCGGGCGGTCAGCCAAGGTAGCGCGTCGCTGAACGCGGCCGAGGCGAACTGCCAGCTGTGTCGCCCGCTGAGGGTGTGCAGTGTGCACTCGACGCCCTTCGCGCCGGCCGCCGCGCACAGGGTGCGTGCCGCGAGGGCTTCCGCACCCGGTGGGTCAGCGCCGTCAGGGTGACCTCCCATGCCTGTCGACGCGCTCGAGCCGGCTGCCGGGTTCCGCGCATGCTGGGCGCCGGCCGGCGGTCCCGCTCGCCGGCGGGGTCTGGTGTGTGCGCCCCAACCGGTGTCGGTCGAGTTGACGAACCAACCAGCGGTGTCCCGGTATGGCGCGTGGGTGGTGATCACGGTTGCCGGGTCGAACCGGGCCCACCGCGCGGCGCTGCCGCCATAGAGCTTGGCCACCGTGGCTGCCCGGTCGCCGGTGTTCGGGCCGAGGTCGCCGGCGATGTCCTCGAAGGTGCCGAACAACTCCGGATGCATCACGGCGAGGTCCACCGCGCAGGTGCCGCCCGCCGACCAGCCGACGACGCCCCATCCCGACGGCGCGGCCGAGGTGGCGAACCGTGACTGTATGTAGCTCGGCACGTCCTTGGTCAGGTAGTCGGCGGCGTCACCGCGCGGACCGTCGACGCATTCGGTGTCGTTGTTGAACGATCCGCCGGAGTCGACGAATACCAGCACCGGGGCCAGGCCGTGGTTGGCGGCGGCGAACCTGTCGACCGTCTGCACGGCGCCACCCACCCTGATCCAGTCGGCCGGTGTGTTGAACTCCCCGCCGATCATCATCAGTACCGGGAGCCGGGGGTGGTTGGCGAGGAACCATGCCGGCGGCAGGTAGACGTACTCCTCGCGGTGGGCGAAATGGCTGGCTGTGGCGGGAATGGTGACCGGGACCATTCGGCCGGTGCGCATGCTCGCGCCGGTCCCGGCGAGCTGGGCGAGCTGCGCCGGCTCCACCTGGTCAGGCAGCGGACCGTCGGTGAGCTGGCTCCACGCCGCGGTCGTGGTGGGGAAGTAGCCGACCCAGTCGTTGAGCATCAGGGCGGCGCACAGCAACGTGAGTGGTATCCCCAGCACGGAAAGGGCTCGCCGTGGCCAGCGGGCACCCCGCCAGCCCAGCACTACCAGCGTCAGCGAGGCGGCGGACAACGCGGTCCAGAACCACAGCATGGTCGGTGCCGGGTCGCTGGCAAGGCCGTCGGCGCTGACCTCGCGGCGAATGACCAGCGCGAACACCGCGCCGATCAGCGCCAGCGCGGGTAGCCGCCACGCCAGCCAGCGCGGTGGGCGCCGGCCGACCGAGGCGATCAGCACCGCACCGGTGAGCAGCTGCACGGCCAGCGGCAGCCATCCGAACAGCAGCGACACGCCGTGGCCGTGCCCGCCTGGCATCATCGCAGCGGTCGGGCCAGCTGCGACCGGGGGAGCGGTACACCGACTCCGCCGGGTGGTTGCAACATTGCTCCATCGTGCCGGGCGGGTCGCGGCCCTCGGAAGATCCAGGTGTGGAACAGCAGGAACTTGGTCGTGGTTACCGCAGCGTTGGCGAGCACCAACGCGGCCAGCTGACCGGTCGTGCCGGCATGCGGCCACAGCGCGTGCACCCCGGTGAGCGTCCCGCTGCTCAGCCCCAGTCCGAGAGCCAGCAACAGAAAGCCCTGGGCCTGGTGCCGCGCCGCTCGCGCTCTGCCGCGTAGCCCGAAGGTGAAGCGACGGTTGGCCGCGGTGTTGGCGACCGTGGCCAGCAGCAACGCCACCGCGTTCGCCGGGATCGCCCCGAACGGCCCGCGCAGCAGCAGGAACAGCAGCAGCTGGACACAGGTGCTGAGCAGTCCGACGAGCGCGAAACGCCGCACCCGTGCGCCAAGCGCGGCGGGCGCGGGGGCGCCGCGAGAGCGGCCGAATCGCTGCCGCAGCGGATCGAGCTGTACGGCTCCGGTCCACAGCGTCCATCCCACCCGCCACACACCGCGCAGGTCGGCCAGCGCGGTGGCCTTGATGTCGACGCTGCTGTGCGGGTCCTCCACCCAGTCCACCGGGACCTCGTGGATTCGCAGGCCGGCGCGTTCGGCCAGCACCAGCAGCTCGGTGTCGAAGAACCAGCAGTCGTCCTCGATCAGCGGGAGTATCTCGCGGGCCACGTCGGCCCGGATCGCCTTGAACCCGCACTGCGCGTCGGAGAACCGCACCCCCAGGGCAGTGCGCAGGACCAGGTTGTAGCAGCGCGAGATGAACTCCCGCTTCGCGCCGCGCACCACCGAGGACCCGTATGCCAGCCGGGTCCCGATGGACAGCTCGGAGTGCGCGGAGGCCAATGGCGCCAGCAGCGCGGGGAGGGCGGCCATGTCGGTGGACAGGTCGATGTCGCAGTAGGCGAGCAGCACCGCATCCGAGCTCGACCAGACCCTTCGCAGCGCCCGACCTCGCCCTTTCTGGTCAAGGCGTACCGAGACGACCTCGGGGAGCTCCGACGCGAGCGCGGCCGCGATCATCGAGGTGGCGTCGGTGCTGGCGTTGTCGGCGATCGTGATGCGGAACGGGTACGACACGTGCCGGCTCAGCAACGCATGCAACGTGCGGACCGAGCGCTCCAGGTGTTCCTGCTCGTTGTACACCGGAAGGGCAAGGTCGAGCACCGGAGGGCACGCCGACCCGGGTGCCGGTGCGGTGACCTCCCCGGCTTTCTGGCTGCCGCCCCGATCGCGGTCAACCGTGTTGGCGGTGTGTCCATCCATGCCTTGACGGTCGACAGTCATGCTGTCGACCGGCCCTGCTTCCGCTGTGCGCGCGCTGTGGCCCGGCCGGTCGGGCACCGCACGGCTCAGCGAGCCATCAGCTGAGCTGGGCGCGGCCCGGTGTGGCCCGAGGCCGCACGCCCATTGACAGCGGATCCACAGCGCGGACACAACGCGGCGACAGCGCTCGCCGGCAGTCTGCGGACAGTGACGACCTATACGCGGCCAGACGCACGACCGGATACGCCCTCGACCCTCCCGGTGGGAGACGACGGGTCGCGCTGGATCCGGCCGGCGAGATGGGCGCTGTTGGTGATCACGGCGGCGACCTACCTGTGGAACCTCAGCGCCGCCGGCTACGCGAACAGCTTCTACGCGGCGGCTGTCCAGGCCGGTACCCGGTCGTGGAAGGCGTTGCTGTTCGGTTCGCTCGACGCCGGGAACGCGATCACCGTGGACAAGCCGCCGGCGGCACTGTGGGTGATGGCGCTGTCCGGGCGGGTCTTTGGCTTCTCCTCGTGGTCGATGCTGGTCCCGCAGGCACTGATCGGGGTTGCCACGGTCGCGTTGCTGACGGCCGCGGTCGGCCGGTGGTGCGGTTCGGCACTCGGGCTCGCCGCCGGGGCGTTGTTGGCCGCCACCCCGGTGGCGGTGTTGATGTTCCGGTTCAACAATCCGGACGCGCTGCTGGTGCTGTTGATGGTTGCCGCCGGCTACGCGACGGTGCGTGCCGTCGACTCGGAACGCGGCGGCACCGGCTGGCTGGCACTGGCAGGTGCCCTGGTCGGCCTGGGATTTCTCGCCAAGATGGCCGAAGTACTGCTGGTGGTGCCGGCGTTGGCCCTGGTTTATCTGGTCACGGCACGAGGGTCGCTCGCCGCCCGACTCGGGCGGCTGGCCACTGCCGGGGCCGCCATGGTTGTCTCCTCGGGCTGGTATGTGCTGCTCGTACAGCTGTGGCCGGCGTCGGCCCGGCCCTACATCGGTGGCTCGAGCACGAACTCGCTCTGGGAGTTGGCGGTTGGCTACAACGGAGTGAGCCGGCTCGTTGGCCGCAACCGCACCCCGGGAGCCGGTCGCCCGGCCACGGCGGGGCCGGCCGGGCTCGGAGTTCCCGGCGCACACAGTTTCGGCGGGCCCGGCGGCCACCACTTCGGAGGTGCCGCCGGCATCGGACGCCTGTTCGGCGCGAGTTTCGCCGGCAACGCGTCGTGGCTGCTCCCGTCGGCCCTGTTCCTCCTGGTTGTCGGTCTGTGGTTGACCCGGCGCACGCCCAGGGACGATCGCACCCGGGCGGGGCTGCTGCTGTGGGGCGGGTGGCTGTTGACCAGCGGCATCGTGTTCAGCTTCATGGGCGGCATGATCCACCAGTACTACGTCCTCGCCCTGGCGCCGGCGCTGGCGGGGACGACCGCGCTGGGCGCGGGCCTCCTGTGGCGACGACGAGCGGAGACCAGCGCCCAGGTCGCGGTGAGCGTGGCGATCCTAGGTACGGCGGTATGGGGCTGGATCCTGCTGGATCGCACCCCGGAGTTCGTGCCATGGCTGCGATGGACAGTGCTGGCCGCCGGTATGGCCGGCGCTTCCGCCCCGTGGGTCACCCGCCACCGGCACCTGTGCGCGCGGGTGTTCGTCGCGGGCGCCGCGCTGGTCGGGATGCTGGGTGGCTCCACCGCATACGCCGCCCAGACCGAGCTCACCGCGCAGCACGGCGGAGGTGTCTCTGCCGGCCCTCGGGCCGCGACGACCTGGCCGGGTGGTGCGCACGGCGGCAATGAGCGGGCCATCCGCACAGCGGGTAACGAGCCGTCTCATCGGGGAGCCGGCTTCGGCGGGCCCGGCCGCGACGCGGCCGTGGACAACGGGATTGCCGGGCTGCTGCGCTCAGCCGGCACCACGTGGTCGGCGGCGGCGATCGGCTCCCAGGCCGCGGCCAACCTCGAGCTGGCCACCGGCACCTCGGTGATCGGGATCGGCGGGTTCACCGGCAGCGACAACGCCCCAACGCTCGCCCAGTTCCAGCACTGGGTAGCGACCGGCCAGGTGCATTACCTCGTTGTCGAGGCCAACGGGCGAAGCGCCCGAGGCGCCCGCCGAGGCGGCACAGCGGAGTCGATCACCAACTGGGTCACTCCTCGGTATCCCGCCCGCACCGTGGGAGGCAGCACCGTCTACGACCTGACAACACCACACGTTTTCTAGTGCGTACGCAGGCTTATGCGGACCGCACCGCCCGTGCACAGCGCGGTAACAAAGTGTGGGCGGCACAGATTTCCCGGGGCCGAACGGCGAGGCTTACTATTGTTCAGCGCCCGCCAGCGAGAACGGTGGCCGGATGGCCGTTGATCAGGATATCGTAGAATCTTTTAATTTGCAGATGATGATGTGGCCACTGGTCAGCGACGGTCGCGAGGAGCTTACGTGCTACAAGTAGCACGAGCCGACCAGATGCAGGGTCAAGGATACGATCGAAGCTGTGCGGCATTTCGGCGGCAAATTCGTCATACTCGACGTCTACTTGTTCGTGCTCACCCCATGGTGGGTCGGTCACAATGCAGTCCACCGAGCCGTCCTTGATCGACGGCAAGCGGCGGGCGTCCTCTGATAGGAGCTGAAACCTTTCGTGACTTGGTGAGCCGCGCGGGCAGTTGGTCTTTTTAGACTTCGCAAATGGGGATCGGATGCGACGGCGCGCTGAAACGGGCCGCTCGCTCGCGCCACAACAATCGAGCCGCTACCGCAGAACGGGTCTAGGAAAACGTCCTCCGGAAACGTTCCGGCCGAGACGAGAAGTCTGGCAAGGTCGCTGCTCAACGAGCCTGGCGAGGGCTTCTTGCGCTGGCCGGTGGTGAGTCGAAGACCGAGCAGGACAGAGGAGAGATCACGTCGCGCGATAACCCAGTACTCAACACCGGTCCCGCCACGGGCATTAACGCGGCCGCCCGTCTGCTCCGCAACTGTTGATTCCAGGCGGCTCCGAGCGTCCCGAGCCAGACTTGTCAACTGACCATCGACGGTAACCATGATGCGAAATGGCGCACGGCGCGGGAAGCCGCTAAGCAATCGCTTGCTCCGTGCCAACTTCACCAGCTGATCAACCGAGTTGTTGATGGTCCCACGGCAACAGTTGAGCATAGCATCGACTGGTCGGTCCTCTGCTCATAGGGTTGACGGCCACCAGTCACGGAACCCTCCCGTGGACCAACCAGATTCAGTCAGTCGTGAAGGCAGCCAGCGCGTAGCGCGTCCCACCTCGTGGGACGGGGTGGGCGAGTCAGGTGTCGAGCCCAGCACCGACATCCACCCGTGGCACCTGACCGGAGACCGGAACGCGGCGGTGGCGATCGGGCAACACCTCGGCGACGGTGTGCACACCCACTGGCAAGAGACCGGAGACACCACCGGTTACCTGTGGCTGCTGGCGGCCGGCCATCGAGGTGTTCCTACCGACCGGCCTCGCGAACGCCCGAACGGAGGGCACGAACGGGTTGACCAAACAGGGTGAAACGCGCCGCGCGCGGGTTCCGGAACCGGGAGAACCACCGGCGCCGCGTGCGGTTGCACCGCACTCGGCGCACCCGCCGATTGTCAAGAGAAACCCGACAATGCCCGACTAAGATCTAAGAGCCTCGAATCCAACGCGGACCAGTCCCGATGTTGCGCTGGAAGTGGAACGACCTCGATAGCCCGGGTCGAGGTGCTTCCTCGCCACTCGCACAGCATATTTGCCTACAGTCTGACCGCTTTACGCATCTCAGTGCGGTGCTTGCGCCACGGGCCGCGTCTTCGGCGACCGGGTTGCCGCATTCGACGGTGCCGGTGGACTTCGTGCGTGGCGTCCCGCCCCGCGAGCGCCGCGCGATGCCCGCCCGCCTGCGCCGTGCACCCGAAGCCGGACGCGGTGACCGGGCACCGGATCACCGAGGCCGGAACTGCCCGCTGCTCCTCCGGGAACGGGCCGTCCGGACTCCTGGAGTTCGGCACCAGGCTCGCGCAGACCCGCACAACCAGGTCGACATCCCGCGCCGCGCCCCGCGAGCACTGCGCAAGGGAATCGCGCGGGACGATCTGTTCTCCCCAGCTTCGGTTGTTGACGGTTATGATTCGTAGATGAGCCTCACGGCGATCGGCGACGATCTTGACGAAAAAATGCCGCCGAGACCGGCGGTCGAGACCGGGCTCCTATGCAGCGTTGAGCAACGCAATTTCGGACAAGTTGGGGCTCTGTAGCTGTCGCAACGCGGGTATCTCCGATGAGGAGCTGATCCGCCCGTGCCGGTCTCCGGAGATCACCAACGACGAGCGAGTTGGCCTCGAACTCTCGAGGGCTTCTGGCATATAGTTTGTTTGCCGGATCGCCGTGTCGTAGCTGCCCAGAATATTCACCTTGCGCACGAGATGGCATATGGCGGGTACTGGTGGGGGTCAACCTGGTGATGAGCCGGATGTTCGCCCACTCGCTTCCGGGGGGAGAAGGCCATGCGGGATCCGAGGGGGCCTCGTGGGGTGACCGCGGCCGCGGTGCTCGCCGCGTTGGTGCTGGCGGCTGGGGTTGGTTGGCTGGTCCGGATGTGGATCAGCGGCGGCACCGCGCCGGACGCGCAGGCCCAGGTGCTCGGTTTCGTGGTGACCGCCGTGGTGGCCGTCATCGGGTTGGTCGGATGGGCGACGGGCCGCCAGCAGGACGTCGACGCTCCGGCGACCAAGGAACAGCTCAAAGAGGCGGGTGACACGCTGGCCAGGTTGGTACGACAGCAGTGGCGCGAGGAGGCCGCCGCTCGTGCTCTGGGTTGCCCGGAGCCGATGCCAGTGCGCTGGCAGCTGGCCAGTCGCTCGATGATGGATTACCCCGAGGTGATCGCCAATAGCGGAGCGCTGGCGTTCGCCGGCAGCTCCGAGCGGATCGGCATGCTGGCCGTGGCCTTCCGGGCGTTGTGCCGGCGCCGGCTGGTGATCACTGGTGGGCCGGGCACCGGCAAGACCACCCTGGCTGTGCAGCTGCTGCTCGACCTGCTCGACCTGCGCTTCGCCGCGCACCCGGACAACGACGCCCACCCGGAGCACCCGGTGCCGGTGCTGTTCTCCCTTGTCGATTGGACCCCGGATAACCAGCGGTTGCAGGACTGGCTGAGCGAACGACTGCGGCGCGACTACCCGGCGCTGCGGTTCTTCGGTCTCGACGCGGCCGAGGAGCTGGTGGACCAGGGCCATATCCTGCCGGTCCTGGACGGGCTCGACGAGGTCGACGCGGTTCGCCGCGCCAGGATCATCAAGGCGCTGAACGCCTCGCTGGCGTATATGCCCGGGCTGATCCTGACCAGCCGTCGCAACGAGTACAAAAGCGCACTCACCGATGCCGGGGACGTGCTCACCGCCGCCGCGGTGATCGGCCCGTTCGCGCTGAGCAACGCCGAAGCCGCCGGCTACCTGCACAAATGTCTGCCCCCCGGTTTCGGGGACGTCTGGGAGCCTGTCCTGGACCGGCTCGAGGCGGGTACCGCACAGAACCTGGCCGAGCTCACCGCCACCGCCCTGGGACTGTGGCTGGTTCGTACCGTCTACCTCGACGGGCAACGCAACCCCAACGAGCTGATCGACAAAGCCACCTTTCCCGACTACGTCACGCTGCGGGCGCACCTGCTCGATGAGCTCATCCCCGCTGTGCTGCAAAGCCGCCTGCCCACCACCCGAAGCCGCCGCGGTGTCTCGGACCCGCCGCTGCGACCGGCGCGGCGCTACGCCTCGGATGACGTGCGTCGCTGGCTGAGCACCCTCGCCGAGGAGCTCCGCGATGCCGGCACCCGCGACTGGCTGTGGTGGCACCTCGCCCGACACACCATCACCACGCCCCGCTCACGGCTGGCGGTCGGGCTGGCGGTCGGGCTGGCTGCCGCGCTGACGGTCGGGTTGGTCCTCGGGTTGGTCTTCGGGCTGACGGTCCGGCCGGCGGTCGGCTTGGTGGTCGGCTTGGTGGTCGGCTCGGTGGTCGGGTTGATCTTCGGGTTGGTCTTCGAGCTGGCGTTCGGACCGGCGGTCGGGCCAGCGTTCGAATTGGCGGTCGGGCTGGACCTGGAGCCCAAGCACGTGAATGTCAGGCTGCGTGGTCGCGGCGCCGAGCTGCTGCACACGCTGCGACGCGAACTGGTGGTCGGCCCGCTGGTGGGACTGGTGGGCGGGCTGGTCTTCGGACTGGTCTTCGGACTGGTGGGCGGACTGGTGGGCGGGCCGGGGTTCGGGCCGCTGGGCGGGCCGCTGATGGGGCTGGCGATGGGATTGCTGATGGGGTTGGCAATGGGGTTGGTGGTCGGACTGGTGGGCGGGCTGCTGAAGTTCCTCGGAAGCGTGACCTTGGCCGCCCGTGCGATCACGCCGCTCGCGAGCTATCAGGGTGATCGGCTCCTGGCCTTCGTCCGGGCTGTGCTGCTCGGGTCGGTGCTCGGGGTGGTGAGCGGAGTGCTGCTCGGGGTAGTGCTCGGGGTGGCGGTCGGGCTGACAGGCGGGCTGGTGGTCGGGCTGACCGGCGGCGTGCTGTTCGGGCTGCCCTTCTCGGCATGGGTGGGCTTCATCCTCGCCTCACTCCCGCTTCGGGATCGGCGCCGGTTGCCGCTACATCTGATGCGCTTCCTCGACGACGCCCACCGACTCGGCCTGCTGCGCGTCATCGGCCCGGCCTACCAGTTCCGCCACGCCGAACTGCAGGACCATCTCGCCCCACCACGTCCATAGTCCAGCGGCTCCCGCGCCGTGGGAGCACCGGGTTGTCGACGGTGGCCGAAGATCTGAATGTTTCGCGGGAGAGCCCGGGCACGATGAGCCAACGTGGTGAATGGCAGTGTGAGTGACGGATGGCGACGCCTGAGGGAAAACGGGCGGGCGGCGAGCTTCAGGCGCGGTGAGCACCTGCTCACCGCCGGCACGGCGAGCGACAAGGTGCTGCTGCTCGAGACCGGCGTGGCGAAGGTCGTCCTGCCGACCCGGGACGGGGCGGAATCGGTGCTCGGCTTCCTCGGCGCGCCGGACCTGATCGGCGAGCGGGGGGTGATGAGCGGTCGGCCGAGGAGCGCGCACGTCGTGGCTCTGACGAACGGCCGCGTTGTGCACGTCGCGGCCAGGACGTTCGTCCGGTTACGCACCGAGCACGCCGACGTCCTCGACCTGGTGGACCGGATCCTGCTGCGCCGCCAGGACACTGCCGACGCGCGACAGCTCGCGGCGGCGCACGATGTGACCGCTCGGGTTGCCGTGTCCCTGCTGCGGTGGGCGCGCGACTTCGGTCAGCAGACCGAGAACGGGCTGCTGATGCGCGGGATCAGCCAGCGGGACATCGCGCAGGCACTCACCGCGTCGGAGAAGAGCGTGGAAGTGGCGTTGCGCGCCCTGCGCGGCGCGGGGCTGGTGCATACCGGACGGCTGAGGTACCTGCTCACCGACCCCGCCGGGGTGGAGGAGCGGTTCGGCCGGCCGGACTGGAAACAGCCTCGCTAGACCCCCGGATTTCCGGGAGTACCGGATGATCCGCCGCTACACAATTGTCGCGACAGCTCGTCGGCACAGTCGCGGGAGGCACGCGATGGACCTGGTTCCGGACCACCGGGCACTGCTCGGGGTGGATGTCGTTTCGCATTCGGCGGCGACCACGCGCTGCACGTGCGGCGGGCGGACTTCGCCGGACACTTGCATGATCCAGAGTTCTTCGACCTGCGCAGACGCCGTCCGCACCGACGCTGCGACCAGGAATCTGTCCCTGTAGTACCAACCCACCCAGGTGAGGGGCGAAGCGTGAGGCGCTTGTTGATCACCGCTAGGGCTGCATGTCGGCCAGTATCGTAGAGTCGCGAACGAATTAGTCCCCGCGACGTTGGAGCGGCCGGGGCAGGCCCCGAGGTAACTGGAGTCTCGGACGTGGCTGAGAATACGCGCGCGGGTGATCCAGCCGGCACCACCGGCCAGCGGATCAAGTACTACCGCGACCAGGCCGGCGTGTCCCGCCGCGTGTTCGGTGGCCTGATCGGCAAGTCACCGGAGTGGGTCAAGGCGGTGGAGAACTGCCGGTTGCTCCCGCCTCGGTTGCCGATGCTTATCCAGATCGCGGCCGTGCTCGGTGTGCGCGACGTGGCCGCGTTGGTGCAGGATCACGGCGGTGTGCCCGTCGTCGTGTTCGCCGGTACCCGCCACGCCGCGCTGGCTGACGTCCAGGCCGCGCTGACCGATTACCGGATCACCACTGATGACGCTCGGCCGGCTAACCCGGCGCACTTGGCGCTGCGGCTGAGCGACGCCTGGCGGGTACGCCACTGCAGCCCGGACCACCGAACCCGGCTCGGCGCGCTGCTTCCCGACCTCATTCGCGACGCCCAGCACCTGGTACGCACCCTGCGCGGCCCGGAACGGCGCGACGCGCGACGCGTCTTGTCCGGGGTGTACCAGCTCGCCGACTTCTACGTCGCCTACCAGCCTGCGCCCGAACTGGTGTGGATGGTCGCCGACCGTGCGCTCACCGAAGGGCAGGAAGCCGACGACCCCTACGTCGCTGCGGGTGGCGCGTGGGCCATGGTGCAGGCGCTACGCGATTGCGGCCGGTGGGAAGAGGCGATCGCGCTCGCTGACGATGCCACCGGCCAGCTCAACCCTCATCTGGACGGCGCCCCCGACCATTGGCGTGGCATGGTGGGCGCGCTGGAAGCCGAGATCGCCTACGTACACGCTCGACGCGGGCGGCACGGCGAGGCATGGGCTCGATGGGAACGCGCCGAGGGCATCGCCCGCCAGCTTGGCGAGGGGTATCGGCACGTGCAATCGTCGTTCAGTCCCTCGGTGATGGCCGCGCACGCGGTCACACTGGGCGTCGAGCTGCAACGCCCCGGTGAGGCACTGAACGCGGCCGACTCGTTTGATCCAGATACGATCCCGTCGCTCGCCCGGCGGAGCCGGCACCTGATCGAGGTCGCCAGGGCACACCATCAACGCGACGAACACGCAGCCACTTGGGCCATGCTCAACCGCTCGGAACGCACCGCGCCGGAGACCATCCAGTACAACGGCTACGCCCGCCGGATGTTGCTCGACCTCCGCGACCGGCCACCCACCGGCCTCCGCGACGACGTGCGCGAGCTGTGCGATCGGGTCGGCCTGGTCGGGTAGCCCCATCAGGTAGGGGTACAAGCTGTACCCAAGCAGCCTGACCAGCGCACTTAGCGTCTTGTGCATGACCGACTACTGGGGCGCTGACCTGGCGCGGCTACCTGTCGTACTACCTGGCGAATGCGTTCCGCGCCACGGTGGACCGGCACACGAACAAACCCGAGCCGAGCCTGTCGGTGCCTGCGTGATGACCGTTAAACCGAGCCCGAATCACAAATCTGATTCGTTTATTTTTAGTGAGGTTGCCGCGATACCGCGCGTGTCGCCAACAACCATGTACCGACTAATGCGTTTGGGGGATTTTCAGTGCGTGCACGTCAGTTCTCGCTCGATGCGGATCACCAGAACCAGCTTTGAAGAATCTCACCACACGGAAAGGCCCGACATGGCCAACAATACCGGCAAGTGCAAAAATTTCCCAGTGCTACACGCGCCAGCAGAGGCCACGACGTGGCGACCACGTCGCCGCGGGGTCAGGTATGGGGAACTCAGCGTCCGAGATATCTACCGCTTCTACGCGGCGACGCTACGGACCTGGTGGCACCGTCGTGGCTGACAAGTGTGACTGCGGCCTGACACTCGATCCGCCGCTTGACCAGGACTACTGGTGGCCCAGCCTCGACCAGCCCGACGACAATCTGCACATCATCGTGCGCCACACCGAGCACCCCACCTACCGGCGCGCCATCCGCGCCGACGGCGGATGGAGGGAACGCGGCTGTTCAGTCGACGGCACCGGAACACCCGGCCTGATCCCCTGGGAACGGATCGGGTTCTGCTGGGCCGGCACCGAACACCCCGTCGTGGCGGCACACCAATGACTCACGAGGACACCCAGCCCGACTCTGCCCTCGGTGTGACCGTGTGGACGGTGCACGCCACGCTGCCCGCCGAGATCCGGCCAACCGAAGCCGCGTTCAGCAACTGGCCGCAGCGCTGGATCACGCCAAAGCGTTGTCGAGAGACTCCGGTGTCCTCGCGGCCAGCGTCGTGCGCTTCACCCTCGACGAGTTGGGCACCCGCACCGGGGTGGCGATCTTCGTGCACGGCCGCCGACAACAAGTCCGCTACGTGTCGGACTGCCGGGCGCTCTACGCGAACGGACGCAAGATATAGGCGATCCGGTGCTTGAAATCCACCTGACTTGACCCCTGTCTCCTCGCCTCGACCCCGAGAGACAGAGGCCGCCCAGAGCGCGAACCCGCCGACGGTCCCAGCAGGCCGGGCGGCGGATTCGCCTCGCCGCCGTTCCCCTTTTCAATCCCCCGGGGGAACGGCACGGAGTGGAATCCCGGTCGTTGTGGAGTTCGGCCGGGATTCCACTCCCCTCAAGACCCGCCCGACCGCCAGGAGCACCTCCGTGCCCGGTCTGCGCCGCCACACGGAGATTGTGCTGATCCGATTCCGCGAGTAGCGGACTGCTATTCGCGGAATCGGATCAGCACATGAGCCTTCCGACCTGCACGCAACATGAGAAGAAAAGAGATTGCATCATGGGCACTGAGCAGGGGCACGAAGCGGGCATATGCCGGCATGCGCACGCCCGCGGTCCAGTCGTAGTCGCCGGCGACCCGAGCGGCGCGGTGGGCGCGTGAGTTCGGGCAGCAGACCGAGAACGGTTTGCTGATGCGCGGGATCAGCCAGCGGGACATCGCGCAGGCACTCACCGCGTCGGAGAAGAGCGTGGAAGTGGCGTTGCGCGCCCTGCGCGGCGCGGGGCTGGTGCATACCGGACGGCTGAGGTACCTGCTCACCGACCC
>DASYBQ010000076.1:0-15930 GCA_036500625.1 Pseudonocardia sp. | reverse complement strand
ACACCCGCACGCGGTACTTCCTCGACGGAGCAGGGCCCGCCGCGATCGGCGCGATCCTCGGCTCCGCCATCCCGCTCGCCCTCGCACTCACCCAACCCTGGCAATACGCGGTACTCGGCGGCGCCGCGATCCTGCTTCTGGCCCTCAAACGAGGCGTCGTCACGACCCTTCTCACCGCCGCGACCACCGGAACCCTCCTCGTCACCGCAGGACTCGCGCTCCCGCACTAGCCACTGGCGCTTCACTTTCGCGCACCTTCTCCAGAAGCGCCCGACCAAACCTGACGGCTACCTTGCGGCTGGGGTCGGACACACTACATGCTTCGATGACCTGGCGGCCGCGCTTCGGGCGTGGGCGAAGGGCCTGTTGACCTGCGCGGCTGCTGTCGAGCTGTTGATCGGCCATGGGTCGTGGCTGGTCCGCAACGATTTCCTGGTCCATGTCGAGTTGTGCCGTGGCTTCGACGGCGAGTGGCGGTGGTCCACTGGCGGTGGTCTGGACGGCGCTTGAGGACGGGCATTTGCCGTGTTCGAGCGGTGAACGTCAGACCTTCTCGTCGCGGCGAGCATCGCCGAGGGTGTCCCGATCGATCTGGTGAGGCGGTGACCAGCCTGGATGCGGTCAATCTCAGTCGTGTTGCTCAGGCGTTGCTGGCTGCGGGCGGGCTTGTTGGGGTGGCGTCGTATGACTTGCGTGGTGACCTCGGTGACGATCACTCGGCCTCGGGATCCGTTGGAGGGACCGTGCGTGGTGGTGCCGCGCCGGTGGCGGCGCCAGCACGGCCGGATGGACCTGCTGGTGGAGTTGGTGAAGTCGGCCCCTCGACGTCGAAGCCCTGCACGGGCCCTGCCGAGGCGCTGCGGGGAGCCGCCGCACTCGGCTCACTCCCGCACTTTCCGCGGGTCGCGGCCGATGGGGCCGGTCGAATGAAGAATTTCACTCGCCGCCTCGACCGCCCTGCGATCCACCCGAATCGTACTCACCCAGGACGCCCCGACTCATCCGCGCATAGATATCGATAACCGGTGCACACGGCGGCTCAACCCGCGACACTGCAGGCAACAAGCAGGGTCAGATTCGCATCCGGCACGCCGATCCGCACCCGCCGAATATCTCGTAGGTTATCCATCCGGTGGGTGTCCTCTCACCTGTGACGATCAAGCTCTCGCAAGCATCATCGTCCCAGGTCAGACCGCACCCATCGCCATTTCTCACCCCCAAGCCCCACTACTCCCGGATTCGGGTCGGACTACAACCTGATTTGGTTCACCGAGGCCTGCCGCGCTGTTGCGTTGACGGATCTCAGGGCGGGCAGGCTGGTCTAATGCGCCCTCGTCGTGTCCGCACACTGATACCGGGGTCTGCTTTCTCCGGGTTCCGTTTCCCGCCCGAGGTGATCGCGGTGGCGGTGCGCTGGTACTTGCGCTACGGGCTCACAGTCCTACCGCGACGTCGAGGAACTGCTCGCCGAACGTGATATCGATGTCGATCACGTGACGGTGTATCGGTGCAGCGGTTCATGCCGCTGCTCCTCGAGGCTCCCCGGCCGTGCCGGCACTCCGGCGGCGACCGGTGGTTCGTGGATGAAACCTACGTCAAAAGTCGCACCGCCTCGCCGCCGCGTTCACCGAACTCGCGAAGACCATCTGACCCACGTCGACAGAGGGCCCCGCATCGCTCGCCCGCGCCAACGCGACAGCCCCCTCGTCGCCGCGGCCGGGCGCACCGAGCTGCTGGCCGGCATCGAACAGCGGGCGTTCCTCGACATCGACTCGCTACCGCGCCCGGTGTACGGGCACGCCAAGCAGGGCGCCTCCGACGGCCACACTAAGATCGCCGGCAAGCAGGTGCTGCGCAGGGGACTGTCCCCGCTGGCCACCACGAGCAGCGCCGAGAACGCGGAGCCGGTCATCGCCGGGATGCGGCTGGTGCTGGGCAAAATCTATGATTCCACTCTCACTCTGGCGTAGTATCCGGCCTCCTGGCTGTCGGTCTAAGTGGAAATTTATGGTTCCTTCTGGCCGAAACATCAGGCTTACAGCAGCGTTAAGAGCACATTAAGTTTTAAGGGGCTCGACCTGCTACATGTCGCGTCACACGAGTATGCCGCGCCTTGCGGGATCTCCGACACTCCTGGAGCTAAGCCGGGCGTGCGTCAAACTCTCTGTTCAGCGGCCCGAAAAACTACTTCGACACCGCTCCGCATTCGCGTCTCGCCGGTTTAGCTCCGCCGGTATAGTCAAATTTGACGATATCGGTGAAGTCATCCCCAGTTCTAATATCAAAAGTGCGGCCGGCAGGAATCGGAATATCGGAATCAGCGTAAACAATTAATACGCATCTTGTTGGCTCGGTCGAGCGCCGATGGATTCATGTGAGTGGGGTGATTCGTGGTGGAATGCGGTGAACGCTCCGCACCGGGCGCGTCCGCACGCACGCTGGCGGGCAGCGAGGCCGTACGGACATCGGTACGCCGGCTGGCGCGCTGGTCGGCGAACGCGGGGCAGGGGTACTCGGCCTGGCGGCTGCGCTCGTGGATGCTGGTCACGCCGGTGGATCTGGTGGCGGTGACGCTACCCGCCTTATGGGCTCCCGAGCACGCCAAGGCACTGATCTGCACGGCGGTGCTCGGGGTGCTGCTGGCCAACAGCGGCCGGGTGTACCGGACCCGGGTGCACATCAGCGTGCTCGACGAGCTACCGCGGCTGCTGGGCAGGCTGCTGACCGCGGTCGCGGTGGTCGCGGTGATCACCGCGCTGCGCCACGAACAGGCGGCGGTGACCTCGTTCCTGGTTGTCTCGGTGTGGGTGCTCGCGTTGTTCGTGCTCGGCCGCTTCGCGACGATGAACATCGTGCTGGCGGCTCGCTGCCGGCGCATCGCGGTGCATCGCACGCTGCTGGTCGGAGGTGGCCCGCTGGCCGCCGAGCTGGCCGAGCAGCTCGCGCACCGGCCGCGCCACGGGCTGGCCGTGTGCGGGTACATCGACGACGACCCGGGACGTAACCAGGTCGCCGGGGTGGGGTGGCTGGGGGGCGTGGAACTCTTCACCGGCCTGGTCTCGGAGTACGCGGTCGACACCGTGCTGGTGACCGGGCAGCTGGGCGAGGACGAACACCTGATCGACATCATCCGCCGGCGCCCGGCGGACGCCTACAACCTGCTGGCCGTGCCGAGAATGCACCAGTTCCACAGCCAGGACGGGTTCGCGGACCACGTCGGCGCGATCCCGCTCATGCACATCAACAACCCGGCGCGGCGGGGGCTGGCCTGGACCGTCAAGCGCGGCATCGACATCGTGGCCAGCACGCTGGCCATCGTGGTGTTGTTTCCGGTGCTGCTGGCCTGCGCCATCGCGGTGCGGCTGGAGGGCGGCCCCGGAATCCTGTTCCGCCAGGAGCGGGTGGGTGGTGACGGACGCATCTTCGAGTGTCTGAAGTTCCGCTCGATGAAGCCGGTCGACACTCAGGAGTCGGCGACCCGGTGGACTGTCGTGGGCGATCCGAGGGTGGGCAAGGTGGGGCGCGTGCTGCGCGGCACCTCGCTGGACGAGCTGCCGCAGCTGTGGAACATCCTGCGCGGCGACATGACCCTGGTGGGCCCACGCCCGGAGCGGCCGCACTTCGTCTCCAAGTTCTCCGCGGAGATCCCGAACTACCACCACCGGCACCGGGTTCCCGGTGGCCTCACCGGCCTGGCGCAGGTCAGCGGGCTGCGCGGGGACACCCCGATCAACGACCGGGCCCAGTTCGACAACTACTACATCGAGAACTGGTCGCTCTGGATGGACGTCAAGATCATAATCCGGACGTTCAGCGAGGTCTTCTCCGGAAAGGTCCGTTGAGTCCCCAATGAGTCCCGAACCCGTGTTCCAGGAGGTGAGCCCGTGACGGCGAGCCCACCCGTCGAGCAGCCCCGACGATCCAGCCTGTCGGGCAGGACGATCCTGCACGGCGCGCTCATCACGACGTCCGCGGTCGTGCTGGGCAACGTGCTCGGCCTGATCCGTGACCTGCTCATCGCTGGCGTCTTCGGCGCGGACGGGCGCACCGACGCCTTCCTGGTGGCCTGGACCCTGCCCGAGGCGGCGGTGCCGCTACTCATCGACGGGGCGATGACTCTGCTCATGATCCCGATCTTCACGCGGGCACTACAGCGGCGCGCGCCCCGCACGGTGGACGGTGCTGTCGAGGGCACCGACCCGGTCCGCGAGGCGGTCGGGGGGACCCTGCCGCAGCTGTTCCTGGCGCTGGTGGCGCTGTCCGGGATCTTCGCGCTCGGTGCCCCGTGGCTGGTGCGGCTGCTGGCCCCGGGCCTGGTCGACCCAGCTCTCGGCGTGAACGCGATGCGGATCATCTCGGTCAGCGTGCTGTTCATCGGCATCGCCGGCTACTTCGTCGCGGCGCTGCGGGCCCACCTGGTGTACGGCCCGCCCGCGTTCGTCACGGTGGCGATGAACGTCGGCATCATCGGTGTCATCCTGCTCGGCCATACCTGGTGGGGCGTGCTCGCCGCGGTGATCGGCGCCTCCGTCGGCTCGGCGCTGATGGTGGCGGTGCAGCTGCCGGCGTTCATCCGCCGCGTCGGGCTGGTCTGGCGGCCGATCCGGGGCGGCGGGCTGGCCCTGACGGCGTTCATGCCGATCGCGGCCTACATCCTGCTGCGGCAGTCGCAGGTGTTCGTCGAGCGGTTCGTCGGCTCCGAGCTCAGCCCGGGCACGATCAGCCACCTCAACTACGCGCAGAAGATCGGCCAGGTGCCCTCGACGCTGGCGCTGATCCTGGCGGTGGTTACGTTCCCCCAGCTCGCCAAGCACATCAACGCGGGCAACCCGGACCAGGCGCATCGGCGCACCGCGATCGACATCCACATCATCGGCGCCATCGTGCTGGCCGCGACCGTGTACCTCTACGCGTTCGCCGAGCCGGTCGTGCAGGTGCTGTTCCAGCGCGGCGCGTTCACCGCCCTCGACTCCCAGGCGACCGGTGCGATCCTGCGGGTATACGTGCTGGGACTGCTCGGCCAGGTACTGGTGGACGTGCTGTGCCGGTCTCTGTTCAGCGAACGCGCCACCTGGGTGCCCGCGATCTCGATGGGCATCGGCCTGCTGGTGACCGGCGTGATCGCCGAGGCGGGCGCGGGCACCTGGGGTGCACCCGTGATCGCGGCCGCGAACGCCGTGGGCATCACGGTCACCGGGGCACTGCTGGTCCGGCGGCGGCGCAGCGCGGTGGTTCCCGCCGCCGCGCTGTGGCTGATCATCGGGCGGATGCTGCCCGGCACCGTGCTGACCACACTGTTCGCCCTGTGGCTGGCCGAGCGCCTGGCACCGCTGCCTGCCGTGTGGTCGGTGGTGCTGGGCCTGCCCTCGGTGGTCGTGGTGTTCGCCGTCGCCGGCGTGCTCACCCGAGGGGTGCCGATGCCGCGGCTGGCCCGGCGAGGAGCGCACCGATGACCGTGTCGCCCGGCGAGGTGTCTCGGCGACCGGTCGGGTCGGCCTGGGTGCTGATGTACCACTCGGTCGCCGAGTACTCCCACGACCCGTACCAGATCACCGTCACGCCCGCGACGTTCGAGCGGCAGCTGCGCTGGCTGCACCGGCGCGGGCTGCGCGGGGTCACGGTCGCCGAGATGCTGGCCGCCCAGGCCCGGGGTGATCGCGGCGTGGTCGGCCTGACCTTCGACGACGGTTACGCGGACTTTGCCACCGCGGTGGTGCCCACGCTGCGGCGCTTCGGTTTCACCGCGACCGTGTACGTGTTGGCGCAGCGGCTCGGCGACAGCAACGAGTGGGACGCCGACGCGCCGCGCAAACCGCTGCTGAGCGCCGAGCAGGTCCGCGAGATCGCGGGCGTCGGCATGGAGATCGGCTCGCATGGGCTGCGCCACGTGCACCTGCCCACGCTGAGCCACGAGCTGCTGGCGCACGAGCTGGGCCACAGCCGGGCGATCCTGCGTGAGCTGTCCGGCCAGCGGGTGGACGGCTTCGCCTATCCGTACGGAGAGGCGGGCGAGCGCGAGATCGACGCGGTCCGGACGGCGGGCTATACACACGCCTGCCACGCCGGGCATCCCGACGTGGCAACAGTGCACAGCATCCCCCGAAGCTTCGTCGGCGAACGCGACCGAGGAGCACGGCTGGCGGCCAAACAGGTTCGCCACGAACTGAACTGGAGGCGTTCCCGATGAGGGTGCTGCACGTGATCACCGGTCTGGCCACCGGAGGGGCCGAGCAGCAGCTGCGTGACCTGCTGCGCCACACCCGGCACGACGCCGAGGTCGCTGTGCTGACCAACCCGGGCGTGCTGGCCGACGAGATCAGCGCGGCCGGAGTTCCGGTGCACCGGCTGGCGATGAGGTCCAACACCGACTTCGCGGTGATCCCTCGGCTAACGGCGCTGATCCGCCGGGGCCGCTACGACGTGGTGCACACCCACCTATACCGCGCGATGCTCTACGGCAGGCTCGCGGCCCGGATGGCGGGCGTGCGCGCGGTGCTGGCCACCGAGCACTCGCTGACCTCGACCAGCATCGAGGGCAGGCCGACGGACCGGCCGGGGGTGCGCGCGATGTATCTCGCGAGCGAGCGGCTGGGCCGAATGACCGTCGCGGTGTCGCCGACCGTGGCGCGGCTGCTCGCGGAGTGGGACGTGCCAGACTCCCGGATCCGGATGATCCCCAACGGCATCGACGCGGCGGCGTTCCGGTTCGACGCGGCCGAGCGGCGGCGGGTCCGCGCCCATCTGGGCATCCCCCTCGACGCCAAGGTGATCGGCTCGGTGAGCCGGCTCGCGCCCGCCCGTCGCGTCGACCTGCTCATCGACGCCGCGCGCGACCTGCCGGGCACCGTCGTGCTGCTGGTCGGCAACGGTGCGGCCATGTCCGAGCTGCGCGAGCGGGCGCACCACCACGGCATCACCGACCGGGTGATCTTCACCGGAGAGTCACGGGACGTGCGCGGCATGTACTCCGCGATGGACGTCTACGCCGCCACCTCGCCGCACGAGACGTTCGGCATCGCGGTGCTGGAGGCGCTGGCGGCGGGGCTGCCCACCGTCTACGTGACCTGCCCGGCGATCGACGACCTGCCCGCCGGCCGGTTCCCGCTGGCGCGCCGCTGCGGCGCGGACCCGGTGGATATGCGCCGCAAGGTGCGTGCGCTGCTGGGCACGCCGTGGGACCGGACACCGGCCGTGGCCGCGGAGTACACCGCGCCCGGCATCGCTCGGGAGGTGGACGATCTCTACGAGTCTCTGGTGCCCCGCGGTACCCCCGGCGCGCAGGCACCGGCGCCGACCGGGCTCGCCGTGCAGCTGCCGCACGTGCTGCACCTCGCCCAGCCCACCGACGGGGGCGTGCGCCGCTACCTGGTCGACGCGTGCGCCGACCAGCTGGCCCGGGGCTGGCGGGTCAGCGTGGCCTGCCCGGAGGGACCGCTCGCCGAGGATGTCCGCGCGCTGGGCGTCAACTGGTGGGCCTGGGAAGCCACCCGCGCGCCGGGACCGGCGACGCTGCGTGAGACCTTGGCCGCCCGCCGGATCCTCGCCGGCACTCGGCCGGACGTGGTGCACCTGCACTCGTCGAAGGCCGGGCTGGCCGGGCGGCTGGCCGTGGCGGGCCGCCGCCCCACGATCTTCCAGCCGCACGGCTGGTCGTGGCTGGCGACGCGGGGCCGAACCCGCGCGGTGACGCTCGGCTGGGAGCGGCTGGCCACCCGGCTGGCCGACGCGGTGGTGTGCGTCGGGGACGGGGAGGCGCAGGCCGGGCGCGCCGAGGGTCTGACCGGGCCGCTGCGCGTGATCCGCAATGGCGTGGACTGTGCGCGATTCTTCCCCGCCGACGTCCGGTCCGCCCGGCAGGCTCGCGCGGCGCTGGGCCTGCCCGCCGACGACCCGATCGTGCTCTGCCCCGGCCGCCTGAGTAAACAGAAGGGCCAGGACGTGCTGCTCGCGGCGTGGCCCGGCGTGCTGACCCGGTGCCCGGCGGCCACGCTGGTGCTGCTCGGCGACGGGGAGATGGCCGGCGAGCTGCACACCGCCGCCACAGCCAGGGTCCGGTTCGCGCCGGCGGCCGCCGACCTACGGCCGTGGTTCGCGGCCGCCGACGTGGTGGCGGTGCCGTCCCGCTGGGAGGGGCTGCCGCTGGTCGCGCTGGAGGCGGCCGCGTCCGGGCGCGCGGTGGTCGGCTCGGCCATCCCTGGCCTGACCGAGGTGGTGACACCCGAGACTGGTGAGCTGGTGGCCCCCGAGGACGCCGAGGCACTGGCCGAGGCACTGGCCGGGCTGCTGAGCGACCCGGACCTGGCCCACCGGCGGGGCGAGGCGGCCCGGGCCGTAGCCACCGCCCGGTTCGACCAGCGGTTCACCTACGAACACCTAGCCGAGCTGACCCGGTCGATCGCCGGGCTGGAGCCGGTATCGGCGGCGCCTCCAGTGCCCATCGAGGTGACCAGGACGCACCCCGCACGCGCTCGGGTCCTGGGATGACTGTGGCGACGATGCGGCGCGCCGACGCCCTCGACGAGGAACCGGTCATTCCCTGGGGCCAGGTGCTCCGCCAGCTGTACGTGCTGGTCACGGTGCCGCTGTGTTTCGGGTTCGCGGTGGCGAAGGAGGACGTGCTCCCGGACAAGTACTTCGCCGACTCGCACCACATCATGGGCCTGGACATGGCGGCCTCCGGCCCGTCTCCGGACTCGTTCGTCACGATGGCCTGGCTGTACCGGCTGGTCGGCGCGTTCGACTATCCGATGGCCACCTACCTGGCCGCGCTAGCACTGTTCTTCGTGGTGATGTTCCGCTGCATCGGCTGGGACGACATCCGCCAGTTTGGCATGCTGGAGATGCTGCTGTTCGCCTTCTCAGGCGCCGAGGCCTCGATCTACCTCGCGCAGTACTCCAAGGAGAGCGTGATCGTCCTGCTCGCGCTGGTACTGGTGATGATGCCAAGGCGGGTGCACGGCGACCTGGTCTTCGTGGCACTGGCCTGCGGCTACGCCTACCTGATCCGGCAGTACTGGTTCATCGTGGTGGGCCTGTACCTGGGCCTGCGGGTCCTGCTGCGGTCGCGGCGTGTGCGCTGGCTACCAATCTTCCTGGTGGTCTCCATGGTGGCGCTGGCGTTCGGCGTCAAGCTGGGTATGGGCGTGGACCTCGACTCATTCCGCACCGGGGTCAACGAGTCCAACGGGCTCTACGCACAGTCCACCATCCAGGACTACATCCCAGTCACCGGCCCGCTCGGCGGCGCCGCGAACGCCCTGCTCACCCTGGTGCTGCTGGTCGTGCCGATCCCGCTGATCCTCGCGCTGTCCCCCACCTACCTGATATTCGGCGGGATCATCTCGCTGCTGTGGCTGTGCCTGCTACAGGTGGCGCGCACCGGCATGCGCCACGGCTGGTTCCGGGCCGAGGTCCGGCTCTGCCGCGCGGTGTCGTTGCTGCTCGCTATGCTGGCCGCGCAGGCCATCTTCGAGCCCGACTACGGCTCGTACATCAAGCACCTGACGCCGCTGCTGCCGTTGTTCTTCTTCGCCCTGCGCGCCCGGCGCACCCACCGCGCGCGTTCCGGAACCCGCACCGACCCGACCCAACGGCCAGAACACCCTCGGCGGCACACACATGACGTCTCACACCCGAGCTTCGTCAACCTTGACGATGCCGGCGACCCGGCCGGCGACCCACAGACGATCAAGCCGGATGCCAACGCCCGGCGGAGAGGACATACAGCGATGACTTTGTCCGGCACGATGCGAGCGCTGCTGCGCAAGTGGTATATCTCGGTGCCCGGTATCGCTCTGTCGTGCGTGCTCGCGGGGCTCACGTCTACCCTCATCCCCGCCCACTACACCTCCAGCGGCGTCGCGATGGTAGTACAGCCGAAGCGGCCGGGCGCGCTGCAGAGCGCGAACCCGCTGCTCGCGTTCGACACCAGCCTCAACACCACCGCCGTGATGCTCAGCCAGTCGCTGAACACACCGGAGACCGCGGCCAGCCTGGGACTAGGCGCCGGGCCCGACAAATATACGGTCAAGAACGTGGGCGACACCGGCACCGGCGGCGATCCGAACCAGCCGTTCATCTTCGTCACCGCGCAGGGCTCCACGCCGCAGGCCAGCATCGACATCGTCCAGTCCGTGCTGTCGATGGCCGGACAAGAGCTGGCCGACCGGCAGCACTCGTTGCACGTGTCCCACCAGGACTCGCTGTCCCTGGCCACCATCGCCGCCGCCAGCACGCCCCAGCGCGCTCCCGGTCTGTCGTTGGCCGCCGCGCTCGGCGTGCTGTCGCTCGGCATCGCGCTGACGATCGTGGTCTGCCTGGCCCGGAACCGGCGCATCGCCCCGGACCGATCCCATCCGCCGCGCGCCCGGCGCCCCGAGACCGACACGCTGGCCGCGCTGGCCCTCGAATACGGCCACACCCCGCTCACCGGTGGCCCGAACAACCGCGCCAGCGTCATGATCCAGCAGGAAGGAGCCGGCGGGCATGACTCGCGTAACGGTGACCGCCCATCGGTCCAGCCCGCTTACGGCTCTGCTGCTCGCGCTGGGGTTGCTCACCTCGGCGTGCGCGGCGAGCAACGCCGACCAAGCCTCGGTGGCCCGTTTAGCGCTGCCGGACCTGGGCGTGACGGTGCACCTAGAGGGCATGAGCGACTCCCAGCGGCAGACGCAGTTCGCGCAGCTGGCGGACCTGGGCACGAGCTGGCTGCGGGTGGGTGTGCCGTGGTACGCGGTCCAACCGACGCGTAACGGCACGAGCGCCGCCGAGCTGGGCAGGCTGGACAGCATCGTCGCCGACGCCACGTCGCTGGGCCTGCACGTGTTATTCATCGGCGACCAGGCCCCGGACTGGGCTGGCGGCGGCGGGGCCACCGCCAGCGACCCGGCCGCCTACGGCGCGTTCATGGGCGTCCTTGCCCAGCACTTCGCGGGCCGAGACCCCGGCGGGGTGACCCCGGCGTACGAGCTGATGAACGAACCCGACGGCGCACAGCCGGACGGGCAGCCCTGGGCCACGCCCACCCAGTACGCCGCCGCCGCATGCGCCGCCTACCACGCGATCAAGAAACAGGACAACCAAGCCACGGTGCTGGCCGGCTCGCTCGACGTGAGCGACTGGTCGAGCTGGCTGAGCTCGGCGCTGCGGGACGGGTTGATCGGCTGCTTCGACGCGCTGTCCGCGCACCCATACGGCGAGTTGTCGGTGCTCAACGACATACGCTCGACCGCCGCTTCGGCGGGTGCGCCGAACGTGAACATCTGGGTGACCGAGTTCGGCTACTCCACCTGCGATGCCGTGCTGTCCTCCTGCGTCAGCCAGGCCGACCAGGCACACCGGCTGGTCCAGCGGCTGCGACAGCTGGCGGCCGACTACCCGTGGGTGCCGGTGGCGATGGTGTACCAGTCCCGCGACGAACCGGCGGACAGCGAGGCGAAGGAGAGATCCTTCGGGCTGTTCGGCGCGACCGGGACCGCCAAACCCGCCGTCGCCGCCCTGCGCGTGCTGTACCGGGGAGGTGTCGGCGGGTGAACTGGACCGGCCTGGGTTTCACCGTGGCTCTGACTGGCCCTGAGCGGAGTCAGACAACTGGAACTCTCGCGCCGCGCTACTGGGGATCGCGGCACCCTTCAGGCACTCGGCTTCGGCAATCGGCGCGGCCCCGCACGGCGCGAGTGCGCCGGCACTATCAGGGACTAAGGTGACCAATAACTCATGTTCATCGACACTCTGGTCGCTCAAGCCCTGGACGACCTCGAGGAAAATCGCCTTGACATCGAGACCGCGCTCCGTACCGTCGCCTGGCTCGCCTGGCAGGACGGCTATCGTCAGGCGCTCCCGCCAACGACAACGACAGTCCTGACCAAATCCCACCCACGGACTAGGTAGACGCTGTCGCGCATGCGGTCCAGTCCCGCGAGCCCGCAAGGTGTGCCCCGCGGAACTGCCCCCCGCAAGGTTCGCAGGCTCTCACGCGCGTTGTCATCGACCCATCCCACAGGAGCTGCGGCAGCGATGGCCGCGACTCGGGACTGTCTCGTTCTCGGTGGCTGAGCCGGACGAGGTGTTGCGTCAGTGCACGGCGGCGTTGGTGGTGGTGGGGTGCTCCGGCGGCGCGACGTCGGCCCGCGCGAGCCCATCCCGGTGGCGGACCGGGGAGGCGGGTCATCCCGTGGCCGGCGGAGCCTGGTATTCGTCGCCGGGCCCGACGACGGGACCCTCGTGCACGACGCGTGAGCGCCGGTCAGTAAAGGCTGGCGTCGCCGTCGTACTCGGAGGGATCCCAGGCCCGCACGCCGCTCAACGCCTCGGCCAGCACCGGGTCCGGTGTGCGGTAGTAGTACGCCCAGCACTGTCGCGGGAAGCGGTAGCGGGCGAACTCGTCGAACGCGCGCATCCCGGGCAGGCCGCGGCCCAGGTGCTCGACGATGTGCAGGTTCTCCTGGCGGGCGGTGCGCAGCGCGGCCCGCAGCAGCGCGGGCAGCAGGTCCACGTCCTGCTCGAGCGACCGGTAGTCGATCAGCCGCAGGCAGCGCAGTCCGTCCGGCAGCGTGCGGAGCCGCAGCACGCAGTAGCCGCGTAGCAGCCCGGCCCGGGTGGCGGTGAGGATCCGCACTTGCCCGGCCCGCAGCGGCTCGGCGTAGTGCCAGTTCAGCGTCCGTTCGTCGCGCACCGCGAGCAGGGTGTCCGGCCGGGTCCGGACCAGCTCCGACCAGAACGCGTCGAAGCGGGCGTCGAACCGCTCCAGCCGCGTCACCTCCACCGACGGCGGCACCGGCGGAAGCGAACGCAGCGCGTCGGCGCACCACAGCGCGGCGGCGGCGGGCAGCGACAGCGGTGCGGCCCCCGGCACACCCTTCTTCTCCAGCGCCCGCCGCGCGAACGGCCGGTACCGGGTGATCGCGATGGCGTAGCTCTGCCAGTCCCCGAGCGGGATCCGGGTGGCAAACATGTCTGCGGTTGCGGCGCCGTCCGGCCCGACCGTGGTGTTCACGAACAGCTGGGCGCCGGGCTGCTGGTAGTACTCGTCCATCAGCATCAGCGCGTATGCACGGTACTCGGGTTCGATCACCCAGCTGCGGCCGTTGGCGCAGACGTACTCCTCGCCCCGGAACCGGTACAGCGAGGGCACGTTGCCGATCGAGCCGACCAGCTCGCCGTCCGTGTTCTCGAACACCCAGCCGACTGGCCAGCTCGCGCCGAGCCGGGACCACAGCGGATTGTCCAGGAACAGCCCCAGCCAAGACGCCTCGGACAGCGTCGCGGGCAGGTGCCGGGCCTCCAGCCCTCGGATCCTCGGGTAGTCCTGCAGCGAGGCCGTCCGCAGCCGGGGGGTGAGCGCGGTGGTCACGAAGGGCCCACGATCAATGGCTGGCTCTCCAGCCCGCGCAGGCCCAGGTTCTCCGGCCAGAACAGCGGCCCGCCGGCCGCGCGCAGCGTCGGGCACCGGCGCAGCAGCGTCTCGAACGCGATCTGCCCGTCCAGGCGGGCCAGCGGTGCGCCGAAGCAGAAGTGCGCGGCCCAGCCGAAGGCCAGGTGGCGGCTGCCGCCAAGGCGGTCGAAGTCCAGCCGGCCGGGGTCGGGGAAACGTTCCGGGTCGCCGTTGCCGGCCGCCATCACCGCGATGACGGCCTGCCATTCCCCGATCAGTGTCCCGCCCAGCCCCATGTCCTCCGGCACCAGCCGGGCGGTGTGCTGGCTGGGGCTCTCGAAGCGCAGCAGCTCCTCCACCGCGTCCGGGATGACATCCGGCTCGGCGCGCGGCCGCGCCAGGTGCGCGGGACGGCGCAGCGTGGGCACGCCGTTGCCGATCAGGTTGGTGGTTGTATCCAGGCCGACCATGGTGACGATGCAGTTCGCCGCCGCCGCCACCTCGTCGGTCAGCCAGTCACCGTCCACCTCAAAGGTCAGCGGCGTCTGGATCAGACCCTCGCTCGGCTGACGGCGCTGGCGCTCGATCGCGTCGGTGAAGTAGACGGTGAGGTTCTCCACGGCCCGCGGCACGCCGCCGAGCCGGTCTGGGTTGTGCTGGAAGTCGCCCAACATCTCGGCGAACGTGACCGACCCGTCCTTGAGCTGTTCGTGGTCCTCGGTCGCTATCCCGAGCAGCTCGGCGGTGACGATGGCCGGCAGCGGCTCGGCGAGGTCCGCCATGAGGTCCATGGTGACGTCGCCTCGCGCGAGGACCGTGTCGAGCAACCGTGCCCGCATATCGTCCGCACCGGTGCTGGCGGCGGGCACGGACAGTCTCGCCCGGTCGATCTTCCCGTTCGAGGTGAGCGGCAGGGCGTCGATCCACACCAGGAGCGCCGGGGCCATGCGGCCCGACACCGTCTCGGACAGATACCGGCGCAGCTCCTCGCCCGGTTCGATGCGGTGCCCGCGGATCTTGACCTGGTCGTCAAGCCGGCCCAGGAACTCAAGCTCGCCGCCGGGCAGCATCTGGACCCGGTCGCCCGTGCGGTACGCCCGGACCGGGCCGCCCGCGACGGCGGGCCAGGGCAGGTGCATGAGCTGCTCGGCCAGCGCGGCGGGAGCCAAGGCATGAGTGATCCGTTCGCGGACCAGCCAGTCCCCCGGCGCGTGCGGCGAGCGGCGGGTCGGCTCGTGGGCGAGGTGCAGCGAGACGCCGGCGGCCAGGCTCGGCCGAATTTCCCACACCGCCGCGTCGAAACCGAGGCCGGCAACCTGGGCCGCACGGTCGCCGGGGCCCACGTCGAAGGCGCCGACGTGCCAGTCCACGAGGTTGGCCAGGTTGGCGTGGATGATCTCGACGCCCTTGGGCCTGCCGGTGGTACCCGAGGTGTAGATGACGTAGGCCAGGCCCAGCGGGTCGCCGTCCCAGAGGATCCCCTCGCGCGGCCGGGCCCCAGGCCCGTCAGGCTGGACCACCCGGCAGCCGGGCGGGCACACCCCGGCGCGCCCGCCCTCGATCAGCGGCAACGACACCCGGGCGTCAGCCAGCGTCCTCGACGTCCGAACCTTCGGCGCCGACACCTCAAGCGGCAGGTAGCCGGCGCCGGTCTTGAGCACCGCCAGCGTCGCGACCACGAACCGGGCGGAGCACTCCAGCAGGATCGCGACGCAGCACTCCGGAACCGCCTCTCGCTCCAGCAGCACGTCAGCCCGGCGGTCCAGCTCGGTGTAACTGTTGGCATAACTGAGCGTGACATCGACGTCGGCGACCGCGAGTCGCTCCGGATGGGACCGGGCGTGGCCGGCGATGCGCACACACAGCGACTCCGGCTGACGACCCTCGAGAACCGACTCTCCCCGTTGCGGGGCGACCACAGCCTCGAAATCGATTGTCATGGCGCGACCCCATTTAACACCTGTCGTCGAAACGCCGTGACCAGACGGCTTCGCGGCGGCACCGCGAGCAACGTAAGAATTCGATTCTCCTGCTGTCCGCGCACATACGGAATCGTCAAAATTGCGTATCTGCGCAAGGCCATTCACCAGCCCGACGGTGGCGACACCGTCTCAACCGCGCGCCACCACGTCCGGGGCTACCGGGTGGCGTCCATCCGCGCACGAGCGGGGATGACCGCTGTGCCCGCGCGCGGCGGCGGCCACGTGCTCACGATCCGTTTCGACGGTCGCCGGCCTGGTCGTCGCCGCCACGGCTCTGGTCACATCTGCCCTCCGGCTGCTGACCCTGCTCGCCCTGGTCCTGGGCGCACCCGCAGCCCGGTTGGCTGATAGGGACCTCGTCGTGACACATCCGCGATACCGTCTCTGACGTCTGGTTGGGGTGTACCCCCAACCAGGCACATCAGGTGGACCTGCCTCAAAATGCGCTGCTCTCGTGCCACGATGACGAGCACCGCGCACATCACGCAGGACGCTGTTGCCCGGAGCACGCTGAGCTCGGGCCTGGGCGAATGTAGGCGGACCCGCGGACCAGCCGCGAGGCGATGCCCACCGGTA